>JANXLY010000386.1 GCA_025354885.1 Acidobacteriota bacterium | reverse complement strand
GCACGGGTCTTTCCACTCCCCCGATACTCCCCAGCCACTCCCATTCCCACTTGCGCTGTCTTTCCTGGCTTCATCCCTTCAGACAATCACGAATGCCGCGCACATGGAAGATGGTTTGCTCGTACGCTTACGTTCCAGTAGAGGCCGCTGCCGGTAAACCTGAATTCCTCATCGAATCCAAAATCGGTTGGCCCGAGAGGGAGCTGGCCCCATTTGCCGATCATCGCCGTATCGTAGCCCGATTGTTTGAGGATCTTTGGCATCATCGTTTCGACGCCTGGCTTCATGAGCCCCGTGCTGTCCTGGTTGGTAGCACCTGTGCGAAATGCGTAACGTCCAGTCAAGATGAAGGCGCGAGAAGGTCCGCACAAGGGCGCGGTGTAGGCATTGGTGTAGCGGGTGCCTCCGCTCGCGAGTTGATCGAGGTTTGGCGTTTTGAAGTTATCTGCTCCGTAGCAGCTTAGGTTTCCGATTCCGAGGTCATCGGCCAGAATGAAGATTATGTTGGGTTTCTTGGTGGCCGGTGACTTACTGGAAGAGGTCTGGCTTCCCATCAGAAGATTTCCGGCCAGTGTGTTCGCTGCAGTCAGCAAAACGCCGGTGTTGATAAATTCTCTGCGTTTCATTGTTTGTGACTGAATGTCCTGAGGGATTTTCTTCGGGAGCGTCGTTCCGGCTGATCCACATTTTAGCCCGAAGGCTGTAGTGCCACCCGTGCTTTTCGAATATGATGATGAGGCAATGAAGACAAGTGCTCTGATGGTTTTGCTAGTCGCCATGTGCGCAGCGCAGGGACCGTCCGCTCCGACGGTTGCTGACCGGGTAGTCTCACCAGAAGTGGCGGGGCGGCAAGTGACGTTTCGTCTCTATGCTCCGAAGGCAGAGAAAGTAACGCTGAATGGTGACTGGATGAAGCTGGGAGCACGGGTCGCTTTGACGAAAGGTGCCGATGGTGTCTGGTCGCTAACTGTGGGGCCACTGGAGCCTCAGGTTTATCTGTACTCCTTCAACGTGGACGGGATGAATATTGCCGATCCGGTGAATCCGCAGATGAAGCTGCGGGCGCGGACTTCGGCGAGCCTGGTGGAAGTACCAGGAGATGCGTTGTGGATTGAGAGGAATGTTCCGCACGGCAAAGTGGAGATGGTGACTCGGAATTCCAAGGTGCTTGGGGATGTGCGCGAAGTTTTCGTGTACACGCCGCCGGGATATGACGCGAATCGAAGTGAACGGTATCCGGTATTGTATTTGTTCCACGGAAACAACGATGTGGCAGAGGGATGGACTCGGACTGGACGGGCACACGTGATTCTGGACAATCTCATGGCAGCAGGTAAGGTGAAGCCGATGCTGCTGGTGATGCCCTGGGCGCATTCTGCCCCTTATGGTGCAGCGGGTTTGAAGAATGCGGAGTTGTTTGAAAAGTATCTCTTAGAAGAGGTTGTGCCGATGGTCGATTCGACATACCGCACTGCGAAGGGGAGTGCGAACCGGGCACTTGCGGGGCTCTCGATGGGTGCGTCTTTGTCACTAAATATTGGATTGCGCCATCTGGATTTATTCGGAAACATCGGGTTGTTCAGCTTGGCAGGATTTCCGCGAGGATTTGAAGAAACCTATAAGACCTTGTTGGCAGATGCCAAGGGAACGAACCTAAAGTTGAAAACCTTTTGGATTGGCATCGGCAAAGCGGACGAGGGGGTGGAGGGAAACCGGGCGCTGCGAGCAGTTTTGAAAAAGCACGGTATTCAGTTTATGGAAACTGAGCTGGAAGGTGCGCACTTTTATCCGGTGTTTCGGCGCGAGTTGAGCGAGTTTGCGCCGATGCTGTTCCGTCGCTAGCCCGGATTTCTCACCAGCCCTTCAGAAAACACCCTTAGCCGGAAAAGCGAACGGATAGCGAAACTTCAAAAAACGCAAAAATCGACTTTTGCATGTTTTCATTTATTTACGGACATGGGCTCCATTTCAAGATTCCTCTTGTTAGTTTTTTCTTCTCTAGTTGTCAAAGATCTGGGGGAGCCCTTGGTCAGCAGCGCAAGGCAAGATGCGCTTGCTTGAAGACCTCTTGCCACG
>JANXLY010000382.1 GCA_025354885.1 Acidobacteriota bacterium | reverse complement strand
GTAACCGCAAACGCGATGAAGACATTGCTGACTAAAGCCACCACGGCACCGGCTCTCAACAGCGCCATATGTTGTGCCTCCCATTCGAGGATTGCTCGAGCGCGTTCAAGTCCGAGGAGATTCGCCGAAATTCCTTGCAGGCACATCATTGCTCCCAGCACGCGCAGGGTCTTGGGCCAGCGAGAGATCGAGGCAGCCAGGATCAACACTAGACCCATTGCTACTCGAACTGCGCCACCCACAAGGAGACCGCGAGGCGTGTAGTACGCTCGGCGAATCATCATAACGCTATCCGGAGAAATGATCCCCACCATGCTAACCACGATGGTGAAGAGAGCGAGGAGCACCGCAGCAATTCTAATGTTTTTACCCACGGCGCTTCGATTGGAATCCAGACTTCAAATGGACCCGCTACTCAACTGAAAATCACTTTCCGCTGAGCGCAAGCTGCGCTGGCACCCGGCCCTTCCACCGGTACGCCGCCAGTGAATTCTTGTAGAAATACTTCTCAGCAATCCCTCTTCCCTTCGTCCCCACATAATCCTTCACCACCGTCAGCACCTGTTCATAAGTTCCCAACCCGTCGCTATTGGGCCAGTCACTTCCAAACACCACCCGGTCCTCTCCAAACCTCTGCCACATTTCATCCAGCTTCGGACGGTAATAAGCCCCATCCGTAATCACCGCACCATCCTTCTTCTTCAAAACCGCCGACACCTTCACATAAACCTGTTTGCGCGCAGACAAACTCCGCATCACTTCTTCATATTGAGCCAGTCCCGCCTTATCTGTAGGCATCACCATTCCCGGCAAATGATCGATCATGATTCGCAAATCCGGCACCAGGTCTGAAGCTTGTCGCAATTCTCCCAGCAGCTTCAAATTCGGATTCGCCGAATCAAGGATCATCTTCGCCGCCGCCAACTCCTTCAGCCCCGCAACGAACTCCGGCTTCTTCAACTCCGTCCCCAACTCCCTCCCCCAAAGATTTCCGTAACGGATCCCGAGATACAACGGATTCTTTCGCAACCGCTCAAACTCGGCTCGAAACCCTGCATCGCCCGGCTCCAGGTGCCCGATCATGCCTACCATCACCGGCGCCTTCGCTTCCACATCCAACACCCACTGGTTATCTGCGATCAACGGGCTGCACTCCACCTCGATCGCTCCCACGATTCCCAGCTTCTGCGTGAGCGCAACATAACGATCCGGCAACGCTTGTTTGTAGCGGACTGCGTCATCTTTGGGAGGCCAGGGGATCCCCCCAGGGCGCTTCGTATCAAACAAATGAATGTGCGTATCGATGATCGGTACATCCGGCACCGCCGCTAGCGTCAACAAAGGATTCACCGCCGCAGCGGCCAACAGAGTTCTACGGGTCATGCTAGCTACAATATCCAAATCAGCCGCCCCGTAGCACCAGGTATCGCAAAATCTCTCCGCGCTGCACCTGCACCACAATCGGCATCGCCTCCCCAATCCCGTCCAGAATTTTCTTCAGCGTCTCAAAATCTCCCACGATCTTTCCATTCACTCCTACCAGCAAGTCCCCCGCCTCCAGCTCTTCCTGCAGCGAGGCATTCGTCGATAACTTCGCCGTCACGATCAATCCAAATTCATAGCGTGGCTTCAAAACCAGCCCCGCCGTAGACTTGTCATAAGCCACCGCCAGTATCCCCAGCGGCGGCACTGGTACAGACTGCTCCTTGATCTGCTGCGCAATCCCCTCCACCTCGTCATCCCTCTCCGGCAGCGCCACCTTCAACAAAACCATTTTGTCTCCGCGTATCACTTCCAGAGTCAAATTCCCCCCGATCTCCGAGCGAAACAGACTGTTCGCAAACTGCCTCACATTCCGTACCATCCTCCCCTCCACCCGAATTACGATGTCGTTCAATTTCACACCTGCCGCCGCTGCTGCCTTGCCCTCCCTCACATCCTGAATCAATACGCCATCTTCGCGCGGCAAATTCAACGCCGCCGCCAGCACCGGCGTCACTGAACGGATTACTACTCCCAGTTCCCCGCGCCTCACTCGTCCATACTTCTTGATCTGCTTGTAAACATCTCGCACCAGACTGCTCGGCACTGCAAATCCCAGCCCTTCACTCCCACCGCTCTGCGACAAAATGAACGTGTTGATTCCCACCACTTCCCCGCGCAAATTCAC
Source organism: Acidobacteriota bacterium (assembly GCA_025354885.1). GTDB lineage: Bacteria > Acidobacteriota > Terriglobia > Bryobacterales > Bryobacteraceae > Bryobacter. The sequence goes on along the minus strand of JANXLY010000382.1, from coordinate 2,493 downwards.
CAGCGGGCCACCGCTATTTCCAGGGTTGATTGATGCATCCGTCTGCACAAAAGTCTGCGATGCATCCGGACTCACCTGCCGCGCCACAGCACTAACCACCCCCATGCTCACCGAATTCTCCAGCCCCCTTGGATTCCCCATCGCCAGCACCATCTGCCCCTGTCGCAATGACGCCGAATCACCCAATACCAGGTGCGGCCAATTTACTCCCTTCACCCGCAGCACTGCCAGATCCGTCTCTCGGTCGATCCCCACAACTTCCGCCGCAATCATCTGTGCCCTCGCCTCCCCTCGGCCATGCAAACGCACTTCAATCTTCCAGGCCCCTTCAACCACATGCGCATTCGTAATGATGTCCCCGTCAGCCGACACAAACACTCCCGTTCCCAGTGCACTCTGCCGCGTCAAACTAGCCGCACTCCCCATACCGCCATCTTCCCTTGGTCCGTAACGCTCCGTCTGAATCTGCACCACGGCCGGATTCACTTTCTGCACCAGTCGTTCAATCGTCGTGCTGTACTCTTCGAGCGGACTCCGCACCGGCGCAACTGGCGTCACTGCCACCTGCGCCCACATTACACAACTCAACACAACGCCCAAACCAGCTCTGCAAAGGTTCATTCTCAAACGAGCTCCTCTATCAATGGAGTCTCTCTCATCCACAATGGTTTCCTCTTACTTGCCAAACACGCAAGCAGCCTCATCCCGTTCCACAAAGTACGGCTTGTAATTCTTGGCTTTTGAGTTCATGCAACCCTTCAATTGCAACAGCCGGATATTCCGGAATTCCACCGGATGGCTCTCCGACTGCAACGCGATGTAACCCTCACTCAACATCTTCCCGTCCACCTTGATCGCTGGGTCAAAACGGTTCGCAACTCCCCCGCCAATTTGCGGCAACTCATACTGCAACACTTGCTCCCCTTCCACAAAATGCCGCACTCTCTCCGATCCCAATACCGCAACTTCTACCGACACCCATCCAGAGCCGCCATAAATCTTCGAAGTAGAATTCGTGCAGTGCGCCTTCACCATTGCGCCCTTCATAAAGATCTCAGTCCCAGGCGTACACACATTCATCGTCGGCCGCTTCAAATCGCCGTCGTTACCGAGAAACTGAGCCTCAACGGAAATAGGCCAGTCCTGATCTTTCAAAATCGTCTCCGGCGCTTGCGAATGCACCATCACCCCGCTATTCAACCGCGCATAAGAAGGCCCATCCTTCATCTGCTCCCCTACAAAGCGATATTCCATAGCCAGCCTGTAATGCGAAAGCTTCTGCTTGTAAAAGAGATGCGAAAAGCGCGCCCCAAATTCCTTGTACTGGTCATAAGAAACCGCAATCACCCCGTCTCTGACACGAAACGTATCGCCATAGTTGTCGCCCATTTCATGCCCGGCTATCTTGATCACCCAACCATCCAGGTTCTTGCCGTTAAAAAGTTCCACCCAATCTTTCGGCTTCGCCCCTTTCTGCGAAAAGGCCGCCCCAGTCATCACAAGAAACAAAAAACCAAGCAAACTCAGACGATACATAAGCCTCCTTCAGCAAGCCCAATCCTATCTCACGGCCTCCACGGTTCGCGGCTCCAACTGCTAAACTGATCCACAAAGCCAACGACTCATGACACTCACTCGTCTTCCCGCCTTGCTGTTGGTCGGCTGTTTTCTCTGCAATGCCCAGACCGCTGTCCCTGCTGATCCCACTCTAGATACTTCGGGCCTGCCTGCCTACCTGCGCGCGATCCCACAACCTGCACCAGAACCGTGGCGCAAGATCACCGAGCAGCAAAGATTTGAACTCTTCGCTTCCCTCTCTCTCTCTCCTGGCGCGGGCTTGTCGGCACTATCCGGCGCTGCACTCAGTCAAGCCTTGAATAGCCCCAAAGAATGGACTCAGGGCTCGAAGGCCTACGGCAAACGCGTCGCCAGCAGTTATGGCAGCTCTGCCGTCGCTTACTCGATCACTTACGCAACATCGGCAATCTTCAAAGAGGATAACCGCTACTTTCGCTCGAAGAAAGATAGCTTTGGAGAAAGATTCGGACACGTCATCATTTCTCCTTACGTCGCCCACAGCAATTCCGGCGCAACTCATTTCTCGGCATCCTCCTTCCTTGGCAGCGCCGGTGGATCTGCCATTCCCCTACTGTGGTCTCCTCGCAGTTGGCAAGGCATGAGCAATGTCGCCGTGAACTATTACCTCTGGTACGCTGGCCTCGCCGGCACCAATCTAATCCGCGAATTCCTTCCCGACATGATCCGCAGCCAACGGCTTAAGCACGACAGAAAATCCCTGCCTCCCGTCCCTCCCAAAAAATAGCCAACTCCACGGAAGTCCTCCCTATCCTTTTGAACCTTATAGTTGCTCCAAAGGAGAAAAGTTGAGATAGGGGTTTTCCACAGCCGTCGCCGCGACGGATTGTGGAAAAGGTGTCCTTGCATCGGCCCGGCGCTTCTGCCAGCTTAAACAAGGACAGGCATCCCGCCGCC
>JANXLY010000381.1 GCA_025354885.1 Acidobacteriota bacterium | reverse complement strand
TTCTTTTGACTTAAATTCTCGGCATTTTCCATGCGTATCTGCATACGCCAGCATGCCTACTCCACCTTCCCCGCTTTCATGCTCATCTTGCATTGGAATCCAATCCCGTTTCATGCTCATCTTGCATTGGACAATTCTGCGAGCGCTGCTGGCAGGTATACAGTAAGAACATGGGTGAAGTGAGTGCCGAAGACCTTGTTGGCGAGGAGTGGGCGGAATGGTATCGACTGACACCGCAGGAGCGATTCGTCGAATCGATGAAGCTCTGGGAAACTTATCTTGCGCTGGGGGGCAGTCTTGAGCCTGAGCCCGATACTCAAAGCCCTTTCTTTGATCCGGACGAGTGGCGTGAGAACGCTGCTGATGGGCGGACAAGCGTGCGTGTTTTACGGGGCGGCCGAGTTTAGTCGCGACCTGGATTTGCTGGTGATGGCGGATGCGGCTAGCCTTGATTTGCTGCGAAAGGCGCTGGAACTGGTGGAGGCGGAATCGATTGCTGTGCCTGCGCTTGACGGTGCACTGCTGGAGCGTGGGCACGCTGTACATTTCCGCTGTCGCCGCGAGGAGGTTGCGGGGCTGCGGATTGATGTGATGTCGAAGTTGCGCGGGGTGGATGAGTTTGAAGCTTTGTGGCCGCGGCGGACCACAATTGTTGTGGATTCCTTCGAGGTTGACATGCTTGCGCTTGAGGACCTGGTCTGCGCGAAGAAGACACAACGAGACAAAGACTGGCCGATGATCCGGCGCCTGCTGGAGCAGGCTTATTTTTCGTGGGCCTTGCCGCTTGGGGACGAGCGTATCGATTACTTGTTGCGTGAATTGCGGAGTCCGGAGCTTTTGTTGGCAATGGTGCGAAGTTATCCTGAGGCTGCAGAAACTGTTGCTTTGATGCGGCCGGCACTGAGGGATGCGCTTGACGGCAAGATTGGCGCTGTGGCTGCGGCGATGGTGGCGGAAGAGGCGGCGGAGCGGGAGAGGGATCGCGTTTATTGGGAGCCGCTGAAGCGCGAGCTGGAGCAATTGCGGCGTGCGCGAAATGCTTCGCGCGTTTAACGAGTTGTGATGGCGGCGCGGATGGGTTGGCCGGCGCGGAGGTTTTCGACCAACTTGCCGTTGGTGACGACGAGTTGCCCGTTGATTAGAACGTGGCGGACTCCGGTTGAGAACTGTGCGGCTTTTTCGAAAGTAGCCTGATCGCGGATCCGGGTGGCGTCGAAGATGGTGAGGTCGGCGTCTGCGCCTACGCGAACGCGGCCTTTGTTGTGCATGGCGGGGACACGGCCTTCAAGACGCATGGCCGGCATGAGAGTCATTTTGCGGATGGCGTCCATGAGGGTGAGTGATTTTTCTTCACGAACGTATTTGGCGAGGATGCGGGAGAAGGTGCCGGCGGAGCGTGGGTGGCCTTCGCCAACGATGACGTCGAAGCCATCGGAAGCAATCATCGTGAGGGGACTCAGGATGGCCTTGCGGACGTTTTCTTCAGTGTTGGAATGGATGATTACGAGGCCACCCTGCTTGCGGTATTTGAGGAAGGTGTCGCGGGTGAGGCGCTCGCCGGTTTTGCTCCATTGCATCGTCTGATAGTCGGAGGGGAGTTTGTCGACCCACTCGTCGAAGAGAGCAGACTCGATGCGGGTGGCGCCGGCAGTGTAGGGGTAGGCTTCTGTCGTGACGTCGATGCCGCGAGCGCGGGCATCGGCGATGAGTTCGAGAAGACGCGGGGTTGCTTCGTGACCGCTGGAATTGATGTGAACGACGTGGAGTTTTGCGCCGGTGATGGCAGCGGCGGCGATGACTTCACTGAGGCCGAGTTCGCGATCAGCGAGAGTGCCGGCGGCGCTCGAAGTGCCGCGCATGTGGACGTGGCAACTTGCGCCATATTTGGCGGCGATGCGGAACATGTCGATGATTTCACCGTAGGAGGCACCGTGGGTGTAGGCGACGCCGAAACCGACGGCGGGGGCACCGAGTTTCAGACCTTCTTCTATGCGAGCTTTGATGGCTTCGCGTTGTTGGGGAGTTGCACGTTGACTGGCGGCGGGACCGGTGGGGAGGAAGTCTCCTTTGTCATTCATGACGGCCATGCGGGAGGGGGGATGACCGATGGAAGCGCCGTAGTTGTTGTAGGCTTTGCCCTTGCGCTCGGCGTAGTATTTTGGGATGTCGGCGACGCCGATTTCGAGTTCGAGGGTGCTGGTGACGCCGTCCATCAATTGATAGCGGCCACTGGCGAGGTTGACGCCGTGCCAGTGGAGGTCAATGAAGCCGGGGGCGAGGACGAGTCCGGTGCCGTCAATTTCCGTGCGGCCTTTGAGGGGAGCTTCGCTGATGGCGGCGATTTTGCCGGCGGAGATGGCGACGTAGCGGACGGCGTCGAGGCCGCTTTCGGGGTCGAGGACGCGTGCGGATTTGATTACCAGATCGTGTGGGGTTTGGGCGAGCAGGCAGAGGGGCAAGAGGAGGCTGACGAGATTGCGCATCAAGGTGAGCGTATCGCATTTCAGAGGGATACAATGCTCGTAGAAGATGAAACCCTTGTTGCTATTGCTTTTTGCTGCGGCGATGTCCGTATCTGGACAGACGGCGAAGCGTGTCGACTTTCAGCGTGAGGTTCGACCGATTCTTTCGGACGCGTGTTTTCATTGTCACGGGCCGGACAAGAGTTCGCGGATGGCGGGGTTGCGCCTCGATACGAAGGAGGGTGCGTTTGCGAAGGTGGTTGTGCCGGGAGCGCCGCTCGAGAGCAAGCTGTATCAGCGGGTTGCACATGAGAAAAGTGCGATGCGAATGCCGCCTGCTGCCTCTCACAAAGTATTGAGCGAGGTGCAGAAGGCGACGCTGAAGATCTGGATTGAGCAGGGTGCGCCGTGGAAAGAGCACTGGGCGTTTGTTGCGCCAGAGAAGGCGGCGGTACCTGCTGGGCAGAATGCGATTGACTATTTTGTGCAGGCGAAACTGGTTGCTGAGGGTTTGACGCAGGGGATGGAAGCGGATCGGCGGAGCCTGGCGCGTCGGCTGGCACTGGACCTGACGGGGCTGCCGCCAGCGCCTCGCGAGGTGGAGGCATTTGTTACGGACCGATCAGCGAATGCTTATGAGAGGTTAGTGGATCGGTATCTTGAGTCGCCACGTTATGGTGAACACAGGGCGCGGTATTGGCTGGATGCGGCGCGGTATGCGGATACGCACGGGATTCATGTCGATAACTATCGCGAGATGTGGCCGTATCGGGACTGGGTGATTGGGGCGTTCAATACGAACATGCGTTTTGACCGTTTTGTGGTGGATCAGATTGCTGGTGATCTGATGGAGAAGCGGACGCTGGAGCAGCAGATTGCTTCTGGCTTTCACCGGTGTGGGATCTCGACGAATGAGGCTGGGGTAATTGTGGATGAGGTGGAAGCGATCTATGCGAAGGACCGCGTGGATACGACTGGCACAGTGTTTCTGGGGCTGACGCTCGGGTGTGCTACCTGTCATGACCATAAATTTGATCCGTTGTCGCAGAGGGATTTTTATTCGATGGCGGCGTTTTTTCGCAACACGACGCAGAATACTCTCGATGACAATATTCCTGATACGCCTCCGATTGTGGTTGTGCCACGGGGTGAGGAGCGTGTGCGATGGATTGCGTTGAATCAGGAAGTGGCGATTGCGCAAGGCCGGAAGAAAGTGTTGCGGTCCGCTGAGACCACGGGGTTTCAGAAGTGGTTGGGCTCAAAGGCGCGCCAGTATGTAAGGACGCCGCTTGAGCCGGCTGCGGAGGTTTTTTCGTTGTGGCGGACTTCCCCGAGTGTTGTTGCTATGGGCGTGGCAGCGAATCCGGCGCGGAAGGCGATTCACTTTGAGAAGGGCGGCTTTTTGACGCTGCCGAATCAGAGTGTTTTTGAAGCGGGTAAGTCGTTTTCGATTGCTACCTGGATTTTCTTTCCGAAGGGCGAGGACAGCTTTGCAGTGGCGAGCCAGAATGATCCTTCGAAAAAGGGAGTGGGCTGGCTGATCGAGATTGGCGCGCGCGTTGCGAATTTCCGGTTGACGGGTGATGACGGCAAATCGATCACGATTCGTGCGGCGCACATGGAGCAGATGAAGCAGGGGAGCTGGAACCATATTGCCGTGAGTTATGACGGGTCTCGCGAGCAGGCTGGTTTGTCTTTGTATCTCAATGGCAAAGTGATTCCGGTGCAGGGTGGCGGTGATCAGAATACGAAGTTGACAGGAAGCATTTCGACGCTCCATCCGCTGCTGCTTGGTAAAGAGAATGCTCGTGGATTTGAAGGCGGAGGGATTGCCGAGTTTCAGATTTTCAATCGTGTGATTACGGCGGAAGAAGCGCTGGTTGTAAACGAGTGGCCGGTGATTGATGAAGCACGGGAGAAGAGTGCGGTGACGCTTACGAGCGAGGAGCGCGAGGCGCTGCATCTGCAGTATTTGAGTTTGCAGGACAAGGAGTACCGGGCGTTGTCAGCGAGGCTAGCGGCTTTGTCGGCGGAAGCGCGCGAGATTCGTCGGCGCGGTGCGGTGACGCTGGTTATGGAAGAGCGAAAGGACCACAAGCCGGTGGCGAATGTTTTGTATCGAGGGATGTATGATGCGCCTCGTGAAGAGGTGGAGCCTGGCGTGCCCGGGGTGCTGCCACCGCTTGATCCGAAGTATCCACGGAACCGGCTGGGGCTGGCGATGTGGCTGGTGGGTTCTACGAATCCCTTGACGGCGCGAGTGACGGTGAACCGGTTCTGGCAGGAAGTTTTCGGAACGGGCATTGTAAAGACATCCGAGGACTTTGGTTCGCAGGGGACAGCCGCGTCGCATCCGGAGTTGCTGGACTGGCTAGCGGTTGAATTTCGCGAGACTGGCTGGGATGTGAAGAGGATGTTCAAGCTGATGGTGATGTCATCGACGTATCGGCAGTCTGCGGTGACGACGGAGTTGAAGTTGAAGAAGGATCCGGAGAACCGGTTGTTGTCGAGGGGGCCGCGATTCCGGATGGACGGTGAGGTGTTGCGTGATACGGCGCTTGCGACGAGCGGGTTGCTGGATGGGGTGATTGGAGGTGCGAGTGTCAAGCCGTATCAGCCGGATGGAGTGTGGGAGACGGTTGCGATGAATGGCAGCAACACGAAATTCTACAAGCGCGATGACGGAATCAAGCTGTATCGACGGAGTATTTATACGTTCTGGAAGCGGAGTGCGCCGCCGGCATCGATGGATTTGTTCAATGCTCCGACGCGTGAGCAGTGTACGGTGCGGCGGGAGCGGACGAACACGCCGTTGCAAGCGCTGGCGACGATGAATGATCCGCAGTATGTGGAGGCGTCGCGGAACTTGGCGCAGCATGCGCTCGAAGCGGGCGGCAGTTTTGACGAGAGGCTGGATTACATCTCGACACGGGTGCTGTCGCGGCAGTTTGCAGCTAAAGAACGGGCGGTGCTGCATCGAGCCTATGTGGATTTGCAGGCGCACTATGAAAGTCATTTGGGTGATGCGAAGAAGCTGATCCGGGTGGGCGATATTCCGGCTAATACGAAGTTGCCGGAGGCGGAGTTTGCAGCCTGGACGATGCTGGCGAGTAATGTTCTGAATCTGGATGAGGCACTAAACAAATGAGCTTCAATTTGCGACATGACGCGGCAGTGCTGGCGGAGACGAGACGGCAGTTTTTCGGGCATGGCGCTCGCGGATTGGGCGCGATGGCATTGGCGTCGTTAGCCCAGGGTGCGACGTTGCCGCACTTTGCTCCGAAGGCCAAGCGATGCATTTATCTGCACATGGTGGGAGCGCCGCCGCAGCAGGATTTGCTGGATTACAAGCCGAAGATGGACGACTGGTATGACAAAGATCTACCGGCTTCGATCCGACAAGGGCAGAGGCTGACGACGATGACTTCGGGCCAGAGCCGGTTTCCGATTGCGCCATCAAAATTCAAGTTTGCGCAACACGGGAAGAGTGGCGCGTGGGTGTCGGAGTTATTGCCGAATATGGCGAAGATGGTGGATGATCTGGCGATTGTGCGGTCGATGCATACGGAAGCGATTAACCACGAGCCGGCGATCACATTCATTCAGACGGGCAACATGAACGCGGGTAAGCCGTGCATTGGATCGTGGGTGTCTTACGGGCTGGGTAGTATGAATCAGGAGTTGCCGTCGTTTGTGGTGTTGAATGCGACGCATTCGAATCCGAAGGCACCGGTGCAGGCGATTTCAGCGCGGCTGTGGAGCGCTGGATTTTTGTCGGCGCAATATGCGGGTGTGGCGTTGCGAGCTGGTGGCGACCCAGTGCTGTACATCAACAATCCGGATGGCGTGGACGCGAAGGTGCGACGACGGATGCTGGATTCGCTCGGTGAGTTGAACCGCATGGAGTTTGAGAAGGTGGGCGATCCGGAAACGCAGAGCCGGATTTCGCAGTATGAAATGGCGTTCCGGATGCAGACTTCGGTGCCGGAATTGACGGATTTGTCGAAGGAGACGGCGGGGACTTACGAGATGTACGGCGAGGATGCGCGTAAGCCTGGCACCTTTGCGAACAGTTGTCTGATGGCAAGAAGGTTGACGGAGCGTGGGGTGCGCTTTGTGCAGATTTATCATCGCGGATGGGATGTACACGGCGAGTTGCCGGAGATTCTGCCGAGTCAGTGTCAGGATGTGGACCGGGCGGCGTGGGCGCTGGTGCAGGATTTGAAGCAGCGCGGGATGCTCGATGACACGCTCGTTATTTGGGGCGGTGAATTTGGCAGAACAGTGTATTCGCAGGGCAAGTTATCGGCTGCCAGTTATGGGCGCGACCATCATCCGAGATGTTTCAGTTTGTGGATGGCTGGTGGCGGCGTAAAGGGCGGGATTGTCCATGGTGAGACGGATGAATTCTCCTACAACATCGTTAAGGATCCGGTACATGTACGCGATTTTCAGGCTACGCTCTTGCATTTGTTCGGGATTGATCATGCGCGATTCACTTACATGTACCAGGGGCTCGATCAGAAGCTGACTGGGGTGGAGGCGGCGGGTGTGGTCAAGGCGCTTCTGTCGTAGTGCCGTTCGCGCCGAGACCAAATCCGATCAAATGACGGTTAGTCGTCACCTGTCGGCGGTTCTGGAAAATTCCTAGGCTGCCTGATGGTTCATTTGTTGACTGTTGTTGATTGTCATTCGAGCGCGCAGACTGCGGCGAATTCTCATCAAGCGGACTCTCACTGTAGTTGGAAAAGAGTTCTCCTGCCGGGCAATCTCTTGCGCGGTGTACCCTTCGACATAATAGAGTGTAAGCATTTTTGATTCCGATTGCGTGCAGACTCCCATCATGGAGTCAGTTTCCACGATCCGCAACAGCGGACACGGGACGGCGAATTCCTGCAACTCCCCAAATCGACGCTCTCTCGCAATGAAGCTGAGGTATAGATTTCTCGCAATCGTGTTTATCCAGGCAACAACCAGCTCCAGATGAATCAATTGATGCCTGCATTGCCAGCCGCGCACCCAGGCTGCCTGTGCAACTTCCTCAGCTGTGTCGCTGTTAGCCCCCAAAGATCGAATAAAGCGCAGGGTTGACAGGAAACTTCTCTTGTATGCCAGAGCGAAATCATCTTCCTGAAGAGTAGGATTTGGCTGTTCCGCTTCCAAAACGCCAAGGCCCGCGATCGTAGGATCGATTGGAAACCTGAGTGGCTCTGCGACTGCTTCCGGTTCTTACCCGATCACCGTGAGAATCATGGACGCAACCGGGGCAACCGCTTCGACGACGAGCACGCTCGTTGTGAATGGCGGCACTTCTCTCAGCATCATGACATCCGCGCTTGCTACGGCGAGACGTGGTTCAGCTTACACAGCATTGATCGTTGCCAACGGTGGGCGAGCGCCATATACCTTCGAGCTTGGAATCGGCTCTGTACTTCCAGCGGGTTTGATTTTATCTCCCGCCGGGCTCTTCTCGGGAATTCCGAGCGTGGACGGAAATACCAATTTTGTGGTGAAGACGCAGGACGCCAATGGCGATGTTGCACAGAAAACTCTCAGTTTGGGAGTAAGTTCAGGAACACTGAACATCACTAACGATACGATTCCGAACGGCATTGTTGGTATCGCCTATAGCGTGGCTCTGGCAGCAGCGGGCGGTTCCCCCGCTTATACATTTGTCCTGACGAGTGGCTCTCTTCCTCCCGGGCTCACACTAGCTGGAAGCGGCGCTCTCGCTGGGACGCCAACCGTTGCCGGTTCCTTTCCGGTCGTGATCCGCACCACGGATTCAAGCGGTGCTGAATTCCAGAAAAACTATACGATTCTGATTGGATCAGGCAATCTGTCCTTCACGAATGTCTCGCTGCCGGTCAGCTATCTAGGCCAGAACTATAGAATCAGCCTTTACGCTGCTGGCGGAGTTCCACCTTATACGTTTTCGATTGCGAGTGGCGCATTACCAAGTGGTTTGACGCTAGACCCGAACGGAATCATTTATGGAATTCCAACCGTGATCGGGCAGTCGAGCGTCAGTTTCCGTGTCGTGGATGCAACTGGTTCTACGGCGGCCGACACTCTGGTGATGGGGGCAATTCAATCGGCGATTGGCTTTGGATTTACTTCGATTTCGACTGCCACGGTTGGGCAGGGTTATGGGTTCACACCCACTGGTAGCGGCGGCGTAGCGCCATTCCGGTTTAGCGTGCTTGGAGGCCTGCCGCCTGGAATCAAGGTTAGAGCTGACGGCGCCTTGACCGGCATACCCACGCAGGCAGGAAGCTACAACGTATTGATTCGGGCGCAAGATGGCAGCGGCGCCATAGTGGAAGGAAGCTTTCCGTTCCTCGTGCTAGAGGCCGGCTTTAGGATTTCAAGCCTCAGTTTGCCCGACGCACAAATCGGTCAGGCCTATAGTCAAACGCTGACCAGTTCTGGAGGCAGCGGCGCGGTAAGCTATGTCGTACAGAATGGTGCGCTGCCACCAGGCATTCAACTTTCCAGTGCCGGCGTTTTAGCTGGGACTACGACTCTGGCTGGTTCCTATCCATTTACGATTAGAGCTATTGATGCGACTAGTGCCAGTACTACAGCTGCACTGACACTCATCGTTTCCAGCCCGATTGTGACCTTCATCACCAATTCGCTTCCCTCCGGGACAATCGGTGTGCTCTACAACCAGAGTCTGGCTGTGATTGGTGGAAACGGACCTTACAGCTTCGTCGTAAACAGCGGGGTATTGCCAACTGGATTGACCTTGTCTCAAAGTGGTCTGATTGCTGGCACTCCAACTGGTTTGGGCAACTTCGTGTTTGATGTGCGTGCGACTGACAGCAAGGGCCAGACGAGCACAGCTGCCTTTCTAGTTGGGATCAGCGCGGCAGGAGCACCTTCGGTTGTTGCTGTCGTCAGCGCCGCGAATTACACAGGTAACGGAGTGACGGCTGGCGAAATCGTTGTTCTCTACGGCAGCAAGCTGGGGCCAGTCAACCTTTTGAGTTTCACTGTGTTGAACCTTATAGTTGCTCCAAAGGAGAAAAGTTGAGATAGGGGTTTTCCACAGCCGTCGCCGCGACGGATTGTGGAAAAGGTGTCCTTGCATCGGCCCGGCGCTTCTGCCAGCTTAAACAAGGACAGGCATCCCGCCGCC
>JANXLY010000414.1 GCA_025354885.1 Acidobacteriota bacterium | reverse complement strand
CGCGTGGCTGCTGCAAATCTCAATTACGACTTCGTTCGTCTTCACCAGCAACCGGATGGCGACCTGAAGCTTGTAGATTCAAAACGCAGCGTTACGACGGCAATGGCCATTCTCCCAGGCCTGTCCCATACCGGCTCCGCCACAGGAATCATGCAGAGCGTTTCGCTCGACAATGCTCACCCCACGGTCGACGCAATCCTCTCCTGTCTCGCTGTGCAAAACGAAGCCGAATACGCCGAGCTCTGCTCGAGCTTCAGCCGCAATTCAGAACGGGTCCAGAATTCGGAACTCGTGGATCGATGGCGCTCCATGGGGCGCGACTACACAGCTCCAAACCCGCCTCATTCCATGATCTGCTTCCGCGTTGTAGACGATCAGGGTTGGCTCGTCGAAGACTACGATCTTGCCTTCACAGCCGGTGAGGACGCCTCGCCCGATCTTCTGCCCCAGGGCGTCTTCCGCGACCGGCAGCGCAATTCCAGACATCCTGGACGTCTCACCTACTATCTCGATCATGAAAAAATCGAAGCCACTCCCATTGGTCTTGAGATCAACGCCCGACCCGTCGAAGGACTCGTTCGTTACCGAAAGGCAACGATCCGGCCACAGCACATGGGACCGATTCTCAAACCAAACGAAGCCATTCTGGTCGAAATCGTCCTCCAGCGCCTCATTGATCGCAACTGCTTTCAACTGATCGAGCGAAGACTTCCAGAACCCATCTCCGGATCCCCGAGTGGCATAAGCTGCTAAAACAGCGGCCAGCGTTACCAGCGCAGGCGAAGCGCGAGTTGATAGGCTCGCGGCAAATTCGATGCGCTGGTAATCTTGCCAAAGTTCCCACTCGTCGCCGCCGTATCCGGGCCGTTAAAGATCGTGTGGTTAAACGCGTTGAACGATTCCACGCGCAACTGCAGCACCAGTCGCTCCACCAGCTTGATGTTCTTGATCATGCTGATGTCGATGTTATTGACCATGTCCCCACGATAGGCAGGAAACGCCTGCGGGAAGCTACGTACGTTCCGGTCTAATTGCAGAGCGGCCGCACGCTCAAATCGCGTCACATCAAAAACCTGCGGCAGATTTCGTGCGCTCCATTTCAGATCGCCTCCGTAATAAATTACGTTGCCAAATTCAATGGGGCCTCCGCTCTGCAGGCTGTAAATTGTATTCAACTGCCAACCGGCAACGATGCGATCCACAATCCTGTTTGCGCTACCAAGCATCGCCTTGCCTTTGCCAAACGGCAATTCATAGCTGCCGCTAAACACGAAGCGTTGCGGCCGGTCTTCGCCCGCAACACGATATTGCAATAGCGGATCACCAGCGTTCAGCCGATTCGTTGCCTCCAGCATCTTCGACCATTGGTAGTTGGCAAGAAACTGCAGGCCATTCGAAAAACGCTTTTCATAGCGAGTCTGCAGCATGTGAAATTTCGAATAACCATTTGCCAGAGCCTCCACTCTGATTCCGTCATTCCCGTTAAATTGCGGATAGGCTCGCAGCACATTCTCCTGGTTGGTCGTGTTTCCATTTAGCCCTGTGCCCGGAATCAGGCCGCGGAATGGATTCGCAATCGGCGTAGTGAGCAGCGTAATCCGCGCCTGCTCCCGCGTGGGGCTGGTCGAAAGATATTGGTTTGGAACGAAGTTGAGGTCCCGTGTTTCAGCGATGCGAGTCGCATCGCTGGCGATATAGCCAATTTCGAATACTCCGTTCTTGCCTACTGTTTTTTGAATGTTCAAATTCCATCGCCAGGTCTGCGGACTTCCCAGCTTGCGATCCACGGCTCGAATTACTTGCCCAAGAAATGTGCTCGACCCAAGTGAATTGCCCACTGGTTGCAGAATGCCAGTTGGGTAAGGGTTGCTCAAGCTTGCAATAGGGGTCAGAAATACACCGCCGGCTGCCGGCACCAGATCCGTCTGCTGGCTGAACCCGGGCTGTTGGATGCCAAAGGTCCCGTAAGTTCCGACATAGAGCCCGATGCCGCCGCGCACCACAAGTCCGCTGACCTTGCCTGGCTGCCAGCTAAATCCAAAGCGCGGAGAAAAGCTGTACTTGTAAGGGTCGTAGATCGTGTTCTTGCTCGGCCCTGCGAAATACACTCCACCACGCGAGTTAAATGCCGACGCCGGCAACAGCGCACTTGGGTTTGCAGCATAGGCAGCAGCGGCAGCCGTGCTCGCACTGTTTTGTGCTGCAGGGTCAAAGCCCGCAACCGTCCGGTCGAAGCGTTCTGTTGTGCCGGTTTCCGACTCGTAACGCAACCCGATGTTCAGTGTCAGATTGTTTCGAACGCGCCAGTCATCCTGCAGAAAGGTCGAATAGTAATAAGACTGATTGGTTCTCGATGCAGCCACCTGAAAATTGCCGCTGGTAGGCAGTCCCAGCAGCATGCCCGCCAGATCCTGACCAATCCGTGCACTCGCTGCATTCGAAGCCGCCTTGGTCCAGTCTGTGTTGAACGTATAAATGCCGCTGGAATTGCCAAATGCATTCGAGCTCTCAATCTGTTTGCGGAGGTCCGCTCCAAACTTCAGCGAGTGCTTCCCTGCAATCTTGGTGATGCTCTCAAAAATCTGAAAAGTATCGAAAGGTGTATTGTCGCCGCCGGAGTCCCCATAGTCCGAGTACGTGGTCATGTCAATGCGTGGGAACACGTTCTTCGTGCTGCTGGCCTTCAGGCTGGACGGGAATCCTAGAGTTGTAAAGTCGAAGCCATCACTCGGACGGACATTGCCTTCCACAAAACGATTCCAGTTCATGCGCGTGTTGAACAACAAGGTGGGCGTAGCCGTGTAAACATCATCAAGCAATGCACCCCAGTTCACGCGGCTCAGGAAATTTCCCGAGACAATGTTGTTGTATCGGTTGCCGCGATTCTCCACGCGGTCGTTTTGTCTCATATTGAAGAACAGTTTGTGGCGGTCGCTGATCGTCCAGTCGAGGCGCCCCACATAGCTTGAAAAATTGTCGCTGCGCACCGCGTTGTCAAAGCGATTATTCTCGCCAATCAAACTTCCCGTCGCGTTCGGTGCTGGCAGATAAGAAAGGATGTTGGTCGCCACCGGGCTGATGCGATTTGATGGAATGATGTTGCCCGCAAACGGCTGTCGCGTAATCACGCCATTGTTCAAAACTCCCGTATTCGGGTCATAGATCGTAATTCCCTGAGACGCAAGCCCACTAAAGTCACCCTTGCGCTGCGCTTCAGTCGCAATCGTTGAAAAGGTCGGCTCCGGCTCACTCTGCTTGATCCCTTCATAAGTGAAAAAGAAGAACAGCTTGTTCCGCCCATCGATTAGCTTCGGAATCCGGATCGGCCCGCCGATCGAGCCGCCAAACTGGTTAAATCGCGTCACCGGCTTTTTCTGGTTAGAAGCGTTCGTAAAGAACGGTGTCGCCTTCAGTTTCGATACCTGGTTGAATTCATAGAGGCTGCCGTGGATCTCGTTCGTGCCCCCCTTCATCACGACGTTCACCGTGCCTCCCGCAGTGTTTCCATAGGCCGCATCCGGCTGAAACGCCTCAACCTTCACTTCCGCCACAGAATCTACCGGCGGGTTGTAGGCAACACGCCGATTACGCGTCATATCCGGCGCGCCGTCCAGCAGTATTTCATTCGATTGGGATTGCCCACCGCCCATCGAAAATCCGGATGGGCCTGCATTGTCAAAGGGCCGCGTGAACCGGGGATCGCTCGTCGGTGTCACCCCATAGGCAAGCTGTGCCAGTGTCAACGCCGTCCGCCCGTTCATGGGCATGTTCTCGATCTGCTTCGCACTGATCACTTGCCCGACACTTGCTGAAGCGGTCGACAGCAACCCGACATCGGCAGTCACCGTGACCGATTCGCCCTGGCTGCCGATCTGCAGCGCTACATCTTGCGTGATGCGCATGTTGGTTCCGATCGTGATGCCGCTCTGCGTGTACTTCTTGAAACCCTGCACTTCAACAGCAAGCCGGTATTGCCCAGGGGCCAGAAAGGGAAGGGAAAACTCTCCTTCCGTGCTTGTCGATGCTTCCGACTTTGAGCCCGTGTTGGCCTCCGTCGCGACAACTTTCGCCTTGGGAACAGCAGCACCGGACGGGTCCGTCACCCTGCCAGAAAGAGTAGATCGAAATTCTTGAGCGAACACTGAAGCGCACATCAGAGTGAGCAGAAAGGCTTTGAGCAACATGGATGTCCAAATTCTATCTCAAATCCCATTGAGGTCTAATTTTGTTGGCTTGACTACTATATATTGTGGGGAAACATTTTCATGCCACATTATGTGCGGAGACGCTTTACTTCCCGACCAACCTGGTTTAGTCTGGAATGACTCCCCCCCGAGTGCCAGATTGCCTTTCTTCCTGAAAGTTTGCGGTCCGGTGATTTTCCATTCACGCGAGGGGATACTCAGTTGCTAAAACTCAAACGGCTGGAATTGCAAGGCTTTAAATCCTTTTGTGATCGTACCGAAATGCGCTTCCACGGCGATGGAGTCGCAGCCATCGTTGGCCCCAACGGTTGTGGCAAATCCAATCTCAGTGATGCCATCAGTTGGGTTCTCGGTGAGCAGTCTGCCAAGACGCTCCGAGGCGGCCGCATGGAAGATGTCATCTTCGCGGGCACCAAAGATCGCAAACCCCTCGGTATGGCCAGCGTCACCATGACCATGACCGATTCCGATGGCTCCTTCCTCGAGCGCGTTCTTCCCACCGAAAAATCCGACGCCGTCGAAGCCCCGGCCAAGCCCAAAGGCGCACGTGAAATCACCATTACACGCCGTCTGTACCGCTCCGGCGACAGTGAATACCTCATTGATGGCAAGCTCGCCCGCCTACGAGACATTCAGGATGTCTTCATGGGTTCCGGTCTCGGGCCGGAAAGCTACGCCATCATCGAACAGGGCCGCATCGGCCAGATCCTTTCCAATAAGCCGATGGATCGCCGCGCAATCATCGAAGAAGCCGCCGGCATCACCAAGTTCAAAACCCGCCGCCGTCTTGCCGAAAGCCGTCTCGAAAGTGCCCGCCAAAATCTCAATCGCGTCTTCGACATCCTCGAAGAAGTGGGGCGTCAGGCCAACAGCCTCAAGCGTCAGGCCTCCAAAGCCAAGCGCTACGAAGAGCTCAAAGCCGAACTCGACACACACATCAAGCTTGTCTTGTCTAACCGCTTCCGCTACCTCGAACGCGAAGCCGCCAAGGTCGCTCTCGAGCTGGGCGAATCTACCACCGCCTTCAACGAAGTCTCAGCCAGCCTCACCGCCAAGGATGTCGAACAGCAGAAACTTCAGGCCCGCTTCTTTGAAAATGAAGCCGCCCTTACTGCTTCCCGCAAGCAGCTCGCCGAGTTCCAGCTCGAAGCCGAACGCACTCGTGGCAAACTCAGCAGCCAGTCTCAGCAGATCGGCAACATCGAACAGCGCCTCACTCAGAGCGAAGCCGAAGTGACTTCACTCGAGGCACGCCTCACCGAGATCCGCACTGAGCTCGAAGTAGCTCAAAAAGAATCCACCGAGCTAGGCACCCAGGCCCAACAGCTCCGCACTCAGGTCGACGAGAAAGCAAAGCAGCGCGACACTCTCTCGCAGCAGCTCCGCGAACGGTCCAGCCAGCTTGAACGTAATCGCCAGCAGATCTTCAGTCTGCTTGGCGAGGTGAACCGCCTCCGCAACCAGCTTACTCAGGTCGAAACCCAGCAGCAGGGCGTTACCAAAAATATCGAACGTGCGACGCGCGAAGAGACAGAAGCGCAGGCCGAATCCGAACGCCTCGAAAAGGTCCGAATCGAGCTGAGCGAAAAGCTCAGTGCCCGCCAGATGACTCTCGAGAATCTCGCCGACCGGCGCAAGTATGTTGAGACCGAACTCAGTTCCCGCCGCCAGCAGGTCAATGATACCCGCCGCAATCAGGACATCCTTCGCACCGAAACCTCGCGACTCAAAGCTCGTCGCGATTCTCTCGAAGACATCATCAACCACCGCAGCTACACCACCGAATCTGTGAAGCGTCTCTTCACTGCTATCGGGAAAGGACAAGCTACCGGACTCAAGCCCATGGGCGTGCTTGCCGACTTCATCGAAGTCGAACCCACCTACGAAAAGGCCACCGAAGAGTTCCTGATCGAAGAGCTCGAATACGTAGTCGTCCACAACTGGGATGACGCTCAACGCGGCATCGAAGTGATGAAGCAGGATCTTGAAGGCCGTGCCACCTTCCTCGTTCACCCGGACCCCGATTCGAACCTCACACGCGGCCGTGTCGAAGAGCCGCCGGTTGGTCCCGAGACTGGCATTGTCGGCAGATTGAGCGATGTGCTCAAGATGACCAACGGCTTTCGCTACGCACCGTCTGAACTACTGCCCCGCATCACGCGTTGCTTCCTCGCCGACAATCACGATTCCGCCAAGCGCCTCGCCCTCCAATATCCCGATGTCTACTTCCTCTTGCCCGACGGCGTCTGCTATCACGGCTATGCCGTTACAGGTGGCAAGAAGAGCTCCAGTGGTCCGCTTGCCCTTAAGCGCGAACTCAAAGAGCTCACCACACAACATAGCCAAAAACAGATCGAGCTCGAAAAGAGTTCGAGCAGTCTGCAGCAGCTTGAAGCAGAGCAAACCGTTCTCGCTGCCGATCTTGAGAAACTCCGCCAGGAGCAGCAGCAGGAAGAAAAGAGCGCCCTCGTTCTCGATCAGGAACAGCGTCAACTCTCAACCGACCTGCAGCGCGCCGCCCGCTTCCTCTCCAACGCTCGCGTCGAACTCGACCGCCTGGCAAACGAAGGCAAACGCCTTGCCGATTTACGCGAAAGCCTTGAAAAAGGCAGCGCCGAAAAAGACCTCGCCCGCCTTGCTCTCGAGACAGCTCTCGAAGTGGAACGCGGTGCACTCGATCAGCTCCAGCAGCAGTTCGGTGCCGCAAACGAAGAACACTCCACTTTCCGCGCTCAACTCGCCAGCGGCGAAGAGCGCCTCCGCAATGCCAGCGGTGCAGTACAGCGTCTCAATAACGCTTTGAACGAACAGGGTCGCCGCAAGGAATACCTCTCCGCTGAAATGGAGCGACTCGGCGTCAATCGCGCTCAATTGCTCAATGACAACATCGAACTCGACCAGAAGGCAACCGGCTTCGCCGAAAAGATCGAAAGCGGGACTGCCGAAGTTGCAGCCCTGGCCAAATCGGAAGAGGAAGTTCGCGCCCAACTCAGTGCAATCGAAGATGAGCTCCGCGGCATGCGCCAGGCTGTTGCTTCGCTCTCCGAAAAGCGCCAGCAGTCTGAAGTTGAACTCGTCCGCAAGCAAAGCGACATCCGGCATCTGGAAGAAACCTGCCAGAAAGAACTCGGCATCGCCGTCGCTGAACTCGCAGCAGCCGAAGCCACAGTCCTCGACGAAACACAGCTCGCAGAAGCCGAAGAGAAGTACACCGAAGTTCGTCGCAAAATCGAAGCTCTCGGCCCTGTCAACCCGGATGCACTCCAGGAATTCGAAGAGTCCCAGCAGCGCTACGACTTCTTGAATGCCCAGCGTCAGGACCTCCTCGATTCCATCAAGGATACGGAGAAGGCCATTAAGGAAATCGACGTCGAATCGAAGAAGCGCTTCCAGGAAGCCTTCGACAAGATCAACGAATACTTCCGCGGCACCTACGAAATCCTCTTCAACGGCGGTGCTGGCGAAATGCGCCTCACTGACCCGACCAATGTGAATGAGAGCGGCATCGACATCATTGCCTCACCCCCCGGCAAGCGTCTCCAAAACGTGCTGCTGCTAAGCGGCGGCGAACGCGCCATGACCGCAATGGCCCTGCTCATGGCCATCTTCAAATTTCAACCCAGTCCATTCTGCGTGCTCGACGAAGTCGACGCGCCGCTTGATGAAGCCAACATCATCCGCCTCACCAAACTGGTGAAAGAGATGTCCGGCAACACCCAGTTCATTTTCATCACTCACGCCAAGCGCACCATGGAAGCTTCTCAATCCATGTACGGCGTCACGATGCAGGAACCTGGTGTCTCCAAACTCGTCAGCGTCAAGTTTCACGGCGGCGACAAGCCAGCCGTTCCCGTTCCACCCCCCAGCCACGACACCGCCGTCATCGCCTGATTGCCAAAACAAACGAGCACGCGTGACGACGACCGGTCTCGCGCACGTGCTCAACAATTAGCGCGATGACGGCAGTCATGGCATCTCTCAGAATGTGAACCTTATTCTCGTCCTCGGCGACCAGCTCGATCTGTCCAGCTCGGCTTTCGACGACTTCGATCAGACACGTGACGTGGTCTGGATGGTAGAAGTGCAGTCGGAGGCCGTTCACGTATGGAATCACAAGGCCCGAATCACGATCTTTCTTTCTGCCATGCGGCACTTCCGGGATGAACTCCGCCGACGAGGCTACCGCGTGGACTACCGCGAACTCGACGACAAAGCCAACAAAGGCAGCTTTAGCGAGGAACTAAAAGCGGCGATCCGTCGACACAAACCCCAACGCGTCATCGTTGTTGAGCCCGGCGAATACAGGGTTTGCGAAGAGCTCAAACAGGCCACCGCGAAGCTCGAGATTCGCATAGACCGCCACTTTCTCTCCACAATCGAAGAGTTCCGCGAGCACGCAAAAGGCCGCAAGCAACTCCGCCTCGAATACTTCTACCGCGAGATGCGGCGCCGCTTCAAGATTCTGATGGAGAAGGACAAACCCGTTGGTGGTGATTGGAACTACGACGATGAGAATCGAGGCAGCTTTCCCAAGGCGGGGCCAGGACTGTTGCCCGCTCCAATTGAGTTCCAGCCCGACGCGATCACTGCGGAAGTGATCGCGCTCGTCGAGAAGCATTTTCCCAATCACCCCGGCAAGCTTGAGAACTTCAACTGGCCCACAACCCAAGCCGAAGCCAAACTTGCGCTTGATGACTTCATCACGAATCGCCTCGCCCACTTCGGCATCTACCAGGACGCTATGTGGACACGCCAACCCTGGCTCTACCACTCGCGTATCTCCAGCAGCCTGAACCTGAAACTGCTTGACCCGCGAGAAGCTTGTGCCGCAGCACAAGAAGCTTATGAGCGGGGCGAAGCGCCGCTCGCTGCCGTCGAAGGCTTTATCCGTCAAATCCTCGGTTGGCGCGAATATGTGCGTGGTATCTACTGGCTGAAGATGCCTGGCTACCTTGACAAGAATGCCCTCAACGCCAGCGAACCGCTACCCAGCTTTTACTGGACTGGGGATACCGAGATGCAATGTCTTCGCGACGCAATCGGACAAACTCTGGATTATGGCTACGCTCACCATATTCAGCGGCTGATGGTCACTGGACTTTTTTCGCTTCTTGTTGGCGTCGACCCCAAGCGCGTTCACGAGTGGTACCTCGCTGTCTATGTCGATGCAGTGGAATGGGTTGAACTGCCCAATACTCTGGGTATGAGTCAATTTGCCGATGGGGGTATCATGGCATCTAAACCTTACGCCGCCAGCGGCAAATACATCCAGCGCATGTCGAACTATTGCGGCAGCTGCAAATTTGATCCTGCCGAATCTGTCGGTGAAAAGGCTTGCCCTTTCACCACGCTCTACTGGGACTTTCTGATGCGCAATGAGCAGAAGCTGCGCAATGTTGGCCGCATGGATATGCAGCTAAGAAATCTTGTCCGCATCGAACCCGCAAAGAAAACTGCCATTGCAAAGCGGGCAAATGAATTGAAGGAATCCTACCGATGAAGTATGTAATTACAGCCGCTTACGGCGGCACCGGCTCTGCCCTAACTCGCCGCCTCTCTGCCAAGGGGCATGATCTGATGTTGATCGGTCGCAACGGCGACAAACTGGCCGCTCTCAGTGCGGAAGTGAATTCGCAATATGTCGTCACAGATCTGACCAACCTCGAGAACGTCGAAGCCGCCGTCCAAGCATTTGGTCCCATTGACGGCATCGTGAATTGCGCCGGCAGTATTCTGCTCAAGCCAGCCCATATTACTACCGAAGCCGAGTTTCAGCAGACTCTCGATACCAACCTGAAGACGGCTTTCATTGCCCTGCGGGCCGGGGTGAAGAACATGCCGAATGGTGGATCCATTGTGTTGATTTCCACCGCAGCAGCAAGAGCCGGATATGCGAATCATGAAGCAATCGCCGCAGCAAAAGCAGGCGTGATGGGGCTCGCCCTCTCGGCAGCAGCCACCTATGCTGCCCGCAATATTCGGGTGAACTGCGTGGCCCCAGGCCTGATTGACACTCCACTCGCCAGCCGCATCACTGGCAACGAAGCAGCCCTTAAGGCGTCATCCGCACTGCATGCGTTGGGAAGGATCGGCAAACCCGAAGATGTCGCCAACATGATTGAGTTTCTACTCGAGCCTGCAAACTCCTGGGTTACGGGCCAAGTGTTCGGGGTAGACGGCGGGCTTGGGACGCTGCGCGCCAAGTGAGAACTAAACATCCTGAGACTGGAAGTGGAGCGGATCACGGAGGCTTTGCAGCTCCCTGTAATAGTAAAGCGGTGTTGGGCGCCGATTCTCGAACCTGAGGGTTTTGAGAAACTCAATCTCGGCACCAGTGGCATCACCGCTTAGCGATTTTTCGTTGAGGAATTGTTCAAATCCGGGCTCGATCCCAAAGGTTTTTTCTGTTGCAACCTCAGTAAATTCAAAGCGCTTGGTGACTTTTGGTGATTTCAACTCGACTTCGATGGCAAAGCTCTTAAGGTCGATGTCCCAGGATTCGATCTCGAGCAACGCCACGGGAGAGACTTCAAGAATTTTCTGAGTGACCAATCGCTCGAGTTCGCCGAAAGCCTCCTTTTCAAAAATCCGGCTGAGCTCAGGTCGGCTACCGGATTCGCATTTGTTGAGGATCAGTTCCCTTTGTTCCCTGAAGAGTGGCTCCGGAGTGGTCGCCAATTTCTTCTTCAATTCCAACTGGCGTTGCAACTCAGCGAGTTTCGAAAGCTCGCCCTTTGGAATCTTCAAGAATTTTCCAATTTTGTCGTAAAGATCCGTACGTGCCGGTGCCGGAGGAGCCTTCTTACGGGCCAGCAATTGTGAGATGTAAGATTCTGTGACCTGCGCAGCAGCAGCCAGATCCTTTTGGTCCAGTCCCAACTCGACCAAACGCTGCCGGATCAATAGCGATACGTCCACCGTTCTGCCTCCTGATTCCGATGCTTAACTTAAAATGGTGAAGTCAGCGCTTTAATTCTGGCACACTGCCCCTTGACACGCAATGAATATTAACCGATAATGGTTAATGTCTGGACACATTCGTCCATTCACAGATGGCCTGAACTAAGTCAGGTAAATCTGGCCCTTCCTCTTAGGCTATCGAGGCAAGCGAAGCACTTGCCGAGCACCCTTTCGACACTGCCAGTGCCGAATCGAGACTTCCGGGATCGATGCAATACGAATTGACGGGTACGCCAAACCAGATCGAATGGGCAGAGCAGATCAAGCCGCAAGTGAACGCCGAGTTTGATCGGGTTTCGAATGCTTTCCGTCAACTTGCGGGCCAGCAGACTGCGGCAAAACAAATGGATACTTTGGCTGTCATTGCCATTCTTGAAGAAAAAAGGATGGAAGTTATGGCCAACTCCGAGGCGGGCTACTTTATCCTGCATTGGCAGGAACTGAGCGATCAGGTACGACTGATGATTGCCAGAGATCCCCGCTACCAGGAGATCAAGGCAAAGCGGGCAACGGGGCTGAAACCAGAAAGCACATGACCCTCAAAACTGTAAAACTTACGAACAAAGAGCTCGAACTCCTCAGTTCGCTTGCTTCTGACCAACTATTCCGGAAAGAATTTATCGATCCTAAAATGCCAGGGTACATCTCAAACACTTCGGATCTGAGCCTTGGCAAAGCACTGGTTGTGAGGCTGCGCGCACTTCTGGATCCTGGTCCGGCAATTCAGCGCGGACCGAAGCGGGCACCCAATGCCGTTTGAACAAGTTCACCCGCGTCCGTTCAAGGCAATGTCCGTTCGTGAACATGCTCCGGCTCTCTCTGGAGTTTATGGGCTTTCCAATGCCCGCGAGTGGGTCTATATCGGTGAAACGGACAACATACAGGACACACTACTGGGCCACCTGCGGCAATCCGATGCGGCGATCGAGAACCAGAAGCCAACCGGATTTGTTTATGAAATCTGTGATCGTGCCCAACGGACCAAGCGGCAGGATTCATTGATCGTAGAATACCGGCCAGCCTGCAATCAGAGCGGGGCGCGGAAGCGTTGACCGAGGAGCCAGGGCAAAAGGAGCTTTGCATGGAGAACCCGAAAATCCAGTTCGTTTTCAAAGGATTCAGCCAAGCAGCGGGAATCCGAGTCTTTGCTTTTGAAAGCATCGCAGCCGATGCGACTCGAACAACCTTTACGGTGAAGACTGATCTTGCCTTAACCCGGACCTTTGGAATTCGACTTCAGGAATTGCCGCTCTTGTGCCGGGCAGTTTTGGAGCGCAGTTGTACGGGAGTAGAGAAGCGAAATTTCGCTTACACCGAAGAAGACATGACCCGCTATGCGGATTGGGCAGCTGCGTTACAAGAAGCTGCCCACAAAAGAAAACAAGCCCGGAGGTCTCTCAATCACACTGCCGAAGATACTGAGCCCTTAGCCTCTCAGTAAAAGGGAGCTTAAATTCTTTTTGCAGTTGGGGATCTTGGCTATAAGATGACCGGACTTGGAGTTGGCTAATCTTCACTGATCCAGTTGTAGAGCAGCGCCCCGGCGATGGCACCGGCAATCGGTGCGAACCAGAAGAGCCACAACTGTTCGATCGCCCAGCCACCGACAAAAATTGCCGGGCCGGTGCTGCGAGCTGGATTTACCGATAGATTTGTGACGGGAATGCCGATCAGGTGGATCAGGGTCAAACCAAGGCCAATGGCGATGGGGGCAAAGCCCTGTGGAGCCCGCTTATCTGTTGCGCCCATGATGATCAGCAGGAACATCGCTGTCAGCACGAACTCGGCAATCAGGGCTGCCATCATCGTATAGCCGCCGGGCGAGTGAGCCCCAAAGCCGTTGGAAGCAAAGCCATCCGCGACATTGAAGCCGGTTTTGCCGCTGGCAATCAGAAACAACACCCAGGCACCCAACAATCCGCCAACCACCTGTGCCGCGATATAGGGGAAAACTTCTTTGCCTGGAAAACGTTTACCGGCACAGAGTCCGATCGATACCGCTGGATTCAGATGGCAGCCTGAAATATGGCCAATCGCGTAAGCCATCGTCAGAACAGTAAGGCCGAAGGCGAAGGATACACCGAGCAGGCCGATGCCAACACCCGGAAATGCAGCAGCAAGAACAGCACTGCCACAACCTCCAAAAACAAGCCAGAAAGTGCCGAATGCTTCGGCAGAAAGTCGTTTGCTCAGATTCATGTTTTCCTCTTCTTATCGCGCAAAGGCGATTCCAAATCCAGTGGTGTACAACAGGTCGTTTGTTTTGCGGCCAGGAGCGGGATTGCTGAGATACCGGTTACTCAGCGAAACATTCCAGGTAATCCACTTGGTCAGCCTGGTGGTGGCACTCACATCAAAGTTGATGCGGTAGTTGCCTGTGTCAGACAAGTTGTTGAACATGCGGAAACTTTGCACGAGCGAAGTCGCCGAGTTGAGTTTGTAAGAAAAATCATCACCCCAAAAGGCTTCTGCCGCATTGCGAGTCGAAGGTGTACTGAAGCGTGAATGGTTGAAGGCAGCACCGCCCAGCAGATCCAGCAGCGTGCGCTCCCTTTTGATGGCATGAAAACCGGCACCACCGCCAAAGACCATGCGCAGGTCGAGGTTCTGAAATCGGTCGTATTCGTAATCGTTGAACATGTTGATGAACAGTCGCGGGCTCAAGTCATGGCCGTAGCTCCAACCGCCGCGAATCGCCTGGGCTGTCTCGTCATTCTTGCCGTTGAGCAGCGCTGAGGCCTTGATTGCATTGAAGTAGATCGAGGTCTTGTCTGTTCTGGTGATACGCGAGGCACCAAGGCCGGTTGTAAAGGTGGTTGTCCTGGCATTGCCGCTGGTACCGGCGAAGCCGATGGCGCCTGCACCCGTCCAGAGATCGAGCAGGCGAGGTTGCTGCAGGCGTTCAAAGGCCTTTTGCTCATCGGCATTGCGGAGGGCGGAGACATCGCCAGTCGCTACGGCGAGGGTCGTCCCCTGAGTGGCAATTTCCACCTTACCTCCCTGGGTGGCCAAGGTTCCCTGTATCGCCTTACCGTCGGAAAGAACCACGGTCAAGGCCTTGTCGGCTTTGATGGAATCTACCTGATCCCAGGCGGTGGTCACAACACCGAAGAGGTCGCTTTTGATCGTGATCGACTTGGCGTCCTTTTTTATGATGCTGCCGGTAATGCGATCCCCGTTCTTGAGAACGACTTGGTCCGCAAAGGCAACCTGGAACGAAATTAAAACCGAAAACGAAAACAACAGCTTGATCACGAGCTAGCATCCTATTACCTAAATTATGCACGGCAACTGCGGCATGGCGGGAGCAATAAAGTTGGTGGGGCGCTGGGAAGGCAAGCGGGCTTGAGTTAAAACTGAGGGAAGCGAGTTTTGAGCTGGCTTGGAAGCCGGCTGAAGGAGCAACCCAA
>JANXLY010000413.1 GCA_025354885.1 Acidobacteriota bacterium | reverse complement strand
TTGGGTTGCTCCTTCAGCCGGCTTCCAAGCCAGCTCAAAACTCGCTTCCCTCAGTTTTAACTCAAGCCCGCTTGCCTTCCCAGCGCCCCACCAACTTTATTGCTCCCGCCATGCCGCAGTTGCCGTGCATAATTTAGGTGTGAAAGTAGGGAGCAGTAGACCAGACACCGGCTAGAGTGGGCACCCGATAATAGCCTCGCCCACCAGCAGGCGGCTGAAAGGTGATGGGCTTGTTTGGCCGAATCGGATTGTAGAGATTTTTCAGGGGAGCCGATGCGGGCTGGTCCTTGTAAGTTTTTGACGAAAACTCCTGCCAGACATGGCCTTCAATGGCGTTAGTAGCCAAAGCCCGGCCGATGTTGGTACCGATTTCAGCCACTGAATATCGCTTGTCATTGGAGAGGAAGTTTTCATTCAGAAAATCAGATTGCTGGACAGCGGTGCGGAACCAGTTGCGGCGGCCCTCTTCTGTGTCGACCGAGGAAGGAGGCTGTTTGCTGGAGTGGCAGCCAGCGCAACGATCCGCAAAGGCAAGCGCCCCACGGCGCAACTGATCTGCGTCCTGCGAGACTCGTTTCGCGGATTCGGGAGTGTCCACAAGACGTGCGGGCTTGATTGTTTTGAGAAAAGACTCGGCACCGGCCATGAGGGCTTCTGTGGCTCGCCAATCGGCGCAGTCTTTACGCGCGAGAGCGATCTGGAATGGCTTTTGGGCGAACTTAGTGCCGGCGATTGGATCGTGGAGCGTAGTCCAGTAATCGGAACACATGCCGATGTTGACGTAGACGCGAAGGGAGGCTCCGGCAGTACCGATCGAATCAGCACCGTCTTTCAGGATGTGGTGTACTTCTCGGCTTGTACCGTCGGCCATAGTCTCCTTGTGTGCCGGCCGATTTTCAAGATAGACAATCGAGTTGATGGCGTTGGGATTGAAGATGTGATCGGTGGCGAAACGGGAAGTATCGGAAGTGCCCGCAGGCTGGCGATTTGCAACATGCCAGCGGAAATCTTCCTGAGGAAGCTTGAGGCCAAAAACGGTGCCTTCCTTAAAATACTGATTTCCAATTGCAGATGAGAAATTAGACCAGCGGGGATTTTCCGGATCCTGCGGAGGATTCAGCGGATTCAAGCCGATGTGACAGAAACCGCAAGTCATCCCGACGAGGTAAGGTGGCTCGACCGAGGCAGGATCGGCAATGTATTTCTTTGCATCCCAGACAAACTTGTCGAACTTGGGGTTTGGAAATTTGCGGAGGCCGACAACGCCGGAAGACTGACTGGGAATTCCAGGGATATCTACGACCTTGCAGATGTCCATCCAGAGGCCATACTCATCGGGCTGGGTAGCAGCAGTGCAGTCGGGGTCATTCAAGACCCCTAATACTTTGAAGCGTTCCGGACGCCGGCGCGAATCGACGTACTGTAACAGATCAGTAATACCGTGCGTGATTTTAGCGACTTCACGCCAGAACTTCTCGCCGCCACCGGTCCAGAAATACCAGGTGTTGCGGCCCTCGCGCTGCTGCGGAGTGAGGCCACTGGCACCATATTCGTAAGTATCGGACGGGTTCTTGTAACCCAAATTATGCACAGCGCGCACAGCTTGAACAGGACGCGCAGCGGATGAAGCACGTGGGCGAGCGGAAAGCGGTGTTTGTGTAAGCAGTTTGAGCTTCGATAGACCTCCAATCAGCCCTGTTTGGCGCCGGGCGGTCGCGCT
>JANXLY010000222.1 GCA_025354885.1 Acidobacteriota bacterium | reverse complement strand
CTATCTGCTCGCGAGTGGCGGCTACACGGTGGGTATGCTGAACGAGATCCGCCACTATTCGATCTATCGCCCGGCCGATCCGAAGGATCATTACCTGAATACTCTTCCCCCGAATGAAGTGAACCATGGGCTTGTGACCGTGCTCAACGATGGCCCTGCGAGGGTATTTGTGTTCTCGGGGATTACTTCTGATGGATCGATGGCCGGGCTTGATTACCTGACCAACGAAGAATCGGTGACGCAACTGTGGCATCTTCTCGAAAAAGAAGGCCACGCGGAATGGCCACAGGCGTTTCAGGTGGTTTTGCGTGTCACTTCCAGTTCGGGCTATGCGATGGCTGCCAAGTACGAGAAGCACCTAGTTCTGCAAAAATGAATCATGGCTGTGTACATAAAACTCACCAGTATCATTGTTGAGGATCAAGAGCAGGCGCTTCGTTTCTATACCGATGTTTTAGGGTTTATCAAGAAGATGGATCTGCCTATGGGCCCCGAGCAACGGTGGCTGACTGTGGTTTCATCCGCTGCTCCAGATGGAGTCGAGCTGGTGCTTGAACCGAATCTAAATCCGGCGGCGCAGGTCTATCAGCAGGCGCTTTTTGCACAGAAGATTCCAATCACAATGCTGTTCACTGAAGAACTTGCGGTTGAGCATGCACGGCTTGTGGCTCTTGGTGTGGTTTTTACGATGCATCCCACTCCGATGCCCTGGGGCCATATGTCCGTTCTGAACGATACTTGCGGCAATCTCATCGCGCTTGTCCAGGTTTAACGAGGCATGATTCTGCTTCAAGCTCTGCTCGTCGCACAAGTGATGCAGTGTCCGATCGAGCCTGAATTGCGTCTGGCTCCCGTTGGGGACTACCGGCCGTTAACGTTGCCCAAGAAGGCAGGGGCGAAGGGGTTTGAATCCTGGGGCGGGGTGGTTCGCGGGGCCTCTATTGAATTGACTCGACGGGCGGCGGATGGCGCGGTTGGACTGATTGCAGGTGGTGCAGTTGTGAAGTTAAGGCCGATGGGGCTACTCGGTGTAGAAGGTGTTGTGCAAGTCAAGTATGGTGAGCACGGGTTCAGGCAAGCGCCAATGGGTGTGCGAGTGTTTCGCTCCTCGCTTGGGTTTGGCGCTGCGAGCGTGACAATTCAGACGACTACTGCAGTTTATGGTGCAGCACGGTGCGGGAGTCATGTAGCTGTTTTTGACCTGGATTTGAAAAGCGCACAAGCGCTGGATGTGAACGGGGATGGACGTGTAGATGTAAATTCGCCGGCAGAATATTCGAGAGTACGTGGTGGTGTTTTTGAGATCGAGGGGAAGGCATATGTGATGGAAAGGGTGGATTGGCGGGGGCGAATGCTGGTGTTGGGCGAGGTTACGATGGGCCCACAATTTGCATTAGGGGAAGTGCTTCCGGATTATGGCTACGTGGACCGCCTGGGAGAGAAGCGACTTTTGAGTGCGCATGGAACGGCCTACACGGTGATTGATTTTTGGGCATCCTGGTGTGGCCCGTGCATTGGTGCGTTTCCGCAATTGAAAGCGATTTCGGAGTCGCATGATGTGAGGATGCTGGGCATGAATGGGGATGAAGATGTCGCTGCGGCTTCTCGCGTGCTGGCGCAATTTGAAGTGCTGTGGCCGGATGTGCAATCTACCGAGCCGAAGGAATTGTTTGATTACCGAATGCGGGTAGCGCTGTATCCGACCTATCTCTTGCTCGATGCGTCGAGGAGAGTGGTCCTGCGGACAGAAAGCACAATTGAACTAATCGACGAGGTTCGACGGATTGTACCGATGCGCAAAAGGCGTTGACGGAATTGCCGACTAGATTCGATTGAATTTCCTGACGGTTTCGCCGAGGCTCTTGAACTGCTTGATGAAGGGGACCATCTTGGTTTCGCGATCATCGATTTCCTGTGAGCGCTTAAGGATGGACTGCTCCTGCTCCTTTGGAACGACAACAACGCCGTCTTCGCCAGCAACGATGATGTCTCCGGGCCTGACTTTGATGCCGGCGCAATTGACTTCGATATCGCGTGAGACGCTGGCGTAGCGGCCAACGCTTGAGCCTGGGCTGACAGAGCGTGCGAAGAGGGTGAGGCCGAGTGAACGGATCTCCGCGAGATCGCGCACTCCGCCATCGACTAGAATCCCAGCCATGCCACGGCTCTTGGCTGCGGTTGCCATCAAGCCGCCGATCCCTGCGAGGTCGAGTGAACCTTCCACAACGATTACGCCGACCTCACCAGGCTTTGCGGCATCAATCATGGCGACGCTGTCTTTTGCCGACAGGGCAGGGGTGGAATTCTCAGGGGTGGCAGGCCGGAGGATCGCCGTGGTGGCGCGGCCGACGAAGCTCATGCCAACGCGAGGGCGCATGTCGTGACTCATGTAGCCGCGCTTGCCCAACACCTGATCGACAGCATCGGCAACGGAGGCAACGGTGGATTTAGAGAAGCCAGCCAGAATGGGCTCGGCGTAGGTGGTCTTGGTGGCTTGCTGGAATCCGACGAGGATGATGGCAGCGACCGGGATTATGAGAAGCTTTTTCATATTATTATTTACCGTTCAGGAAGTTGGCCCAGCGATATTGGGATTGGGGTGCGTCGTCACTGAGGGCCTTTTTGACAGCGAGTTCCGCGACGTTCTTGACGATCCAGTCGAAGTTGTCCTTGCCAACCGATTCGATACCGGCGTCGGGGGCAGGGTTCATAAAATCGATGGCGTAAGGGATGCCGTCTTCGACGGCGAATTCTACGGTGTTGAGATCGTAGCCGAGGGCCTTGCAGATGGTGAGACAATCGCGGTTGAGTCGAGCCAGCATTTCGGGCTTGATGGGAGCGGGATTCTTGACGTAGCGATCTGCGTGGGGGGCACGAGGATCGTATTGCATGATATGGACTTGGCTCTGGCCGACCACATAGCAGCGGTAGTACTCGGTGAAGTTGACCGCCGCCTGGAGAGTCATGCAGAGAGTGTGGCTTTTGTTGTAGGCCTCGAAGAGCTCTTCGGGGGAATCCACTTTGTAAACGTCGCGCCAGCCGCCACCATCGAAGGGTTTGAGGAATGCGGGGAAGCCCACATAATCGAAAAGTTCCTGCCAGTTGAGGGGGAAGATCAGGTTTCGCATCGACTGTGCAGTTGTGCCCGGTGGATGCGAATGATGCGGCAGGATGACGGTGTTGGGAATGGCGATGCCCATTTTGGAAGCTAGCGCGTAGTTGAAGAACTTGTCGTCGGCGCTCCACCAGAAGGGGTTGTTGATGACGTGGGTGCCGCATAGGACAGCGTTCTTGAGGTAAGCGCGGTAGAAGGGGATATCGTGACTGATGCGGTCGATGATGACCTTATAGCCGGTGGGCTCTGCCATCTTGATACCGCCGATCTTGAGATGTTCAGCGGCTACTCCCGGCACTTTCATGCCGTTGATGTAATCGACCAGCGCTGGCGGAAAGCTGGCCTCCATGCCGTAGACTACAGCGATTTTGCGCATATGAAATGAGGTCTCCCTTAAGCGAAATAAGAACGAGCCATGAGCCGCCAGAGCGGCCAGTCGTGGGGCATGTTGTTATCCCAGACATCGAGGCGGTGTGGAATATGTTTGCGGCCCAGTAGTTCGGCCATGCGGTAATTGTCGCCCAGGCAGATGTCGTGGTTTGAGGCGGCGAGAATCATGAACCAGTCGCCATGATAGTGGCCGTAATACCAGTCGTCGTCGTTGCCGGCGACGTAATCGACCGGGTTATGAAAGTAAGCAAGATCGTCGAAGTAACCCTTGAGGAAGCTGCGATTGTCGAAGGCACCGCTGAATGCGACACACTTGGTGACGGCGTCGGGGTGGCGGAGAGCAAAGTTGGTGGCATGATAGCCGCCGAAAGAGCAGCCGTGGACGGTGAGGTCGATTCGACCGGAGCGCTGACGTATGAGCGGAAGCACTTCGTGGAGGCAGTATTGTTCGTAAGCGTCGTGGCGGCGGACACGGTCTGCGGGATGGATGTGCTTGTTGTACCAGCTCTCGGCGTCAACGCTATCCACACAGAACAACATTAGCTGGCCGTTTTCAAGGCGGTCAGAAAGGGTCTGCACCATCAACTGGTCTTCGTACTCGTGGAAGCTGCCCATTGAGGATGGGAATACGAGGACGGGGTGGCCCGAGTGGCCGAACTGGAGCAGTTGCATGTCTTTGTTGAGATGCGGGCTCCACCAGCGGTGATATTCGCGATGCATGAAGCATCAGGATAACAACGCAGTGGTGGCTGGGCGCAGGGAGTATCCTAATCCAATGAAGTTTTTCTTGTTGCTAATTGCTGGCGTGTTTTCGCTTTCAGCTGCGCGCGATGTTGAGATTCTTTGGGACAAGTTTGGGGTTGCCCATGTTTATGCCCAGAATTCAGAGGGGATGTTTTATGGATATGGCTATGCGCAGATGCAGAGCCACGCCAATCTTGTGCTGAAGCTATATGGGGAATCGCGAGGGCGGGGATCTGAGTATTGGGGGCCGAAGGGGCTGGAACTGGATCGCTGGGTTCATGTGAACGAGGTGCCACAGCGCGCCGAGAAGTGGTTCAAGATGCAGACGCCGGAGTTTCGAAAATACCTCACAGCGTTTGCCGATGGGATGAACGAATATGCGAAAAGGCATCCGGAAGCGCTTGGGGAGGAGTATAGGCAGGTATTGCCGATTGAACCTGTGGATAGCTTGATGCATGTGCACCGTATTGTGCAATTCAACTATGTGTCGAGCGCGCTTCGCGTGACTGCGGCCGGGACCGGGCGAGCTGTGAATCTGGGGCCTCTCGCGTCGAATGCCTGGGCGATCATGCCGAAGAAGAGCGAGAACGGCACTCCGATGATTCTGATGAATCCCCATCTGCCGTGGCAGGACTGGTACACCTACTACGAAGTGCACTTGAATGGGCCGGGGATGAATTTGTATGGGGCGAGCCAGATTGGATTTCCCGTGTTGCGTTTTGTGTTCAGCGACTATCTCGGTTTTACACAAACGGTGAATAATCTGGATGCGAGCGATCTGTTTCGCATTACGCCCGAGGGCGATGGTTATATCTTTGATGGGGAGAAAAAGGCGTATGAAAAGTCGAGCGTCGTGATCAAAATCAAAGGCGCCAAAGACGAAGTACTTGAGATCAAGAAGACGGTTCATGGACCCGTGGTGTGGGACAAGGACGGAAAGATTTTAGCGATGAAGACTGGAGGGCTTGATCGCCCCTTTCTTCTAGAGCAGTACTGGAAGATGGCGATTGCGAAGAATTTTGCCGAGTATCAGGCGCAGGTTGCGCGGCTTGAGGTGCCTACCTTCAACATCACGTATGCGGACCGCGATGGACATGTGATGTATTTGTTCAACGGGACGCTGCCGAAGCGGAAGAGCGGAGATTTGGCATATTGGGCAGGTGTGATTCCAGGGGATACGAGCGAG
The DNA here is from genome assembly GCA_025354885.1 of Acidobacteriota bacterium. GTDB lineage: Bacteria > Acidobacteriota > Terriglobia > Bryobacterales > Bryobacteraceae > Bryobacter. Next base: position 9,457 of record JANXLY010000222.1, on the reverse strand, counting down.
ACGATGTGGACTTCGTATCACAGCTATGCCGAACTGCCGAAGACGATTGACCCGCCAGCAGGATGGGTGCAGAACACGAATGATCCGCCATGGACTTCGACATTGCCGGTGATGGATTCGACGAAGTATCCACCTTATTTTTCTGCACGAGAATTGACGATGCGGACACTCTCTTCTCTGCGGATGTTGAGCAAGGAGGAGAAGTTGAGTTTCGAGAAGATGGTTGAGTACAAGCATTCAACGCACTTAGAGGTGGCCGACCGGATGCTCGATGATTTGCTGGCGGCAGCGCCGCCGAGCGCGGCAAAGAAGGTGTTGGCGGCGTGGGACAGGAATGCAGACAACCTGAGCCCTGGGGCGGTTTTATTTGAGGCAATGATGCGTGGATTTCGACCTGTTTACAAAGTTGCAGCGAATGCAGTGGATCCGTTGAAGACGCCAATGGGCTTGAAGAACGTGGAGGCGGGCATCGAGTCGCTTGCGAAGGCAGCGGTTGAGGTTGAGAAGAATTACGGGAAGCTGGATGTGGCTTATGGAGACGTGAATCGCTTCAAATTTCGCCGTGCTGATTATCCTGGCAACGGCGCCGATGGAGCTCTGGGAGCCTTTCGCGTGATTCGATTTGGTCCACAGAAGGCGCCCGTACATGGCGATACTTTTGTGGCCTGCGTTGAGTGGGTGAAGGGTGGGCCGCACGCTCAAGTGCTAGTGAGTTACGGAAATTCCTCGCAGCCGGGAACAAAGCATGATGTGGACCAATTGCCCCTGTTAAGCCAAAAGAAACTTCGTATGGCTTGGAGACTGCGCAAAGAGGTTAATGCTCATCTTGAATCGAGGGATGTGTTCTGAGGCGGCATTAGCGGGATGCTCTTTGCCGTGGCGAGGACGATGGTGGTTCTGGTGCGCGCAACTCCGGGGATCGACTTGAGAACTTCGCCGAGAAAATGATCGAGATCGCGTGGAGATGCAGCCACAATCTTGAGGAGGTAATCTTCAGAGCCGGCGGTGTGATGGACTTCGAGGACTCGTTCCATCTTCATGAGTTTCTTGAGGAAGTCGGCGCGGCGCGCGGGGCGGTCGAGGATGACGGCGACGAAGGCGGTGAGGGGGTAACCTGCAAGTTCTGGGTCGATCCAGGCGCAGTAACTGCGTATGATTCCGCGCTCTTCGAGCTTGTGGACGCGCTCAGCAGCGGCTGGAGGAGAGAAGCCGATCAGTTGTGCGAGTTCAGCCCAGGTAGAGCGTGCATTTCCGACAAGGGCTCGCAAAAGTTTCGTTTCCAAACCAGAGAGGGGGTCCATCTTTCGAATCGTAACCTGATTTCGCGTGTTTGGCTACAATTCGGAAATGAGCCCGGATACTTTGGAGAACGAAAACAATTGGGAAGTCTTTGTGGGGCGATTTGTCAGCGGGACTTTGAAGGCAGAGGAATGGACGCATCAGGCGCACCTTGCTGTGGCGGCGTGGTTTGTATCGCGCTATCCACCGATTGAGGCCGGGGTGCGGATTCGCACCGGAATCCGGCATCTGAACGTGTGCCTTGGAGGTGTAAACTCGGCGAGCCGGGGCTATCACGAGACTCTGACTGAGTTCTGGATTCTTGAAGTGCGCTCGCATCTGGCAGAGCATGGAGCAGGGCTTGAAAGCATACGACTGTTGACGCAATAGCCGACTGGACTCTGGAAAAAATACTACACGATTGATCTACCGAAGAGCCGCGTGGCAAGGCGGCAATATATTCCTCACGCTTAGGCGAGTAGGGGTTTGACGACCGAACCGTGGACGTCGGTGAGGCGGAAGTTGCGGCCCTGGAATTTGTAGGTGAGCTTGGTGTGGTCTACGCCCAGGCAATGAAGCATAGTTGCCTGGAGGTCGAAGACATCTACGGGATCTCGGACGATGTTGTAACCGTAGTCGTCGGTTTCACCCCAAACCATGCCCGGCTTGATACCGCCGCCTGCCATCCAGATTGAGAAGCAACGAGGGTGGTGATCGCGGCCATAGTCGTCTTCGGTGAGACGACCCTGACAATAAACAGTACGGCCGAATTCGCCGCCCCAGACGACCAGCGTGTCGTCGAGCATGCCGCGTTGTTTGAGGTCCTTTACCAGAGCCGCAGAAGCCTGGTCTACTTCGAGGCAGCGCTTGGGAAGGTTTTTCTGAAGGCCGCCGTGGTGATCCCAATCGCGGTGGAAAAGTTGGATGGCGCGAACACCGCGTTCTGCGAGACGGCGGGCAAGCAGAGCGTTGGCCGCGAAGGTGCCGGGCTTGCGGGCGTCTTCGCCATAGAGTTCAAAGGTGCTGGCGGGTTCTTTGGAAAGGTCGGTGAGCTCAGGGACGCTTGATTGCATCTTGAAGGCCATCTCGTATTGAGCGATGCGGGTAGAGATTTCGGGATCACCAAAATTTTCGAGTTGCTGCTGGTTGAGTTGATTGAGCGTGTCGAGATAAGAGCGGCGATCTTCGCGGGTCATGCCAGCAGGGTCGCTAAGGTAGAGGACCGGATCGCCGACGGAGCGGAATTTCACACCCTGGAATTTTGAGGGGAGGAAGCCGGAGCCCCAGAGACGGTCATAGAGCGGTTGGCCACCGACGCCGGAGCCTGGCGAGATCATGACGACGAAAGCGGGGAGTTCCTCTGTTTCTGCACCGAGGCCGTAGGAGAGCCAGGAGCCGAATGAGGGACGACCGGCAATTTGTGATCCAGTGAGGAGGAAGGTTACGGCGGGGTCGTGGTTGATCGCTTCTGTGTGGATGCTGCGGACGATGGTGATGTCGTCGGCAATCTTGGCCGTGTGAGGAAGCAGGTCGCCGATCCAGGCACCGCTGGCACCATGTTGTTTGAAGCCGAAGCGGGAGGGGACGACAGGGAAGCTGGATTGCGAGGCCGACATGCCGGTGAGGCGCTGGCCGTTGCGGATGCTTTCGGGCAGGTTCTGGTTTGCGTATTTGACTAGGCCAGGCTTGTAGTCGAAGAGCTCCATCTGCGAGGGGCCACCGCTCTGAAAGAGGTAGATGACGCGTTTGGCTTTGGGGGCGAAGTGAGGAATGCCGCTAAGGCCGCCGATGCGTTCTTTGGCGAGGAGATTGGATAGAGCGACGGTGCCGAGGCCGAGTGCGCTTTTGCCGAAGAAGTGTCGGCGGGTCCTATTTTGAAAGAGTTCGTGCATGGTTACTGCCTTGTGATGGTTTCGTCGAGATTGAGGATCATGCTGGACAGGATGGTCCAGGCGGCGAGTTCTGAGCGTGGGAGCTTGCGTGGGAGCGTCGCTTCACCCTGGTCGAGCAGTTTGATTGCGTCGGCGGGTGAGGCGTTGTATCGTTTGGCGGAAAGGTTGAAGGCAGCCTCAAGCATTGGTAGCTCTTTGGCGTTGGGCGTTCTGCCGAGTACAAGCCGGTAGGCATGGGTAATACGGGATTGCGTGGTTGTGCCTCCTTCTCGTGTAAGCCTCTCTGCGAGTTTGCGGGCGGCCTCGAGGAAGGTGACATCGTTCATCAGGTTGAGGGCCTGAAGCGGTGTGTTGGTGCGGGTCTCGCGGACAGTGCAGGCTTCGCGACTGGGGGAATCAAAATTCATCATGGAAGGTGGCGCGATGGTGCGCTTCCAGAAGGTGTAAAGCGAACGGCGATGGAGCGCTTCGCCGTGATCCTGGGGGTAGCCACCGCCACCTGCGAGTTCCTGCCAGAGACCGGCGGGCTGATAGGGCTTGACGCTTGGGCCGCCTAGCTTTTCGACAAGGAGGCCGGAGACGGCGAGGGCATTGTCGCGGATCATCTCTGGGGCGAGGCGATATCGGGGAGCGCGGGCGAAAAGGCGATTTTCCGGGTCGCGAGTGAGAAGTTCCGGAGTGAGTCTGGAACTCTGCTGGTAGGTGTCGCTCATGACGATTTGCTTGAGGATGTGTTTGACATTCCAGCCACTGTCGACGAATTCGACAGCGAGCCAATCGAGAAGCTCTTGATGGGCAGGCCACTCGCCCTGAGAGCCGAAGTCTTCCACCGTCTTGACGATACCCATGCCGAAAAGCATTTGCCAGAAACGATTGACTGTAACGCGCGCGAGCAGCGGATTGTCTTTCGAGACTAGCCATTGAGCGAGGCCGAGACGATCTCTTGAGGCGCTAGCAGGCATGGGTGGAAGCGCAGAAGGAGTTGCTGGCTCTACGGGGTCGCCATGGGCATCGTAGGCGCCACGCTTGAGGATAAAGGCCTGGTTCTTTGGCCCTTCGCGCATCACCATAAGGGTGGGAATGGTTTTGAGGTAAGCGTCGCGTTCCTCTCGGACCTTGCGCTCGGCAGCAATTTCGGGAGGCTTGGTCTGGTCGAGAAAGGCGAGTCGCAATTTCTCAGCACGAGATGAAGGAGAAAGCGCAGCGCGGTCGTAGAGGGCTATCACTTCTGCTTCGCTCAAGTCGCGTTTGTAAATACGAACCTGTTCGATGGAACCCTTGAAATTCATCCCGTTGCCGGCACCGATCTTGAGCGGGTACTTGAAGTTCATTGGCCAGTTGAGTTCATCGAAGAGGACGTTGAGCTGTTGGGACTTGCCGTCGATGTAGAGGCGGACGCCTTTGGCGTAGCGGCTGCCGTCGTAGGTGGCGACGAGGTGTTGCCACTGGTTCAACAGAACAGGTTCCTTCGATTCGAGGCGCATACCGATGTCAGTCCAGCGGAAAACGACGTTAAGGCGGAGCTTGCCATTGATCAGGTAGAAGCCGTGGCCACTACCGTCGGCGTAGTCTTCGGCGATAGACAGAATGGCACCGGTTTTTTCAGCGGGCTTGACCCAGGCTGAGAAAGTGAAGGGGGTGAGGTAGTCGTAGACGACAGTGCTGCCCTTTTCTTCGACGATGCGTTGGCCGTCGAACTGGGCAGATTCTCCGGCGAGTTTGTTCTCATAGGCAAGATCTTCAGTGGGGAGCCATTCGCCGTTTTGAGTCTTGATCCACTTGGCCTGATCGCGCTGCCAGCGGGGCTCGGCCTTTTGTACGGCTCTTTGCGCGGTGGCGAGCTTGGCGTCGAACTCAGAAAGTTTGGCTTGCTGCTCGCGGGTAGGAGCCTTCATCATGGGTTCGTCGTTGCCCCAGTTGTAGACGAGGCCTTTTTCAGGAAGGTTGTTGAAAAAGGCGAACATGCTGTAGAAGTCACGTTGCGTGATGGGATCGTATTTGTGGTCGTGACAGCGGGCGCAGCCCATTGTCATACCCAGGAAAACTGTGGCGGTTGTTTCGGCACGATCGGCTACGTATTCGACGCGAAATTCTTCGGGGACGATTCCGCCTTCTGCCGTGGTGCGGTGGTTGCGGTGGAAAGCTGTGGCCATCTTTTGCTCAAGGGTGGATTTTGGGAGCAGGTCTCCGGCGATCTGTTCGACGACAAATTGATCGAAGGGTTTGTTGTTTGCGAAGGCTTCGATGACCCAGTCGCGCCAACGAAACATGTCGCGAACCCCGTCACTCTGGTAGCCGTTGGTGTCTGAATAGCGGGCGGCTTCGAGCCAGCGCCAGGTCATTCGTTCGGCGAAGCGCAGAGAAGCGAAAAGGCGGTCGGCCTGCTTTTCATAGGCTTTAGGCGAATTGTCCTTTTCGAACGCATCGATTTCAGCGGGAGTGGGTGGGAGGCCAGTGAGATCGAAACTCAAACGGCGAAGGAGAGTGGCCTTGTCTGCTTGGGGTGAAGGTTTGAGACCGGCATCATCCAGCTTGATCCGAACGAATTGATCGATGGATCCGCCGGGTTTGCGCACAGGTGGAATGAAAGCCCAATGGGCCTCGTACCTGGCACCTTGTTCGATCCAGAGTTTAATTGTTTCGATATCTTTTGATGGGAGAGCCTCTCGACCGGCATACGCGGGGGGCATGCGCAGCGTTTTCGACGTGTGAGTGATGCGGCCGAAGACCCCACTCTTGGCGGTGTCGCCAGCGATGAGGCTGATGTGTCCGTTCTTAAGCGCGGCCTTGGCGTCCTTTTCATTGTCGAGACGCAAGCCGGCCTTGCGGTTGTTCGGGTCTGGCCCGTGACACTGAAAGCACTGTTCGGAAAAGATCGGGCGGATGTCGCGGTTAAAAGAGAGATCCGCCGCCGAGAGTAGTGCCGGTACAAATAAGAACAGAAGCTTCATGATCCACTCTGATTCTATCGTCCCCGCTATCCTATACATATGGCCTTGACCGAGATCATTGAAGCCGAAGGGCACCTGATCGACTCCCACATCATGGAGCGAATTTTCGACATGGTTGTCGAATATCAGGGGCGTTTTGAGGTGGAGAAGTTTCACATTGGACGAACCAACAGTGAAGCATCTCAATTGCGGATGCGCGTAGAGACACCAACGCGCGAGTTGATGGACCAATTATTAGGCCAGTTGCTGGGGCTGGGTTGCGTTCCTGTTGATGCAGGCGATGCTGTTCTTGAGCTGATCAAGAAGGATTGCTGCGCCCCCGAGGATTTCTATTCGACAACGAATCACCGGACGATGGTGAGACTGGACGGCGAGTGGATTGATGTAGGAAAACAACGCATGGATGCGACTGTTGTCGTGAGCGACAAACAGGCAGAGTGCCGGAAACTACGCGACTTGAAAGCAGGAGATCAGATTGTGGTGGGGATGCGTGGCATCCGCGTGGTGCCCGATACCAAGGATCGCGACCGATCGAGTTTCAGCTTCATGTCGAATGAAGTGTCGAGTGAGCGGCAGGTGGAGACCGCGGTGACACAGACGGTGGCGATCATGAAGGCCGTGCGAGAGCAGGGTAAGAAGATTGTTGTAGTGGCTGGTCCGGTTGTGGTGCATACAGGGGGAGCGAATCCTTTATCGGAATTGATCCGCCTGGGTTGGGTGGATGCGCTACTTGCCGGGAATGCGCTGGCGGTACATGACATTGAAGCGGCGCTTCTGGGTACTAGCCTGGGGATTCGCCAGAAGGACGGCAGGCAGGCAGAGCACGGCCATCGCAACCACATGCGGGCAATCAATGCGATTTACAACTGCGGCAGTATTGAAGGAGCCGTCGAGCAGGGGCGCCTGAAGACTGGCGTGATGTATGAGTGCGTGAAGCATAAGGTGCCCTTTGTACTTGCCGGCAGTTTGCGTGACGATGGACCATTGCCGGACACCGTGACGGACATGAACGAGGCACAGAATCTTTACACCAAACACATCGAGAATGCGGGTGTGGTGCTTTGTCTGTCGTCGATGTTACATTCGATTGCCACTGGCAACATGCTCCCGAGCTGGGTGAAGATGGTGTGCGTGGATATCAATCCGGCAGTCGCGACGAAGGTGAGCGACCGGGGGAGTTCCCAAACGGTTGGCGTCGTGACCGACGTTGGCCTATTTCTCGATCTTCTGATCCGCAAAATCAAGGACTAATGAAGCAATATACAGACGACCACGCTGCCTCGGGTGTTGATGCGCCCCTGCCTGAAATCGAAACCTGGCCGAATCAATTTCCCGGTCGGGATTACGAGATCGAGATCTCGAGCCCGGAATTTACGAGCGTCTGCCCGAAGACAGGTTTGCCTGATCACGGGACGCTGACGGTGCGCTATGTGCCAGAGGGGGATTGTCTGGAGCTGAAATCCTACAAGATGTACCTTTTGGCTTATCGCAATCTGGGCATTTTTCAGGAGAACATTGTGAACCGGGTGCTCGATGATATTGTGCGGGTGACGAAGCCGCGCAAGGCTACTGTACTTGGTGATTTTACGCCGCGAGGCGGCATCTACTCAAAGATCTCCGCGAGCTATGAACGATAAAACAGGATCGCAGTTGACACACGAAGAAGAACTGGAGCTGGCGATTCGAGAGATTCGCGAGAGGGTGCTGGCGCGCTATCCGAGCGGGCTGTGGCATGGACTGGAACTACCGGATTTTACTGCGGTGCTTGAGGCCCGGGACCAGGCGAATGCGAAGGTGGCGGCGATTGGCAGAGTGAATCCGCGAGCTGGTGGTTTGATGAATGGAATCATCCAGAGTGTGAAGCGCACGATTGCGCGCAGTCTGGGTTGGTTTGTGCGAGATCAGGTGGATTTCAATCACGCGATGGTGCGCTCGCTGGACTCCGTGCTTGAGGGGTTGAATTCCATCAATCGCACGCTAAAGTCTCTGCCTCCACGATTCGAAGGGCCGCTCGAAGAAATGCGCCGCGAGACGGCAGAGCTGAAAGATATTCGCTCGAGCTGGCTGGTGTGGCGGAGGGAATGGGAAGAGAAACTGGGGCGGAATGAGGTACAGTTTCTGCGCGCGGTTGCGGATTTGCAGGCGGCGTATGCGCAGCGAACCGCGATCCTTGAGCAGCGATTTGAAGAGCGTACGGCGGCTCAGCACAAGGATTTTGAGGGAGCGCTAGAGCGGTCGAACTTTGCGATGCAGCAGCGCTTCTGGCTGGAGCTGGAAAAGGTTCGCGTGGAGTATGAGCGAATCATTTATGCTGAGATCCGAAGTGTGCGGCAACGGCCTGTTGCTATTGGCGTTGCCAGTGGAACTGCGGGCGAGGCGGCACTGGATATTGACTGGGTACATTTTGCCAACAAGTTTCGTGGTGATGCGCCGAAGATACAAGCGCACTTTGCCGGATATCTGCCGCACTTTGAGGGTTGCCAGCGGGTACTCGACATTGGTTGCGGGCGTGGTGAATTTCTCAGCTTGCTCAAGGACAAAGGGATTACGGGCGTCGGCGTAGATTTGCATGACGAGAACATTGCGATTCTCAATGCGTCTGGGCTCGATGCAAAGAAGGCAGACGCGTTTGAGTATCTGGCCGACGAAGGGCCGGACTCGTTTGATGGCATCTTTTGTGCGCAGGTGATCGAGCACTTGCCCCCGGAGCGAGTTTGGGCCTTGGTAAAGGCTTGTGCCGGGGCACTGAAGACCGGTGGCGTTGTCGTGTTTGAGACTCCGAATCCGGAGTGCCTTGCGATCTTTGCCACGCATTTCTATATCGATCCTTCGCATACACGGCCGATTCCGCCGACGTTGTTGGCGTTCTATTTAGAGGAGGCTGGCTTTGGGCGGATCGACGTACAGAGATTTGCCCCTGCTTATGAAGAGCGGCCAGAATTGAATGCGTTGCCGGCGAGTATCAAGGAGTCGTTTTTTGGCGGGCTGGATTATTCGGCGTTTGCGCGTAAGTTGTAGAGGTGGGTGCGCCATTTTCGGAACTGAACTGGCTGAGGAAAATGATATTTGAGGCAGACGCATCCAGACTGCGGTTTTTTTGATTTGACCTGAGGTTAGCATTTTCCAATTGAAGTATGAGCATGAAATCGGTTTTGCGCCGCGAGGGAGCGAACGTCATGAAAAAGGGGAATACGGAGCCGCGCAGCGGCGACTTCCTTTCATGGTTTTGATTTGTTAGGGGACAAGCCGCCGGGGCGGTGGGAATGTGGAAATCTCGCGGGGGTTGCGAGATTTCCAAGGGGCGGTGGGAAAGGTGGGAAACATGGTTTTCCATAT
>JANXLY010000179.1 GCA_025354885.1 Acidobacteriota bacterium | reverse complement strand
GCGGGAGCGACGGAGATCCTCGAGTCTACCTTGATCCGCAGCTGACAAAATCAATCGTTGACGTGTCGTGACGAATGGCATAAATCATTCTGCCATGGAAATGTTCTTATTGGCTGGATTTCAACAGAACGATTATCCTAGGATCGGATTGCCGGAGTCGACGACTTTGCGGCGCTAACAGCTGAACTGATTCGAAAAACTTAGCAGCACAACCACACTGCGTAACCCAATGCCGGGGCTTCGTATCGGGATTGAAGGCGCAATGCCGCGTCAAGAGTTTGTGGGTTTCGACAGCTTTGACGAGAACGGTCGAATCGTCGCCCGGGCAGGCCGTATCCTCCAGGCATTGATTCAGCGTCATTTGCACTATGACTGAATCCAGCATTTTGTTCTGGCCGTCTTTGTCAACAGGCTCTCCGATTTTCTACATGGCGACTCCCTCCGCCGTCAGTGGAGGTGCCAAGCTACTGCGCGCCAGTTGGAACAAGACGAAATTGATTCCACTGCATGATTCTGGGACAGAACCCTGATTCGCAATCTTCCATTGCACTGGATGGAATGTCCCGCAAACATCGCGCTAAGGTCATGTTTCTGTTTGGCGATTTGAGCAACTTTGGATCTGCCTGAACTGCTCTACCGCTGGTCAAGAAATAATTCCGAAGCAATCCGGCCTTTCCAAGCGGGCGTTGATCGGCGACGCCTAACTGCCACACAAGCTGCGAGAGGTGGCTCAACTCGGGTGAGTTTTGATCGGATCTGCGCGAGTTTGGCAAGAAAAACCGCTGTCGCGTCGCAGTTCCGGGCTAGCTTCCGATATTGCGACCCGGATTGTGGCAACCTAGTAGATGGTAGATCCGTCTCCTCCTGTTAAATCATGAATTCATTTGTCCGTTTCTATGTCCTCGGCTTTCTATGTCTGGCTGCGCTCGAGGGGCAGTCGACCAGCACGCTTGGCTGGTCGCGCTATTTGCGCGGCGGTGATTTTGATGTCGCAACTAATGTGGTTGTCGAAGCTTCTGGAGATGTGTGGGTGGCCGGGCATTCTGCGGGCAAATACGAAGCCTATGGGCCGAATGAGCCGTATCAACTGAACAATTCAGGCAAGACTGACATTTTTTTGGTGAAGTACCGGATCAACCCTGACGGTACGGCGACAACTTTATTCTTCACCTGGCTGGGCGGAACGGACAATGAAGAGCTGGCGGACATGAAACTGGATGCGCAAGGCCGGGTAGTTCTGACTGGAATTACCAATTCTTCTAATTTTCCGATTGCTGGAACGCCGTTCCAGAACATCGCTGGCGGCGATTTTGATGTGTTTGTTTCGATCATTGATCCAAATCAGGGCGGCGCGTTGTCGCTGAGCTACAGCACGTATTACGGTGGAACTGGTCGCGAGCTGGCAAAAGCCTTGGCGATTGGGCCAACAGGAAATATTGCCGTAGTAGGGACGACTACTGCGGATGGAATTCCAGGGGCGACGAGCGGCGCACAGCCGAATCGCCGAGGCAATTCCGATGCGTTTGTGCTTTATTTCAACCCGCGCGAGAGTGCGCTAGCCTATTCGAGCTATCTCGGTGGGAACGGGAATGACACTGCAGTTGCAGTTGCCATTGACCGGAACAACCGGATCTGGTTTGTGGGTTCAACGGGATCGGATGATTTCCCGCTCACCTTTAATGGGGTACAGATGAGTTCAACTGGTTTCTTTGACGGTTATCTGGCGGCAGTAGATCCGGCATTGACTGGGTTGCCCTCCTTTTACTACGGGAGCTTGCTCGGGGGCAGTCGCAGTGATGAGGCTAGAGGACTGGCAATTGATGGCAATGGAAAGATTTGGGTGACGGGGATTACGTTTAGCGAAGACCTGCCAGTGACAGCGAATGCAGCGCAGCGGAGTCTGGCAGGCGGAACCGATGCATTTGTCATGCAGGTCGATCCGCTCAAAGAAGGGCCTGACGCGCTACTTTATTCCAGCTATGTCGGGGGAAGCGGATTCGAGTTTGTTTACGGGATGTCGCTGATCGATAACACGCGGGTGGCTTTGGCTGGATATTCGATGTCGGGGCAATTGCCAACGACCAGTAACGCAGTGAAAAAGAATCCTTCTTCGGCCTTTGCCGATGGAATGGTGGCGGTTGTGAATAGCGGAGTTGCGGGGACTGCCGGGCTCGAATACATGTCCTACTTTGGAGGCAGTTCGACGGATGTGATCAATTCAGTGAGTTTTGATCCGGCAAATCCGAAGGCGCTTTTCGTGGCAGGCTACACGAGTTCTCTGGACTTGCAGACGACTGACGGCACGACTCGTGAGAATCCTGCGCCATCACCAAACGCTTTCGCGGCGAAAATAATCCGCTAAAGGTTACTACGTAGTACTAAAGATTGATCAAATATTTTCCGGTTCGGTTATACTAAGCGCAGCCGCAAGGTGAAACCGGGGGGAAATGATGCATTACCAGAAGCCTCGCCACAAAGGCGCGTCTCCACAACAGTTGATTGCCGTGATGTTGGCATTCAGCTTTCTTCCAACTTCGATTGCCCAGGAACAGGAAGCGGTTGCTCCGCTTACGGAAATGGGCGGAGCGAATTGCACCTTCAAAGCAGACCCTGACGAGTATGTTGCGCGAGAAGCACGGGTGCGCGAGACCGTAAACGAACGAGCCCTGTTTCTCAAGCTGGGGCGCTACAGCAGCGGGAGCCGGACGGCTGCACCGGGGACGATTGAGCCAAAGAACTTCATCGATGAGGCGATTTTCGGGAAGCTCGCTGCGGCGGGTGTACCGAGTGCAAGGCTTACGACGGACGAAGAATTCGTGCGCCGCATTTATCTGGACCTCACAGGACGGATTCCAACGATTGAGCAATATCGCGAGTTTGTTTTTGATTCGAACGCCCGCAAGCGAAGCGACCTGATTGATCGGCTGCTCTACTCTCGTGAGTTCACTGATAAGTGGACGATGTGGTGGGGCGACCTACTGCAAAATGCAATGTCGAATTCTTATCAGAATCAAAGTCAGGGTGCCCGGAACAACTTTCAAGCCTGGATTGGGACGAGTGTTTCGCAGAACAAGTCGATCCGGGACATTGTGTTTGAAGTGATGACAGCGAAGGGCAACACGGAAGCGAGTGGGAGTGCCGGGCCGACGACTTGGGCAAACCGCTGGCGGACGCCGGGAGGGCCTATCGAAGATACATACGACACGCTGTTTTCGCGAAGTGCTGCGGCTTTCATGGGGATGGGCCATTACGACTGTATTCTGTGCCACGACGGGCGGGGGCATTTGGACCAGTTGAGTCTCTGGGGCCGGAAGGCGACGCGGATGGAAGCGTACCAGATGGCTGCTTATTTTTCGCGAATCCGGTACAACGGAAGAAACGCGATGGATGCCACCTACCCCAATTCTGTAGACGTTGTTGATGCGCCGACAGGCACCTACAACATGAGCACGACTTATGGAAACCGTCCCCGTCGAGCGCAGATTGGCTTGTTGAAAGTGGCGAGTGCGGCATGGAGGATGGGCGATGCGGAGACAAACGGTAGCGACTGGCGTGGGCAATTTGCACAACGTCTAACAGCGGACCGGATGTTCTCGCGGAACTTTGCGAACCGATTCTGGAAAGAACTTTTCAACATGGGGTTGGTGGAGCCGGTGGATCAACTGGACCCTGCGAGGCTGGATCCGAAGAATCCTCCTACGGGGGATTGGGTGATGCAGGCAACGCACCCGGAGTTGCTCGAGCGATTGGCGGATGAGCTGATTGATGGCAATTTTGATATGCGCGAGTTCATGCGCAAGCTGGTGGAATCGAATACCTATCAACTGAGTTCTGATTACAGCGATGGCTGGAAAGCGGAGTACGTGCCGCTTTTTGCCAGGCATTTTCCGCGACGCCTCGAAGGAGAAGAAATCCATGATGCGATTCAGAGCGCGACCAATGTTCTTGGCCGTTACACAATTGGTGGCTGGGCAGACCCGGTGAATTGGGCGATGCAGATGCCGGAGCCGATTGAGCCAGGGAGCAATGGTGGAGTGCGCGACTTCATGGGCCTGTTTTTGCGAGGAAACCGCAACAATCAGTTCCGGACTCAGGATGGAAGTATCCTGCAGCAATTGAATCTGATGAACAATACGTTTGTCACTTCAAGGGCGAAGGTGGCGGCATCCAGTGTGTTGAAGAATATTGCGCTGATGACGAACTCTGGTGCAATCACAGACGAACTGTTCCTGCGCTTTCTAGGGCGCATGCCAACTGACAGCGAGAAGGCAAAGATTGTTGCTGTGCTTGCCAAGGCTGGGACTGTGCAGAGCGCCAAGAATGCGGCCGTGGAAGATTTGGCTTGGGTGATGATGAACAAACAAGAGTTCATCTTCAGCTATTAACGGCAAGGGAGAAATCATCATCATGGATCCTATCTACGGACAACAAGCTGCGGGCAAAGACCGCTTTGGAAAAGACTGGACGAACATCAAGGGCACCTGGTTCTGGAAGGCGCCACATATCAAGCGCAGGATGTTTTTCAGGCATCTGAGTTCGGCAGTTGGCGGGTACTTTCTGATGCCTTCAAAGCCGATGGAGACCGTTGCGAAAGCTTCGGTGACGACGATTGGCAAGGCCAAGAACGTGATTTTCATCATGATGGGCGGTGGGCCAAGCCACACTGATACTTTCGATCTGAAAGAAGGTTCGTGGCTGCCGGCATCGTTTGACCCGACGAGCTACGGAGACGTACGCTGGCCGCGTGGGCTTTTTCCGAAGATTGCCGAGCAGATGGAAAACGTTTCACTACTGAGGAGTGTGAAGCCCTGGGCGACGGCACACGAACTGGCGAGTACCTGGCTTCAGATTGGCCGTAATCCCGTGAGCAGCCTGTCGCGAATCGCACCGCATATTGGATCGGTGGTTTCTCTTGAGATGGCGAACAGGGGCGGGGACAAAACCTTGCCGCCGTTTTTCAATCTCAATTCGAATTCCGGACCGGGGGCCGGATACCTGCCACCTGCCAATGCTCCTTTCTATTTCAGTCCTGGAGGCAATCCGCCGGCTGGGACTGCACATCCGGATGGGCAACCAGCTTTTGACAGGCGCTTTGCTCTCTTGAACGACCTCGATTCCGAGATGAGGGGCAAAGGGCAACTTGGATCGAAGGGCGATGAAATGACCGCCTTCAATGCTTCAGCCAAGCAGTTGATGTACCGGGCGGAGATTGATAATCTGTTCCGGTTTTCTACGGATGAGCGGAACCGCTACGGAAACAGTGGCTTTGGCAATTCGCTAATTGTGGCGAAGAATCTTTTGGCTTCTGACAGAGGCACTCGCTATGTACAGGTGAATGTGGGCAGCTGGGACAATCACGCTAATATCTACACCGGTGCGCTCAATCCGACGAATGTGAATTCGCTGGGGCGGCAATTTGATACTGCTCTTGGCACACTGATCGCCGACATGAAGGCGAGCGGCTTGCTGGAGCAGACGCTGATCGTGGCGATGGGTGAATTTGGCCGCACGATTGGGGTACCGAATACGACCGTTGGACGTGATCACTTCCTGCAGCAGGCAGCGCTGGTGGCTGGCGCTGGCATCAAGGGGAAGCGGGCGATTGGAAGCACTGATTCCAATGGTCGGGACACGCTCGATCCGGGTTGGAGTCGTGACCGCAGTATTCGTGCAGAAGACATCGAAGCTACGATTTATTCAGCGTTGGGGATTGACTGGACAACCGTACGCCGCGACGATCCGTTTGGGCGTGGCTTTGAGTATGTGCCGTTTTCAGATCAGGATCTCTATGGACCCATCCACGAATTGTGGCAGGGTTAACGGCCGCGCTTAAATAGCATCAAACTACAAAGAAAACTACCCAGGGCACCAACCGCGAGAGCGATGGTGCCCTGAAATGCTTCTGCGTCTGCAAATCGATATCCCTGGAAGAAGAAGCCGTAAACGATGAGCCCGAAGAAGGCGAGGGCCATGACAGGCAACAAGCCCCGAAAGATATTGAAGAAGGCCAGCAGGACGCTGAGACCGCCCAGGACGCCGATAAGCAACATAGCTTTGGAGAGGTCTTCGCCCGTCCAGATAAACGTGTCGATCTTCCAGTTGTGCAGGCCGGATAGATAGGCGACAGCACCAAAGCCGGTAAGAAACACAGACAGGAACAGCGTAAACAGGTAGCTGTAAAAGCGCATCAGGGCGTGGAGGATCTTCATGTGCGTATGGTTGCGAAAGACCTATCTTAGCCCAAAGTGAAGTCGAATTTGCCGTATCCTAAATCTCGTGCGCATAAACATTTCTCTACTCGTGCTGATGTTGTCGGTTGCTTCTGGATTGTTTGGGGCGGAAGAGTTGCAGCAACAACTACGCAGGATCTTCGGATCTTCAGCTTTTTCGGGGAAGTCATTTGGCCCGGCGAGGTGGATCGAAAAGGGCAATGCCTTCACGACAGTGGAGAAATCGGAAATCGTGCGCTATGAGACTGCGACAGGACAACGGTCGGTACTGATCTCCGAGCAGCAGTTGACGCCGAAGGACGGAAAGGCGTTGAAGATTGACGATTATCGTTGGTCGGCGGATGGTAAGCGGCTCTTGATTTTTACAAAGACAAAGAAAGTTTGGCGGCTGAATACGCGCGGTGATTACTGGGTGTTGGATTTGGCGGATGGAGTGTTGAAGAAAGTAGGCGGGGATGCGCCGGCTTCGTCGCTGATGTTTGCCAAGTTTTCACCGGATGCATCAAAAGTTGCCTATGTGCGCGCAAACAATATTTATGTGGAGGATCTGAAATCGGGGACGGTGAAGGCGATTACGAGCGACGGATCGGAGACGCTGATCAATGGGACATCCGACTGGGTGTATGAGGAAGAGCTTGATTTGCGGGACGGGTTTCGTTGGAGCCCGGATGGAAACAGCATTGCGTTCTGGCAGTTTGACACGACGGGTGTCGAGAAATTCTCGCTCTTGAATAACACGGATTCGCTCTATCCGAGGCTGACGACGATTGCCTATCCGAAGGCAGGTACGAAGAACTCGGCTGTGCGATTGGGAGTGGCTGCATCGGCAGGAGGAGCGGCGCGGTGGATGGAAGTTCCAGGAGACTCACGGAATCATTACCTGGCTGGTATGGAATGGGATGACCGGGGCTTTCAGATCCAGCAATTGAATCGCAAACAAAACACGCTGATCGTGTTTGCCGGAGATGCGAAGAGTGGTCAGGTGAAGGAGGTGTTTCGCGATTCCGACAAGGCGTGGGTGGATATGCCCCGGGCTGAGGAGGCGGGTCTGCGGCTGAACGGTGGGAAGAGTTTTTTGTGGGTGAGCGAGCGGGATGGTTGGCGGCATGCTTATGCAGTGCCGATGGGTGGAGGCGAGCCGGTGTTGATTACGCCGGGGGAGAGCGACATTTTTGAGGTGGATGCGGCAGATCCGGATGGCCGCTGGATTTACTACACCGCTTCGCCTGACAACGCGACGCAGAAGTATTTGTACCGCGCACCAGTGGATCGAAGTGTTGCGCCGGTACGCCTGACTCCGAACGATCAACCAGGGACGCATGGCTATCGCATTTCGCCGGATTGCCGCTGGGCCTTTCATACCTATTCGAGATTTGACCGTCCGGTGGTTACGGATCTGATTCGCTTGCCGGATCACAAAGTGGTGCGCCTGCTTGAGGACAATGCTCCAATGCGTGGCGCAGTAGCGTCCATTGCAAATCCCCCGGTGGAATTTTTGCAGGTGAAGGTGGGTGATGACGTAGAGATGGATGGTTGGATGCTGAAGCCGCGGAACTTTGATCCGACAAAGAAGTATCCGGTAATTGTGTTTGTCTATGGTGAGCCTGCGAATACGACCGTGAAAGACGCCTGGGCGGGCACCAACGGCCTGTTTCATCGGGCGCTCGCGCAGGAGGGCTATCTGGTGGTGAGTTTTGACAATCGCGGGACACCGGCACCCAAGGGCCGGGCATGGCGCAAGTCTGTTTACGGGGCTGTGGGTTTGCTCTCAGCCCAGGATCAGACCGATGCGTTGCTCGAACTTGGGAAAACGCGCGGCTATGTGGATTTGAACCGTGCAGGTGTGTGGGGCTGGAGTGGTGGTGGATCGAATACGCTGAACCTGATGTTCCGCTCACCGGACCTTTACAAAGTGGGTGTGTCTGTTGCATCGGTGCCGGATCAGAAACTCTACGACACCATTTATCAGGAGCGCTATATGGGTTTGCCGGATGAGAATGCGGAAGGGTATCGGGTGGGTTCGCCGATCCACTTTGCAGCAGGACTGATGGGCAAGCTGCTGATTGTTCACGGATCGGGCGACGACAACGTTCATTTTCAGGGGGCGGAGAAACTGGTGAACCTGCTGGTTGAATTGGGCAAGCCTTTTGATTTCATGGAGTACCCGAACCGGTCACATTCGATCAGCGAAGGGATGGGCACATCGCTGCATGTGCATGCTTTGATTGCGCGCTATTTTCTGGAGCACCTGCCAGCGGGGGGGCGCTAACGGGTTGCGGGATTGGCAAGGATCCACTGGTGGATGCGTCGCGCGGCTTCTGCCAGGTTCTCGCGGCTATTGGCGTAACTGAAACGGAGATAGCCTTCGCCGTATTCGCCAAAAGCAGTACCCTCGAGAGATGCGACGCCCGCTTCATTGAGCAGACGAGTGGCGAGAACTTCACTGGAGTAGCCGGTAGCGGTGATGTTCGGAAAAGCGTAGAAAGCGCCGTTCGGCATTCGGCAACGGACACCGGGGATGTCATTCAACATCGAGATGAAGAGGGTGCGGCGCTCCCGGAATTCGGCCATCATGCGGTCCACGGGCGACTGATCTCCCGTGAGTGCGGCCAGGCCTGCGCGTTGCACCATGCTGGCAGTGCAACTGATGCCGTTGACGAGCAGCTTTTGCATGGCGTCGATCATCCAGGCGGGCATCACTCCGTAGCCGAGGCGCCATCCAGTCATGGCGTAAGTTTTCGAGAAGCCGTCGAGCAGGATCGTGCGCTCTTTCATGCCGGGCTCGGAAAGGATCGAACGCGGCGCGTCCTCGAAGTACATGCGCGAATAAATCTCATCGGAGAAGACGTAGAAGTCGTGTTTATGGGCCAGAAGTGCGATCTCGCGGATGTCTTCGGCGGGGATGATGCCGCCGGTGGGGTTGGCGGGAGAGTTGAGAATCAGCAGTTTTGTTCTTGGGGTGATGCTGTCGCGAAGGCGTTGCATATCGAAGCTGAAATCATTCGCCTCGATCAGCGGAATCGACACAGGAGTTGCACCGGCAAAACGGACCGCGCTTGCATAAGTAGGGAAGCTTGGATTGGGCAGAATCACTTCGTCGCCTGCTTCGACGATGGCAAGGATGGGGAAGAAAATCATCGGTTTGCCGCCGGGGACGACGCAGACTTCAGAGCTTGATACCGACACCCCACGCGTTTCAGCGACGTGAGCAGCAATCGTCTGGCGGAAATCTTCGTAGCCGAGCGTTGGGCCGTAGTGCGTCCAGCCGGCATCGAGTGCGGCCTTGCCAGCCTCGATTACGTGAGCAGGCGTATCGAAGTCGGGCTCACCAATTTCGAGATGGATAATGTGTTTGCCTTGGGCCTCAAGCGCACGAGCCTTTTGCAATACGGAGAAAGCACCTTCGAGCTGCAGCTCGTTGATGCGGGAAGCAGTTTTCACTGAATGACCTCGAAGATGGGGTAGCCCGCTGAAGCGGCGAGTTCCTGAACGCGATCACCGATCATGGCGCGCAGGCCTGCGATGCGGACGAGCTCACGGGTGCCGCTGGGGAACTCGATGACTGCGATCTGGTAGGGTGCCTCGGCGGCGAAGCGCTCGGGGGCGGAGTGGATGACGGTTTCTGTGTAGACGATGGCTTGGCGCATGAGCTAACTCTTCTGAAGAATGGTAACGACTGAGGTGGCACCGCTGCCACCGAGATTTTGGGCAAGGGCGTTGCTGGCACGGGCTACTTGCCGCGGACCGGCCTCGCCACGCATCTGGATGACAAGGTCACAAAGCTGGGCAACACCCGTGGCTCCTACCGGGTGGCCTTTGGCTTTGAGGCCGCCGGAGGTGTTCACTGGCAGCAGCCCTGAGATCGCCGTTGCGCCGCTTGCAACCCAGGGGCCGCTTTGTCCCGCTGTAATGAAGCCAAGGTCTTCCATAGCGATCAGTTCTGCAATCGTGAAGCAGTCATGCACTTCTGCAAGGTGAATGTCCGTGGGGCTGAGCCCTGCTTGCGCGTAGGCTTTGGCGGCCGCTGCTTTGGTTGCAGGGAAGGTCGTAATGTCGGGTTTGTCCGCAAGCGCCACGGGGCCTGAGGCTTGGGCGCAGGCCGCGATGCGTACCTGATGCGGAATTGAGCTGATCAGAATTGCCGCAGCGCCGTCACTCACGAGAGAGCAATCGTAAATGGTAAATGGTTCGGCGACCGGTTTGCCTGCAAGCGCTTGTTCGATCGTGATGACTTTTTTGAGATGGGCCTGTGGATTCAGGCTGGCGTTGAAGTGATTCTTGACAGCAACTGCGGCCAGATGTTCGCGGGTTGTGCCGTACTGATGCATGTGGCGGCGGGCGATCATGGCGAAGATCGCGGGGAAAGTTGCTCCTACGCTCGATTCAAATTGTGCATCCCCGGCCCCAGCCAGAATATCGGCTACACGAGCGGTGGTCTGGGATGTCATCTTTTCGACACCACAAACGAGGACCGTATTGTAAATGCCACTGGCGACCGATTGACAGGCGTGGAAGAAGGCGCTGCCGCCGGAGGCGCAGGCTGCTTCGAAGCGGGTTGCCGGAACTCCGGTGATCCCAACGGCACCTGCGACATAAGGAGCGAGATGATTTTGACTTGTGAACGAGGGCCCGTCGAAGTTGCCGAGATAAAAAGCTTCTACATCCGAGGCGCTGCGCCCGGCGTCTTTGAGACAAGTCGTGATCGCTTCGACGGCGAGATCTTTGAGAGTCCGGTCCGGGAATGACCCAAATGCTGTCTTGCCGATTCCAGCTACATGGACAGATCTCATATAATTCAATCGTAGACAAGATTTACCGCACTGCACGCTTTGATTGTCGAAAGCGTCTAGTACTGGTAGATGAAGTTCGCGGCGACATCGTACGTAGAAGATTGGCAAATGTCCGCTAGATTTGTACCCAATTCGAGTCCCGGCGCTGCTGAGCGCGAAGCGCAAGACCGCTTCGTGAAGGACAATCTTCGCCGTGTTTTCGCCCTCATTTACAGAATTGTCGGAAATGTGGCCGATGCTCAGGATCTGACGCAGGATACTTTCATCAAGGCATTGCAGCGTAAAGAGCAGTTGAAAGACACCGACAAGGCCGCGCAGTGGCTGGGCCGGGTTGCGAGCAATACCGCGATTGATTTTCTGCGCCGCAAGAGTCGCGTGAATTTTACCGAGATCGATGCTTTGCTAGAGCCCCTGCCAGACCCGATGAGCCGCAGGGCAGACATCGAGATGTTGCGAAGTGAAGAAGCTGCGTACCTTGATGAATGTCTGGAGGTTTTGAGTGTCAGAGAGCGGACGGCCCTGGTTTTGCGCGACGTAGAAGACATGCCTGCGCACGAAGTGGCGGCCATACTCGGTTGCTCTCCGGCAACAGTTCGATCGCACATAGCGAATGCACGCACAAAATTTCGAGCCATCTATCAGAAGAAGAAGGAGGGGCAATGAGACATTTGAACGATTCCGAGGCGGCGCTTGCCTCAAGTGGCGACCTTTCTTTTTTTGCTCACCTGCGGTCTAAAGCACATTGCGCTGTTTGTAAATCCTGCCGGATGCGGGTTGAACTGTTTCAGCAGGACGCGGAGCGCGTACGCAGGATTGTTCCGGAATTTGAATTGCCCCGATCTATGGACTGGGGCGAGATCGAACGAGAAATGTTTGCCAATGTCCGACTGGGGCTGGACGTGAGCGAGATTCGCAGCGATTTTGGCAAGCGGGGAGAGTCGGAGCGGGCGATATCGTGGCCTGGAGCTGTTTCGATCGCGACGCTCACTGCAATTGTAATTACGGGATGGTTTTTGGCAGGACCAAGGACACAGCAGTATTTGCTGCATGCTCCTAGAGCTGTCGCGCAAGTAAAGAGCGGCGCTCTGATTTTGCAGGGGGATGAGAACGGTGTTGGCGTAGAGAGTCGTGGCGTAGGTATGATCCTGCGCAATGTGTCCTCAGCTTCGAGCCGATTTGAAGTAGGCCTAGAGGGCAGTGTACGGTCGTCGGTGGTGGATCAGGATTCCGGTCAAGTGACAGTGAGCCAAATTTATGTGGAATAAGATGTTTGCGCTGGCCACATTTTGTGTCGCAAGCATTGCGGCGCAGGACGGCTTGCGGGTCAATTTTCCAGCCGATGCGCCGATAACGGTGGTGAGTTCCGGCTGGGGAGAATCGCGTGCGCTGGCCCGTGGTGGGGCATTTGTGGTAGACGTGCGAACCTCTCTGAGGTTGAAGAACAACAGCCGTTTGCGACTGCGGGGAATCAGTCTGCAGGTGTCTTCTCAGGAAGTTGCGGCTGGGGGCAAGGCGAGTGTGTCTGTGCCGAGTCTCGATGTGCTTCCGGGGCAGGAATTTCCAGTGAAGATCGATTTGCGTTTGCTGCAACCGAACAGTGGCGTCAATTCGGCGGTCGTGCAAGTGCAGCTCGACGGAGTTTTGTTTGAAGATCTTTCGTTTTTTGGCCCGAACCGGTTGGGCAGCCGCAGACAACTGACTGCTTGGGAAATGGAGGCGCGTCGCGACCGGCAACACTTCCGCCAGATTCTTGCCAAAAGCGGAGAAGAAGGCTTGCGCCGTACGATGCTCGATGTTTTGGCACATGACAATACGCGACCAAAGCTCGATGTTCGATTGGCTCGCGCGGCGGCGGCTTTGCAGAACACACGCAATATTGAGACCGCCTTTCTAACGCAGCCTGACCTTCCTGTCGAAGGTGTAAGAGCGCTGGCGGTTGCCAGCGGTAACCAGTTGCAGATTCTCGAATTGGCTTTTGAGAATCGCGACAAACGGGAAGTGCGTTCGATTGAGTTGGGATTGCTGGTGAGAGATCAGGAAGGCCGTGAATTTTCAGCCGGATCCTTGCCTGCGGCGCTGTCCATGAAGCCCAAGGGGAGCGCGACTGTGCAGCCATCGGCCAGTTTGCAGTTGAACCGTGCGCAGGGCTTGCCATTGAAGGTGGAGAGCCTGAGCGGCTTTGTGCAGCAAGTGGAATTCACCAATGGCGATGTATGGGTGACTCCCAGCGCCTTTCGTGAGGAAGCAAGACTTTCCAAGCTGATCCCGGGCAGTCTTGAAGAGCAGCGCTTGTCCGAGATCTATCGGCGGCGCGGTCTTGCGGCATTGGTCGAAGAGCTCGGCAAGCAATGACAATTGCTGACGCTTTGGGGCATGCACCCGAGGAACTGAGCCTGCCTTTGCGCGAGATGATTACGGGCTTCTGGGTCGGGCTGGAAATGTACGATCCGCAGCGCCTTCCCTTGCGTAAAATTGCAGCGATTGCAAAAACGCCCGCAGAGTGTTTTGCAGGATTGCATGCTCAGGGGCTCGATGTAGCGCAATTTGAAGTAATCCAGTTGCACGCAGCGTTCTGAAGTCGCCGATAATAAGATCTTGGACCTCGAAAAAGCACTACTCCGAAAGGTCGGAGAGGCAATCAGCAAATTCAAAATGATTCGTGAAGGCGACCGTGTTGCCGTTGGAGTTTCTGGCGGGAAAGATTCGGTTACTCTGCTTGAGGCGTTGCTCGCCCTACAGCGTCGCGCGCCAATTGATTTTACGGTTTGCGCATTCACGATTGAACAAGGCAAGTTTCTCGCCTCGATTCAGCCCTACGGGGAATGGCTTAGGCAGA
This sequence comes from Acidobacteriota bacterium, assembly GCA_025354885.1. Lineage (GTDB taxonomy): Bacteria > Acidobacteriota > Terriglobia > Bryobacterales > Bryobacteraceae > Bryobacter. The sequence continues at coordinate 21,320 of JANXLY010000179.1, read as the reverse complement.
GGGGGATTGAGTGGCATTGTTTTGTGGATTCCCCGAGTCTGCGGCTCATTGACGACCAGCCAGACCATGGGTGCGATCTATGTTCTCGTTTTCGGCGACGTGCAGTCTATGAAGTCTGTAAAGGGCTGGGCGTGAATGTGATTGCGCTGGGGCATACGGCAGATGATTTCTGTGAGACGCTACTTCGGAATGCAATGTTTACTGGTGCTCTCAGTTCACTGCCCCCGGTGACCTACTCGAAGAGCAAGGACTTCCGTTTGATTCGACCGCTGGTGTATGTGCCGGAGACGATGACTACAGCATATGCACAAGGTCTGGGATGTCCGGTGATCCCTTGCGGATGTTCGCAGAAGACAGGGACGGTACGCCGAAGTGTGCGCGATTTTCTGGGTGAAATGGAACTTGACCATCCGAATCTGAAGGATTCTCTGCTCAGTGCGATGGGCAATATCAAGACACAGCGTCTTCTAGACAGCCGCTACCTTGATCCGGATGAAGGCGACGATCAGGAACTTGTCGCGAGCGTGGGGCCGTTTCCGATCCTGACCACGATCTAAGTGGTTACTTGACCTGTTCGAAGATGGCGAAGTCGCCGGGGTTCCACGCCTGAGCGATGATGTACATCTTGCCGTTCAACTGCTTGATCACGGCGTTGTGGATGTGGTCGAAGTTGACCAGGCCAAGATCCTCTTTTGCGATCACCGTCGAGACTAGCTGGTCATTCTCCAGCAGGTAAATAGGTGCACCTTTGCTGCGGTCTGGACCATTGAGGGAGCCAACCACCGCATACTGATCCATGTAGTAAATATCGCAAGGCAAGGATCCGATGGGCATGCGCAGCGTCGACAAATACTGCCCGTATCGAGTGTAGCGATCAATCTCGGAATTGGGCCTGTCGGCAACATCCAGACGAGTTGTGCCCGGCTTGATGGTGATCCCGTGTCCGGTGCCGAGCTGGCCTGGAGCGGTACCGCGCCCACCAAAGGCAAGATCATGCCAGGCGGCGGCGAAGGGGTTGGTACTGGTGATCTTTGCGGTGAGGACAAAATCGAGATTGGAATAACCGGTGGTGATGTAAAACATGCCGTCCAGTTGTTCAACGTCGGTGGGTATGAAGTTGCCCCGGCCAGCGAAATAATCAGTGGCGACGGGATGCCCCATGTCGGTCTTGCCATCGGGGGCGTTGAGCGTGTGGATCAGCTTGCCATCCATCCCGGTAGTAAAAACTTTTGCGGCGGCAGTGCCTGGGAAGCTGAGGAACGGTGTGCCGTCTTTGGCCTGCCAGAACATTGCATTGTGCAAGTTGGTGTCGCGCATAGAAGGATCGGTGGGCAGCATTCGTGTGGTCTTCAGGTCGGAACTGATTTGAATGATGCCGGCACCGGGCAGAGCAAAATAGACTTCTCCTTTGCCGGGGCGACGGTCGATAGCAAAGCCGCCGTGGGCAGCTTTCAATACCTTTTGGGCCTCCTCTGGAAGGTGCGAAGAGGTGTAGAGCACGTGGAATTTGTACTTGCCATCACCGCTAACTCCAGCGCCGCCTGCTTGGCCCATGGCCGAATTCAGGCCGGCCGGCGACAAATGCCAGGCAATCGCCAGTACAGCAACCCAAAGTGTTATGCTTGCCAATCGTTTCATCTTGTTTAAGAAACCTCTCTGATATTCAATCACATTCCCGAGCGCGGCCTGGGAGCAATCTTGATAGCTGCATCACCTAGCCTTCGATAAGATGCGTGCCGTGGGTCATTGCGGCACCTGCTCGCAATGCAGCAGCCAACAACACTACTTCGGCAATTTCTTCTTGGGTCGCGCCAGCTTTCACAGCGGCTTTTTTGTGGATCTCAAGGCAATACACGCATTGTGTGGTCAATGCGACGGCAAGGGCCATGAGTTCCTTGTATTTTTTCGGAATGGCACCGTCGGCGAGAGCCACACGATCAAAGGCCCAAAAAGCTTTCATTGCTTCTGGTGCCAATGCGTCCATCTTCGGGAATTTCTTCATATTGTCCATCGAGTACATGATTGCTGATTCCATCTTCTTTCCTGGTTTTGTTCTGGCACTCCACCGCCGACCAAATTCCGGTCAGGTGCAATCCATCAGCCCGCTTCGCATTGGGTGCCGCGATCTCAGGGCGTCGAAAGCAATACTGCACTCCAGCGACCGCGGTAGCTTAAAGTCCGAAGTAGCGTTAAGCCGTTTCGATTCCAGGCATAAACACGTCTGAAAGCGAAGGGCTACCCCGTACAGCTAAAAGATCTTTGAAGTGATCGCGCCTTCGCTGGCCGAACCAACGGTCTTGATGTATTTGGCGAAAACGCCAGTTTTGTACTTTGGCTCAGGTGCAGTCCACTTGGCCTTGCGGGCTGCGAGTGTGGCAGCGTCGACTTCAAGATCGATAATGCGGTTTTCGATGTCGATGTTGATAATGTCGCCGTTTTCAACAAGTGCGATCGGCCCGCCGTCAAAGGCCTCTGGTGCGACGTGTCCAACCATGAAGCCGCGGGTTGCGCCGCTGAAGCGGCCATCAGTAAGTAGTGCGGTTGAATCTCCTAAGCCGACGCCCATGATGGCACCGGTAACGCCCAGCATTTCGCGCATTCCCGGGCCGCCCTTGGGCCCTTCGTAGCGGATCACGACTACGTCACCTGGCTTGATTTCGCCACCAAGGACAGCCTTCATCGCATCTTCTTCGCGCTCGTATACCTTTGCCGGACCGCGTTGGCCCTTTCGCTCAATGCCCGTCACTTTGATCACGCAACCCTCTGGAGACAGGCTGCCGCGCAGGATCACAAGGCCGCCAGATTTCTTGATCGGGTTGGTAGTGGGTTGAATCACTTCCTGACCTGGGGTGGGCACGGCCTTCATTGCTTCCTGCCCAAAGGTTTCGCCGGTGACTGTCATCGTAGAACCGTCAACAAATCCGCCTTCGAGAAGGTATTTCGCTACAACCGGAATGCCGCCAGCCGTATGTACATCGGCTGCTGTAAACCTGCCGGCGGGCTTGAGGTTACTGAGCAACGGAGTGCGGGCGCTAATTTTCTGAAAGTCGTCAATCTCCAACTCGACACCGGCCTCTTGTGCCATAGCCAAAAGGTGCAGCACCGCGTTGGTGGAGCCACCCGTGGCTGCTACGCTCGCGATTGCGTTTTCAAAGGCAGCGCGGGTGCAGATGTCACGGGGCTTGAGGTCGCGTTTGACGGCGTCGACAATGATCTTGCCGCAGCGAATAGCGACGTCGTTCTTGGCGGGGTCTACCTGTGGCGTGCTGCCCGTATACATAGGGGCGAGTCCGATGAGTTCCATTACAGTTGCCATGGTATTGGCAGTGAATTGGCCTCCACAGGCTCCTGCGCCGGGGCAGGCCTTGTTCTCGATATCCAGCAATTCCGCATCGCTGATCTTGCCCGCAGCATTTGCGCCTACGGCCTCAAAGACATCCTGAAGAGTGATGTCGATGCCGTTTCGTTTGCCGGGCATGATGGTCCCACCGTACATGATGACGCCGGGGACGTTGAGGCGGAGCAGGGCCATGGCAGCGCCTGGAATGGTCTTGTCGCAAGCTACCAGAGCAATGATGCCGTCGAACATATAGCCACGTGCGCAGAGCTCGATCGAGTCGGCAATCAAGTCGCGGCTGACAAGACTTGCTTTCATTCCTTCAGTGCCCATGGTGACGCCGTCGCTGATGGCGATGGTGTTGAACTCCATGGGAGTGCCGCCGGCTGCACGGATACCTTCCTTCACTTTAACCGCGAGATCACGCAGGTTGTAGTTGCAGGGCATCGTTTCGATCCAGGTGTTGGCGATGCCGATGATCGGCTTGCGCAAATCTTCGTCAGTAAAGCCAATGGCCTTCAACATGGAGCGGGCCGGCGCGCGATCGCGACCTTGGGTAATCGTGTAGCTCTTGAGACTCATAAACCTCTCATCTTATCAATCGCGCGGCCACAAACCACATGCGAGAATGAGAGTTTCCCGACACAAATATGAGAATTCTGGCGATTCACGCTCACCCTGACGATTGCGAGATCCTCGCTGGCGGCACATTGGCGCTGCTGGCTGGAACAGGAATTTCGCTCACGATATGCACGATGACTCCAGGCGATTGCGGCTCGGCCGAGATGGGCCCGGACGATATTTCTGCTGTGAGGCGCATGGAGGCTGCAACTGCAGCGGCCATGATTGGCGCCGATTATCTTTGCGCCGAGTTCCGCGACATGGCAATTTTCAATGACGATGCAGGTCGCAGGCGCGTGACTCAGATCCTGCGTGAAACGCGGCCGGATATCGTGATCACGTCGAATTCTCCGGATTATCACTGCGATCACGAGGCCACGCATGCGCTCGTTCGCGACGCCTGTTTCGGGGCCTCTGCGCCGAACTACCACACGGGTGAGTTTGTGGCACTCGATCGAATTCCGCATCTGTACTTTATGGATTCTGCCGATGGCATCGACCGCGACGGAAACCTCCTGCGGCCTGAATTTGTTGTCGATGTGGCCGAAACCATGGAACTGAAGCAGGCACTGGTCGGTTGCCATGCATCGCAACGGAACTGGTTGAAGAAACAGCACGGCATGGACGACTATGTCGAGACGGCCGCCCGCTGGACAGCCAAACGCGGGGGCCTGGCTGGGCTCGCTTTGGGAGAGGGGTTCCGCCAGTATCACGGACACCCCTATCCTCAGTCGCCGCTCCTGCAAGAAATTCTCGAACAATTAACGAACCTGGTTAGCCAATGAGCACACATCATCAACCCGACAGGCGCACGGTCTTAACCAAGCGCGTGGACGAGTGCGAAAATCTGCACGAAGTATTCATGAATTGCCTGCCTGCTTTTGGTGGGGCTTTCCTGCGTAGAATCTACACGATTCTCGATACTGCAATTGGCATGGGTTGCCCGCTGACAGTAGCCATTGCGGGCCCGATCACGGTGAGCGGCCAGCACCAGACCTGGCTCGTGCCCTTGCTCGAGACCGGCTGGGTGGCGTATCTATCGACTACTGATGCAGTTTGTTATCACGACGGGCACCGGAGCCTGACTGGGCACAGGAACCCGGTCCACGAGGTTCCGATCTTTGGTGACGACGGAGCGCTGCGCGACGAGCACACGATTCGCGTTACGGACATGGCCTTTGATGAAGATGTGTTGCTCGATCAGGATCGCTTTCTTACAGCGATGCTGCAGTTGCCCGAGTTTCAGCGCAAGATGACAGGCACGGAATTGCGCAATCTTCTGGGTCGCTATTACGCAGCACAGGAAAAAGCGAACGGCGTGGAAGAGGGTTTGCTGGCAGCCTGCGAGCGATTGGCCGTGCCGGTATTTGTAGGCGCGCCGGCCGATGGCAGCGTGTTTCTGAATTCGATGAAGCTCTGGGCGATGAAGCAGGCGGGGATCATCGAAGAATATGACTTCGATCTGGACCTCCATGGCGAAGTGTTTGAAGCTTGTGCCTATCACTATTGGGGTTTGTTTCGAAATCCTGTGAAAGCTCTCGCGACACTGGTGCTGGGTGGTGGAGTGCCCAAAAATTACAACCTGCAACCAGAGCCGGCGCTTGGACAAATTCTCGGCTTGCCCAATGTGCGCGGCTACAATTTTGATGTGCAGATCGTATCGGCGCCGGTGACGGACGGTTCTTTGTCGAGCTGTTTTCCCGCCGAAGCGGTGACCTGGGGCAAGGTGGACAAGGATACCTACACAGAGGCGACTGAGAGTCTGCAGAGTGATTATTCGCTGCTGATGCCGTTCCTCGTGAAAGCACTGCTCGACAACCGTGCCTACTACGCAAGGAAGGCTGAAGAGGTGGGCGAAGAGCACCTGTTTGAGCAAAATCCCAAAGCTCGTGGTTATCTGCGGCCTAAAGCAGGCTATCGCCTTTACGAACAACGTGAAGAGCTGGTGCAGATCCTGAAGGAAGCCGTCCAGCTCAATCACGAATGGCTGAGGGAAGGGTTAACCTATCCGCTCGCCCGCTAGGCTTTTTAGGGAAGCAGCTCCGAGACCATCGTTGCCCCGTTCATACTTGGCATCACGCTCGACATTTTGATCGACTGGTGCGAGTCCTTTGCGATCCAGAGTGTTGCTTTTTCCGGGCCGCCTTCCGCAGACGACAACTCGACCTTATGGCAGTCGAAGGTGCCGGCCGGCACGGTGACGCTTTCAGCTCCGACCACCTTTAACTGCATCAATTTTTCTTTTCGTTTTTGCAGGTCGAAGTTGCGATAGGTTGCTGTGTAACCATCGGCCAGGGGCAGGGTGCCAATGCATTGTTGCGCCGCTGGGCCATCGGCAAAGAGGCCGCCACCAAGACTTGAGTCAATGGCCGTATCCTTGCCGCTCATCGACAATTTGCCGCTCGCTTTAGAGCTCGTGTAAATAATGTCAATGGCGGCTGGTCCCTGATGAACACTGCGCGTTCGGAGTTCGAGTGTTGCCTTTTCGAGCACAGCCTCGTCGCTGAAATTGCCCATAGGCGTTTCGAGGAGGTCGGAAACGAGATAGCCGCCGTCCTGCTCCTTGATGATTGTCGTCACCTTGAGTGCGATCTCCTGGCCGCCGACCGAAATTTTTGCCTGATAGCGGTAGGTTCCGGGGATGAGTGGGGTTGAAGGCTTGAGACCCTTGATGCTCGCAGCGTCGGCCTTCTTCGGCAAAGTGACCGATGCCGGGTCTACAGTGATCTCTCGAAGCCGCTGCTGGACCTCTGGCGTACCACCTTCCTGATAGCGCCCATCCAGATGTTTGGCAAGGAACTTCTCAATCGCCATAAACATGGCCATGTTGTTCACGGGACGCTGGAAGCCGTGGCCTTCATCGGGGGCGAGGATGTACTCGACCGGGAATTTTCGATCCCGCAGCGCGACTACGATCTGCTCGGCTTCCGCCTTATTCACGCGAGGATCATTCGCACCCTGAACTACCATCAGCGGAGTCTTGATTTTCTCCGCTGCGCTCAACGGCGAACGTTCTTTGAGCCACGCTTTACCCTCTGCCGTTCCCGGATCCGCCATGCGGGAGAACATCATCTTTTTGCCGGCTTCCCAGTAAGGAGGAATTGCTTCAAGCAGCGTGTTCAAGTTGGAAGGTCCAACGATATCGACTCCTGCGCGGTAGACATCGGGCGTGAAGGCGACTCCGGCGAGAGTGGCATAACCACCGTAGGATCCGCCAAGGATCGCAACACGTTTGGGGTCTGCTATGCCCTCGGCGATGAGATGCTTGACGCCCCAGGTGAGGTCGTCCTGCATCTTTTTGCCCCATTCGCCGTTGCCGGCATTGAGGAATTTCTTGCCGTAGCCGGTTGAGCCGCGAAAGTTAGCGGCGAGTACAGCGTATCCACGGTTCGCGAAGAATTGAGCAAGTCCGTTGTAGCCCCAGAAATCACGGGCCCATGGGCCGCCGTGCGGAATTATGATCGTCGGCAGGCCCTTCGGGTTGAGGCCCTTGGGGAGCGTCAGGTAAGCGGGAATTTCGAGACCATCGGAAGACTTGTAGCGGATGGGCTGCATGGACGATAGCGATGCGCGGGGCAGCTTTTCACGAATCACGTATTGCAGAGTGAGCTTCTTCGCTTTGCGGTCATAAAGGTAGGTGGAGCCGGGTTCTGTGTCACCCGTCGCAGAGATGAGCCACAGTTGCTCGTCGCGGGTGTGTGAGCCCAAGCCAATCTCGCGGCTAGGCAGTTTGGACTGGAGCCACTTGTAGTCCGCTTCGAGCGCCTTGTCCTTGAAGTATCTGCGGGTTTTCTCGTCGGTGTAGGTAGTGAGAGCCAATTCATCGCTCGCGACCGAGAAAATCACGCTTCCGAGGTCTACGCGCTTGAGCGGATCGGTCTCGACGAATTCTTCTTTGAGCGTGATGGGGTCAAAAAGGATCAATTCGATACGATCACGGTCGCCCTTGTTTGTTTCCATGTAGAAGCGCTTGCCATCCTTGTGGAACTGTGCCGGACCGCAGGCTTCGAAGACGTCACAGGAGTAGATCTTGGTGAATCCGCTGGCATCGACACGAAGGATCTGCTGTTCGCCACTATCGTCGACATGTGAGGCGAGGCGAAGTTGGCCCTGCTCATCGAAAACCCAACCGGCGATCTTGTCTGTGTTCTTGCGCAGCAGTGTTTTATCGCCGCTGGCAATATTCAGCTTGTAGAGATCGTGCCAGGCTTTGTCGCGATCATTGATGCCGATGTAAGCAGTGTTGGGATCGTTCTTGGGCAAACTATAGATTTGGATCTGGATCCCTTTGACGCCGGTAAGATCGCGCGCATCGGGGGCATCCGCGCCTGCTGCGGGGCTGGCTGCGGGATCCACTGCGAAGATGTTGAAGTTCTCGTCGCCGGCATTGTCTTTGACGAAAAGAATGTATTTTGAGTCGCGACTCCAGAAGAAACCGCCAATGGGGCGTTTGGTCTCTGCTGTGAGAAGCCGAGCGGCGCTAAAGGGCTCCTCGGTCCTCTTCACCCAGACATTGCGGGTGTCTTTATACGGCTTATGGAAGGCGATGAATTTGCCATCGGGCGAGATTTGCGAACCGGAAATTTCCGGGTTGCCAAAAAGCAGTTCGCGATCGATGATTGGCGGGAGCCCGGGAGCGGCGACCATTTTCTTTTGGGCGAAAAGCGGACACAGGGTAAATGCCGCGAGCACCAGGCGGAGAGAGATTTGGGTGATTTGCATGGGAATGAGTTAAGGTTCCAAGTGAAGATACGAATATTTTCGGGCAGAGTTTCAAGAATGTTGAAGTTCTGCGCCGGGCTGAGTGGCTAGCGCAGTTCGAAGCCGGCTGTGCGAATGGCTGCGATCAGCCTATCGCGTTCTGCTGTAATTTCTTCTTGTGTGAGCGTGCGCTCCATGTTTGCAACAGTTACACGGAAAGAGAGGCTGCGTTGGCCATCTGGAAGTGTGAACTCGCGAACAAATGCGACCAGCTCGACAGCACCGGATGCAGCGGCCCGCAAGGTGTTTTCGATCTCGCCGGAATAAGTGCGTGCTGAAGCAAGAATGCTCAAATCGAACTCGCTTGAGGGGAAGCGGCGGATCGGCTGATAGCGCTTTGGCAATCCGGCCAAAGTACAAGCCAGCGGTCCCAGGTTCAGATCGAGAACTGCAGCGCGTCCTTCCACCCAGTTGGGGTGAAATTCAAAAAGCCGTCCGATCCGCTGGTCATTGATGTAGATTTCTGCAGAACGCTGTGGGTGCTCAAAGTGGCGGGCCTCAGCAGTTGGACGGAAGCTACAGGTTGGCGCGATCGAGCGGGCTAATATTTCGAGCTCACGCAAGTTCTCCGTGCCGTCGCCCTGCTTCGAATAAAGGCCGGCAGCAAGATGAGCGATTTCGTTTGGCAAGCCTTCGGGCTGCTTGTGGATCTCTTTACCTATTTCGAAGAAACGAAAATTATCGAAATTTCTAAGGTTGTCCTCGAAGTTCTTAAGGACGCCATTCAGGAGCGTGGTGCGCATCAGGCTCTGGTCGGCTGCAATCGGATTGAGTACCCGAATATGAGCCGCGACAGGGATGCCAAGCTTCGCCGCCTGCGCTTCGCTTACGAAAGAATAATTGTAGACTTCGTGAAATCCCCGTTGGGTTGCAACCGTGCGGAGTTGATTGTAGAAACGCCGCTCCTCATTGACTGGTGGAGGCACCACAGGCATCGCCGGTGCGGCAGGATCGATCGTGGCATAACCAACTGTGCGGCCGATCTCTTCAACAAGATCATCCGGGATCGATACATCTTTGGTAGCGCGCCAGCTGGGGACAGTGACTCGGAGCGATTCGCCTTGATCTTCTACAAGGAATGCGAGACGGACCAGAATATCGATCACCTGTGGTTTGGCGAGCTCGCGGCCAAGCTTTCTGTAGAGCCAGGGCAGGGAAAGCTCGATGACCGAAAGCGCCTTGAATTCTGCCTTGACGTCGGTGGGTCCACCCACGGCGACAATGCCGGGGCAAACGAGTTCGAGCATCTCGGCAGCGCGCGCAATAGCCCGCAAAGTGTTGTGGGGATCTTGGGCCTTCTCAAATCGCATGGAGGCATCGGTTCGCAGCTTGAGTCGCGAACTGGTTTTTCGGATCGCGCTTGCGTTGAAGTTGGCGCTCTCGAAGACGATGCGTTTCGTGTCGGGGCCAATCGAAGAAGACTTCCCGCCGATGACGCCAGCGATGGCAATGGGCCCGCTTTCGTCAGCGATGACGAGGTCTTCGGTTGAGAGTTCATACTCTTCGCAATTTAGGGCGAGCATGCGTTCGCCTGCCTGGGCGCGACGCACAATAATTTTGCCTTCGAGCTTGTCCGCATCAAATGCGTGCGTCGGTTGCGGCAACTCGGCGAGGATCCAGTTGGTGATGTCGACGATGTTGTTGATCGAGTTCAGCCCAATACTCTGGAGTCGGAATTGGAGCCACCAGGGTGAGCTTCCCACCGTGACGTTTTCAAAGACCTGCGCCGAATAGCGCGGACAAAGCTGAAAATCTTCGATGACGACGGGCTGCACGGGAGCGCCCTCTGGCAGCAGTTCGAAGCTGACCGGATCGACGAGCTCTTTGCCGAGGATGGCAGCCAGTTCTCGTGCCATGCCGTAATGGCCCCAGAGGTCAGGGCGGTGGGTCAGGCTCTTGTTGTCGATCTCGATGATCGAATCGGCACTAAAGCCCAACTCGCCTTCGAGCTCGATGATGCCATCGTGATCGCTGTTGATGCCAAGTTCGGCAGGGCTCGCAAGCATCCCGTCGCTATCGACCCCACTGACGCGTTTGACTCCGAGCGGTACGTATATTGTGCCCAGGCCCGCTCGGCAGTTGGGCGCGCCGCAGGCTAGCGTCTTCTGTCCATAGAGATCGGTTTCGACGATGGCTTTTACGTTGTGGGAATTCGGAATTGTCTCTACGCTCAGCACCCTGGCCGGGCAGGCCCCGGTGAGCAAAGCGCCGTGTAGCTCCACGCCTTCGCTCTCGGCGGTGTGCAGAGTAATGCGGCGCGATACTTCTTTTGCGTCAATGTCGAGGTCTTCGACCAGATCCGATAGCCATTGGTAGGAGAACTTCAATGGGGGCTCCTAAAACTGTTTCAAGAACCGCAGGTCGCCCGATTGCAACCAGCGGATATCGTCAATCAAATAGCGCATCATGACAAGGCGAGTCAGGCCTAGGCCAAAGGCGAAGCCACCGAACTCATCGGGGTTGATGCCGCCGGCGCGTAGGACGTTGGGATGCACGAGCCCGCAAGGCAACAGCTCGACCCAGCCCGACTGCTTGCACACCGGGCAGCCGACACCGCCACAAACCATGCACTGGATGTCAAGCTCAAAGCCCGGTTCGACAAATGGAAAAAAGCCAGGGCGAAGCCGTACAGTGACATCTCGCTTGAAGATGCCCGATAACAGCGTCTTCATGAAGTACAGCAAGTTGGCGATGGAGACGTTACGGTCGACCATCATGCCTTCAAGCTGATAAAAGGTGTGCTCGTGCGAAGGGTCAACCTCTTCATTGCGGAACACACGACCCGGAGCAATCATTCGCAGTGGAGGCCCGAGGCGCTGCATCCCGCGCACCTGCACCGGCGAAGTATGTGTACGCAAGAGATAGCCACCCTCAAGCCAGAAAGTATCCTGCATGTCGCGTGCAGGGTGATCAGCCGGAATATTTAACGCATCGAAATTGTAGAATTCCGTTTCGACTTCCGGCCCATCCAGAATGGTGAAGCCCATCGAGAAGAAAAGCGATTCTATTTCGTTCTGGATTTGGGTGAGCGGATGCAGGCTGCCAGGAAGAATCCCCTGCGGCGGAATCGTCGGATCGAACCACTCGCTCTTGAGTCGTTCAGTGAGCGCTACGTTTTCGAAGGCCGCCTTCTTGATCTCAAAAGCAGCTTCAAGTGAAGTCTTGGCTCCGTTCAACGCTTTGCCGGCCGAAACGCGATCTTCTGCGCTCAGCTTGCCCATCAGCTTGCCAAAATCGGCAAGTGTGCCTTTTCGGCCAAGCACTTCGACGCGCACAACTTCCATCTGGTCCAGGTTTTCAGCGCTCGCGATCCGGGAAAGAGCCGAGGCGGCAAGCGCTTCGATATCGGCGATCATGACGCTGGAAGGAATGCCGGGTTGTTCTCATCGATCTCGTGAGCGAGATGGTTGAGATAAAAATTGACCAGCGCAGGAGGGTGGCTGCCCTTGAAGTGATCATAGGCCTGCTGCTGCCAACCGTCCTTGAGGAACTGCTTCGGCTCGGTATCCTTGGCAAAGAATCCTTCCTCGTGCGGGATTCCGAAGTAGTTCAATACTTCGATAATCAGCTTGAGCTGCGAGATGAGGATCGCTTGCGAAAGCTCGAGGGCAAGGTCTTCTTCACCGCTCTTGAGCCTTTCCCACAGGCGTCCGGAGGCGGTGCGCAGGTTTTCGGTATTCAGTTTTGCAAGGTGGCAGCGGGTCTTTACGCGATCATAAATCTGATACGTACGGAGGGTGCCGATGGATATGCCGCGGAGTTGGGAGCGGAAGGATTCTTCTCCCAGGGCGACGAAAAGCTCATGTAACTTCATTTGAAGTGGAATAAACCTTCAGTGTACGCGATAGAATGTAAGATTTGGATAAAGGTACATGGCAAATATTATCGTTCTAGGCGCCCAATGGGGTGACGAGGGCAAAGGCAAAATCGTAGATCTCTTCAGTGAACGCTTCGACCTTGTGGTCCGCTATCAGGGTGGACACAACGCCGGGCACACTGTTTACATTGGCGAAACGAAGTTCGTATTGAAGCTCATCCCGAGCGGAATCTTGCGTCCAGGGGTGAAAGCAGTGATCGGAAACGGGGTCGTAATTGACCCGGCCGCATTGATGGATGAAATAGCGTCGCTCGAAAAAGCGGGGATTAATGTTCACTCACAGCTGGTGATCTCCAATCGTGCACACGTCATTTTCCCCTTCCACCGGATGGTGGAGCAGGTGAGCGAGGCCCGTGCAGACCGTGTTGCGATCGGTACCACCAAGCGTGGCATCGGACCCTGTTACGAAGACAAGATCGGACGCCGAGGCATTCGCATGGCCGATCTGGTCTCGCCCCAGGGCTTTGAGCACATGTATCGGATGCTGTGCGAAGACAAGATGACACTCGCTACAGCCTTCAAAGTCTCTGAACAAATTGACTTCGACAAGATCCTAGAACAGTATCGGCAGTTTACTGAGAAGTTGCGCCCGCTGGTCTGCGACACCGCAATCTATGTGAACCACGCAATTCGCGATGGCAAGAATGTACTCTTTGAAGGAGCCCAGGGAACGATGCTCGACGTCGACCATGGCACCTATCCTTTTGTCACATCTTCGAACGCCAGCGCCGGCGGTGCCTGCACGGGCTCTGGCGTAGCGCCAACGCGAATCAATGGCATTATCGGGGTCTCGAAGGCTTACATTACACGAGTTGGGGCCGGGCCCTTTCCAAGCGAGATTGAAGGTGAAGCCGGCGAACGCATTCGCAGGGCCGGCAATGAGTTTGGCAGTGTGACGGGCAGGCCGCGCCGCTGCGGTTGGTTCGATGTTCCGCTTTTGAAATATACGGCTGCGATCAATGGATTTGACAGCATGATAATCACCAAGCTCGATGTTCTGGATGATCTCGACGAGATTCCGGTGTGCATCGGTTATACGATCAACGGCATTGCTGTTTCTGAAATGCCCGCGACTAACGAAGAAGTTGCGAAAATCGTTCCCGTTTACGAGATCCTTCCAGGATGGAAGACCCTCACTAAGGGCATCACTTCTCTAGACCGCATTCCGAAAAAGGCGATGGACTATCTCAAGTTCCTCGAAGAAAAAACTGGTGTCGAAGTCGGCTGTGTCTCAAACGGGCCTGAGCGCAACGAGACTATCATCGTCCCCGGATCCAGTCTCGCGCGCCTGCTCGGTTAATTCTTCACCCTCCCATCGGGCAATGATCGCAGGGGCAAGGCAATTGCCCAGTACATTGACGGGTGTTCGCACCATGTCGATGATTCCGTCTACGGCTAGAAGCAGCGGCAATGTTTCCAACGGCAATTGAAAGGTCGGCAGCGTTGCGCTCAGAATGACGAAATTTGCGCGCGGAATCCCTGCAACGCCTTTTGCGGCTAGCTTCAAGGTGAGCAATACCAGCAGCATTTGCGAAAACGAGAGCGGGATACGGGCTGCTTGCGCGGCAAAAAGTACGCCCATCATCAACTGGATATTGCTGCCGGCGAGATTGAAACTGAGACCGAGTGGCATCACCATCCCCAGCAACTCGCGCCTGACGCCAAACTTCTCCATGCCTTCCAGAGCTTTTGGCAATGCTGCCGCACTCGATGTCGTGGTGAAAGCAATTGCCAGAGCCTGTCGTGTTGCCCGAAGGAAGGCTCCTATTGGAATGCGGAAGAGTAGCAGCAAGCTTCCATAGACCACAATTCCCATGAAGAGTTGCGCGACGATTGCAGCCAGAACAAATGTCGCCAGGCTGTTGATGCTCTTCCATCCACCGCCGAGCAGTGTAGCAAGCACTGCCGCAACCATTCCAAACGGAGCGAGAAGCATTACGTAACTCGAATACCGCAGAATCACCGCAAGCAGCGAATCACAAAAATCCAGCAACGGCGCGGCCTCAATTTTCCGTGACCTTGCAGCCCAACCGATCAGCCCAAAAAAAATCATCATCGGAAGCACAGAATTTTTGGCCATCGCATCGATACCGGATGTGGGCACAGCATCCACCAGTGCGTCGATAAGACGTGGGCCACTTGACGCGACGCCTGCCCTGCCGATCGAGTCGAGGGCCGCTCCAGGCTCGAAATAGGCCATAGCTGCCCATCCGATGAGCAGGGCGACCGTCGTGACTACTTCGAAATAGAGGATGGCCCGCAAGCCGATGCGTCCAGCAGCCGAAGTTCCGCTCGATCTACCAAGCGAGCTCACGATCAGTGCGAATAGCAGCGGAGCCAGCAGACTCTTCACCAAAGTCAGAAAAACTGTCGAAACAATTTCAGCACCGTAATGCAAGCTATCCCAAATATTCACGCTCTGTTATTGTTGCCGATTTTACTCATGGGTGCGAACACGCTATTCTGCCAGAGGAATGCCAACTGAAGCAGTCTCCGTCGTATTGCGGCGCATGATTCAACATCCGTGGCGCGAAATCGGTATGCGATGGAACTGGAAGTCGGCGATTACAAGCGCCGTGATCCGGGCAGCAATCTATTTCAGCGCCAACCTGTCCTCTGGCCGTAGCGAAGCCGTAGGCGCAATGGAGGCCGAGTTTGCCTGGCGCTTTGTCGTGGCCGGCTTTCTTGGCAGCGTCATTCAGAGCCTGCGCAAATCCGAGCCAGTATGGCAGGCAACGCTGATTACCTCGGTGCTATTGCCAGTGCTCAATCACGCAATTGAACTAACCATACATACGCTGCGTGGAACCCCAAAGCTGAAGACCAGCTTTCTGATCAGCGTCTGCTTCACAGTGATTGCAATGTTGTTCAACACTTATGCCATGCGGCGCGGGGCAATGATCATAGGCAAAGACGGGCGTCCTCTTTGGCGTGATCTGCTCGATATGCCTCGTCTGATCGGTGGCTTCATTTTGTGGCTGTTGCGGATTCAGCGCTCTCCCCAAAGCTTGTGATAGCGGCCCATCCAGTAAGGCAGTAGAAAGATCGTCCCGTCGTCTTCACTCTTGCCGCCATTGCCGCCGTCCAGGTTGAAGGGATTGCCGTTCCACTTCATGATGCGGCGTTCGTCCGGGGGCAAAAGTACCGAAGTCTCGCGTCGTCCGAATCGATCTACCTTACCCACCAGTGGAAGTTCCTTGCGCCAGCTGTTCTCAACCGTCCAGTTCGTTAGGTCAAGCGGCAAACGCTGCAGGGTTTCGATAGAATCCATGCGCAGCTTCCTGTCTTCGCCTTGGCCCAGCTCATAAATCGCATTCCACAGCGGATTCTTCTGCCGACGCATATTCCCAAACCAGTCGTCAAGAGCTTTGAGGACTCCCTTTCGATAGGCCGGATTCTTTTCGTAAACCAGAAGCGGGTAAAAGCTGAGCATTGCCAGTTCTTCATCCGAGTAGTTGATCTCGCCGCGAAGCTCAGGGAGTTGCCCTGCAATCTTCAAATAGCCCATTTCTTCAATCACTTTTTTCAACTCGCGTTCGTAGCGCATATCGCCCGTAACATGCTGCGCTGTGCGCAGAAAGCTGATCAGTTCCAGAGCATTCAGTGGGCTATCCTCCTTCCCGCTTGCAGAGGCGAAGTATTCGGGTGTCCACATTCCCCAACGGGTAGGTTTTCCGGTGCGGTCGATCAGGTTGTAGTTGTTGCGAAGGATGTAGTCGATCATGCGCTTGCAGGTGGCCCGTACGTCCTGCCGCAAGGCGCCTTCCGGAAGCAGATCCCAGGCGACTGAGAAAAGCAGGAAATGCCCCACAATCTCGTCGGAACTGGTATCGGACTTGAACTGATACTTGCGGTCTTCGGTCCAATACCAGAAACCGTCGCGCGGTTTTTCTTCACTACTGTCGATGTAGGATCGGGCGGGGTAGCCCGGCATGGCCGTTATTTTTTCGAGAATGAGCACTGCCCGAATCGCTGTTTCAGCGCGCGCAAGTGCCTCAGCGCTGGCAATCGATTTGTACTCAAACAATTTGGCGACCGCATACATTGCCGTCCACAATCCGTCGTTGTCGTTCGATACGTTTTTGCCGTTACGCGAGTCCGCAACAAAGCCATGCCGATCATGGCGCAGGGCAATCGCTTCGTAGTGTTTTGCTTTGTCGGCAAGCCGGATCTTCTCGAACCAGATTTCGCTGTCTCCGCAGGTAGTATGCACTCGAACGCGACCTTTGGCCGCTTCAGAAAATCCAGTCACGGAATCGCAAGGTAGAAATCTTTTGCTGTGGAAAAGTCGCTGGTCTCGAAACGCGCCACGCTCCCCGCGTGTCCAAAGGGCATCGTCAATGGCCCTCAGCGAACTCTTTACCCCGACAGCCGCTTCGGCAGCAGGATATTGCTGGGTATAGACTTGTGGGAAGGTCTCAAGCAGAATCTGGCTGCCGCTCAATGCGGCTGATACGAATAGGAAGCTAAGTCTCGACATGCTCATAAAGATATCGGAATCTTCACTTGGTTGCCGATATGAAGCGGTAGTGAAATGGCGAGCGTAAGCGTAAAGTCCCAGGAAAGCAAACAATTCGATAGAGTATAGGATTGTACTCGCGCATTAGAGGCAGGAAAGATCAGGCATGAAGGTACTCATAGCTGACGACAGTATTGTCAGTCGGCATATGTTGGAAGCCACGGTAAAAAAATGGGGTTACGAGCCGGTTGTGGCTTGTGACGGCCAAGAAGCTTGGAACATCCTCCAAAAGGACGATGCCCCACAGCTTGCCATTCTCGACTGGGTAATGCCTCAGCTTACCGGGCCCGAGGTTTGCCGCCTGACCCGCAAGCAGCAAAAAGAGATTTACACCTACATGTTGCTCCTGACCAGCAAGAATCAGCGTGAAGATTTGATTGAAGGCATGGATGCGGGAGCAGACGATTACGTCACCAAGCCATTCAATCATCACGAGTTGCAAGTACGTTTGCGGGCAGGACGCCGCATCGTCGACCTCCAGAGTGAACTTCTGGTAACTCAAGCGGCTTTGCGTCAGCAGGCCACCCACGATGCTCTCACCACTGTTTACAATCGACATTCCATCTTCGAAGTTCTGGATCGCGAGCTTGGTCGCGCCGAAAGAGAAAATTTACCGGTGGGTGTCGCTTTGCTCGACATCGATTTCTTCAAATCCGTAAACGACACGCACGGCCACATCGCTGGCGATGCAGTTTTGAGAGAAGCTGCCCGACGAGTCAAGTCTTCCATTCGCTCTTACGACTCTCTCGGCCGCTACGGAGGTGAAGAATTTCTCGTAATTCTGCCCGGCTGCGACGAAGCCTGCACGAGAAGCCAGTCCGAAAGAATCCGCTCCAGTCTGGCGAGCGAACCGATGCCAATTCACGAAGATTCTCATTCGGACATTTCGCTTGCACTCACTGCCAGTTTTGGCAGTACAACTGCTTTGCCCGGCCACAAAGTCTCTGCTGAAACGTTGTTGCGTATTGCGGATGAAAGCCTCTACGAAGCGAAACGCAATGGGCGAAATCGAGTCGTGTTTCGCTCGATTCTCGGCGAAGACGGCGTTCAGCCCCCCAAAGCCTAGTTGCCTTCGAGAGCACCAGCCTGCGCCACATTGAAGTGGCTCAGTGTGCCGGAATATTGAGAGACCCCACGGTAAAGAGATTCGGCAATCTTTTGCCGGTATTCGGGCCTTTTCAACAGCGCTTCTTCCTTTGGATTGCTCAAGAATCCAATTTCGGTGAGGACGCTAGGCATCTCTGCCCCGATCAAAACGATGAAGGGAGCTTTGCGCACGCCACGGTTATTCGTGCGATTGCCGGCCTTCGTACTACCGATGAAGAGCGAATTCTGAACCTTGCCCGCAAATTCTCGCGATTCGTCGAGCTTGTCTTTGAGGGCAATTTTCTTGATCAGGCTCCCGAGATCAGCAACAGTGCGCTCGCTTGATGCATTTTCGCGTGCGGCCACTTCCAGTGCTTCCGGAGATGCGGTGAAGTTGAGGTAGTAGGTTTCAAGGCCAGTAACGGTTTTGAGCGTTGAAGAGTTAGCGTGGATAGAGATGAAAAGATCAGCTCGACTCTGATTGGCGATCACAGTTCGCTGTTCAAGTGATACATAGGTGTCGTCGGTACGAGTCAAAACTACTTCACTACCAAGATTCTCCTCCAGTAGAATCGCCAGGCGCTTGGCGATATCGAGAGTGATGTCTTTTTCAACTGCGCCAGCGGAACCACTGCAGCCAACATCGTGGCCCCCATGTCCAGGATCAATCACAACTTTGCCGATCTTCAGCCCCAGCACACGCGTGAGCGATTGGTCGCCAGCGCTGGTGCGGCTTGCCGCGATTGCTGGAGTTTGAGACTGCGAAGCCTGTCGGCCTATTGCAGTTGTTGGTGGTGGCCGAAGTCGGAAGTCCCGCAATACAAATCCAGAAACCCGATAAGGCATGAGTGACGGATCGGCTTTCGGGAGGGTGTATGTGCTCAAAAGTATTGGGGGATCAGGCATCCGGAAACTCGCAACTACGGTAGGCTTTTTTGCAGCTACTTCCGGTTTGAATCGCTTTGCCTCCGGCTGTTTTGCAGGCATCGCGACTGGTGGAGTTACTGAGCTAATCGCTAGCGCAGGGCTTGCCAATGGGTTGCGCATCTGGTTGCTCTTGCGAATCGGCCTAAGTTCTACTAGCAAACGATTCGGATCTTTGAGCACCACAGTACGGTGTTCCACTTCAGCAATTTCCAGGTCGAATACCAGACGCGTCACGCCTTTTTGATTCTCGGCGACACGAACTTGCTTGAGCAGTTTGTCTCCGGCCCGTATCGCCTGTATTGCACCGCGTGGACTGTTTTCCGGCCGACCCGCCAACATTGGGACGGTATCTGCGAAGTCGATAAAGATGCGGGACGGGTTTTCGATCCGGTCTGACTTGATGTCGATCAGACCGTTTACTGTCACGGTAATTTTCGTGACTTGGTCGTCGCTCTGGATCCGGATATCTGTAAGCGAACCCAACTTCGGCTTGGGTTTGTCCTGCGCTGAAAGTCCAAGACACAACACCAGAGAGAATCCGATCGGAAGACCGGCCAGCGCCCGAATTGTGTCTGGAACAAAGCTCATGGCATTCCTATATGAATCCGGCCCTCGGCATCAATCACCTGCTGAATTTTCGGCTGCGCCTTCTCTGTCGGCTTCACATCTACCACAAGGGCCTGTTGCTTCTTCGACTCGCCGTACCTCTTGCCCACTTTGTAAACGTAATCGATCGTCTCCGGATACGGCGGAATCCAGCCGTGCTTTTTTACGGCCCCTTCACCTGCGTTGTAAGCAGCCAGCACAAGGCGGTCATCATTGAACTGGCTTTTGAGGTAACGAAGAAACTTTACTCCGCCTTCAATATTCTGCCGAACGTCAAAGGCGTTGGTGACACCTAGTTGTCTGGCAGTTGAAGGCATCAACTGCATCAGGCCCATAGCCCCTTTGGGGGAAAGCGCATTGGGATTGTAGTTGCTCTCAACCTGCATTACGCTGCGTACAAGCAACGGATCAACACCATGAGCTGCTGCACTTTGCTCCACTATTTCGTCTACCTCTGCACGCCCAGCAGCTGCACTGCTTGGCTTGGCAGAAGCCGTCCGCGCCTCTTGCGCGATAACTTCGAGCGTTGGCACTTCCCTCGGCAGTACTAGTTGGGTGCGCACCAATCTTCCGCTCCCACGGTCAACGCGAACAGTCGAACGAACGATTCCCGCGTCGGCGCTCCACATTGGCGCCCCGGCGAGACAGAAGCACGCTAGGCTAAAACAAAAGCGGCTCATTTTGTTCCATCCCATCATATCTGAAAACTCTTTTTGAATCAATGAATTATACTCCCCAACTTCCTGTTGCTTTTGATGTCGGCGGGTTCATTCTTGCGGGTGGAGCAAGTAGCCGCATGGGACGCGACAAGGCTTTGCTCCCAGTAGGGGACAATTTTTTGTTGGCGTACCTGGTTGGAATCCTGGGCTCGATATCCCAACAAGTACTAGTGGTTGGCCCCGCTGGCCGATACGAATCACTTGGCTTCAACATCATTGAAGACAAGCGCTTGGATTGTGGCCCGCTCGCCGGAATCGAGACTGCGTTATCAAATTCGAATTTTGATTGGAATCTGATTTTGGCCTGCGACCTGCCCAATATAGACCGTGACTGGCTTTTGACGCTCTGTATTGCGGCACACTCGGCAATGCCTACAGTCAACTGCATAGCCACCGGACTCTCAATTGCCGAGCCGAATCCACTTTTGGCAATCTGGCACAAAAATGCACTCCCTACGGTGCGAAACTTCCTCGATACCGGGAAATTTCGCGTCAGATCCTTGCTCAAATCACTCGAAACACAAATTCTCATCCCACCAGACCCGCGAATCTTGGCAAACTGGAATCGTCCCGAAGATATTTTGGAAGATTCAGGCGAAGGAAAGGCAAATCGTGGCTGTTGAAGGCTTCCCTTATTACATTGAATTCCGTCACGTGTATAAGACGTTTGATCGACCCATTTTAGTCGATTCGAATTTTCATGTTCCTGCCGGCGAGACTGTTGCGGTCATCGGGCGTAGCGGCGTAGGCAAATCCGTCTCGCTCGCCCACATCATGGGCTTCCTCAAGCCGGACGAGGGGCGCATCATTGTCGGCAATCGGGACATCACCTTCTTCGATGAGGCCGAACTGCGTAAGGTCCGCAAG
>JANXLY010000156.1 GCA_025354885.1 Acidobacteriota bacterium | reverse complement strand
CACCGCTTCGCGCATAGAACTTTATGCACAATGCGCCCGCCCAGCGCCAAACCGGGCAGAAAGGAGGTCTAACGAAGCTCGAATCGCTTATAGAAATACCGATTGCCGTCCGCCCAAGCGCTTCTTCTGGTGCGCGTGGAGCTCAAGCTGTGTTGCTGTGCATAATTCGGGTGTCATAAAACAAGAAAGATGGCCGGAGAGTGATCTCGGCCATCTTCTTTTGATTTGGTTGTTGGGGTAAAACTAGGAAGCAGCGGCAGCTGAGGTTGTGGTGGCAACCTTGCTGAAGATGGTGCTGATGCTGGCGGAAACGCCAGGCATGATGGCACCGGCTGCTACTGCTACGAAGCCGGCCATCAACGCGTATTCAATCAGGTCCTGCCCCTTGGTGTCTTTGATGATGCGGAGATTCCACACCAGATTCTTGATCTTTTTCATTGTAATATTGTCTCCTCTCGAATTTCGTAGAGCGATGCTCCACAAGAATGAGAGTAACGTTACTTGAGTTCTATCTAAATCCGCAGAACACCCTAGATGTTGGCCTAAGTTTTACTGAATTTTGTCTCTAAGTACCGAATTCAAAGAGCCCTGCCGATAGCCTTCGAGGTCGAGGGTAACGTAATGAAAACCAAGGGACTTGAATATGGCTGTGAGCTGTGCCGCGCACCTTAGATTGAGGGCATTCTCGAGTTCGCTGGGGTCAATTTCGATGCGGACGAGATTATCGTGGTACCGGACCCGGAACTGGCGGAACCCTAGGGCCTTTATGGCTTCTTCACCCTGTTCTACTATCTTGATTCGTTCGGGGGTCACCTTAGTGCCATAGGGAATGCGGGAGGACAGGCAGGCGGCGGCCGGACGATCCCAGGTATCGAGCTGGGCGAGCTTAGAAAGCTCCCTAATTTCGGCCTTAGTGAGGCCGGCATCCACCAGAGGCGCTTTCACCTGGTGGATCTTGGCAGCGCTCTGACCGGGGCGATAATCGCCGAGGTCGTCCATGTTTACACCATAAACAATGTGATCGAAGCCGCGATCCGTGGCGATTTGGTCCATGACGCGGAATAGCTCGTCTTTGCAGTGGAAGCAGCGATCGGGGTTGTTAGCGACGTATTCGGGGTTATCGAATTCGCTGGTGGGGATCATCTCGTGGACGATTCCGTGGGTGCTGGCGAAATCGACGGCATCACGTTTGTGGGATTCGGGGATGGAAGGGGAGTCGGCTGTGATTGCGATGGCGTTGTCACCGAGGGCTTTTTTAGCGGCCCAGGCGAGATAGGCGGAGTCTGTGCCACCGGAATAGGCGATGAGGACGCGTTGCATGTCACGAAGGATTGTGAGGAGCTGCTCTTGTTTGAAGAGGAGTTGAGCGGGGTCGAGTTTCTTATCCAGGCCCTGAATGGCTACGAGCGTTCCCATGTCCTCATTATAGGAGCGTCGCGCGTGCTAATTTTGGAGATAGTAACGCCTCTGCCTGAACTTGCCTAAATTTTCCGTCAGCAAGACCATCAAACGCCGTTGATCCCGCGCGTGAGGAGTATCACGCGGATAGGCAAAGCTCAAATGAATCTTATATCGATAGGCTGGCGCGAATCGTTCGCGAAGCAGCTTCATTCTTTTCCCGATTGTGTGGCCGGGCGTGTGGCCCTGACGCATCGGGAACGTTACATGGTGTGGACGGAGGCTGGTGAAGTAGAAGCGTCTCCCAGTGGGCGAATGCGTGAAGGGGATGGTTTGTGGCCGACGACCGGGGATTGGGTTGCGATGCGGCCTGGTGGATCGATTGAGGCAGTGCTGCAGCGTGAGACAGCGATCACAAGAAGGCAGCCGGGCAAAGGGATGGCAGAGCAGGTGCTGGCGGCAAATCTAGATGTGTTGTTTGTGGTGGCGGGAATGGATCATGATTTCAATCCGCGACGCCTCGAGCGATATCTGATGCTGGCGCGAGAGGGCGGTGTGCGGCCCGTACTTGTGTTGAACAAGGCAGATCTGCATGAGGACCCGAGCCGTGTGGTGAGGGAGGCGACGGAATTGGCAGGCGGTTGCCCCGTGTTGAGTATGAGTGCGAAGGCGGGGTGGGGCGTTGCGGAATTGCAGGCCTATGTGAGCGTGGGGGAGACAGCGGCGCTGGCGGGGTCTTCGGGGGTGGGCAAGTCGACGATGCTGAATTGCTTGTTGGGTGTGGACAGGCAGGCGACACAGTCAGTGAGAGAGCATGACAGCCGGGGAATGCATACGACTTCGTCTCGTGAGCTGTTTCTATTGCCGCAGGGCTGGTTGCTGATGGATTTGCCGGGGATCCGGGAGTTACAACTGGTGAGTGGCGTGGAGACGGTGCAGGAAGTGTTTGACGATGTGGACCTGGCGGCGGAGTCTTGCCGTTTTCGGAACTGCCGTCATGAGGGTGAGCCGGGGTGTGGTGTTGCCGGGGTTATTCCTGCGGGGAGGCTGGCGGCGTATCTGAAGTTGAAGAAGGAAGTGGCGTTCGCGGAACGGCAGGTGAATTTAGATGCGGCGCTGGTCGCGAAGAAGAAGACGAAGGTGATGCATAAGGCGATGCGGAGGGAGCAGGAGCGGGATTAGGCGACTGGTGCGTGAAGATGATATTCTTCCTCTGAGTCTCTGCCCAGCGGGTCATCTATGCCCGAAGCTTGGCTGGACCACCTCAAGAAATGACTGCAAGACAGATTGCGAGCGCTGCATTAGAGATTGTTCCTGAGACACGGGAGGCATATCTGGAAGAAGCGTGCTTCGGAAATGCGTCCCTTCAAGAAGAAGTGCATGCTCTTCTAGCATTAGAGATGGAATGCACCCGAACTGTTGAATCGGACTCAGAAGTTTCACTCGAGACTAGAATCGGCCCCTATCAGTTGATCCGAAGATTAGGAGAAGGCGGGATGGGCGTGGTGTACCACGCTCATCAAGTCAAGCCGATCCGACGCGACGTCGCGCTCAAGGTTATCAAGCCGGGAATGGATAGCCAACAGGTAATTGCGCGCTTTGAAAGCGAACGGCAGGCGCTGGCGATGATGGATCATGCCAATATCGCTCGAGTTTTTGACGCTGGAACCTCAGAAGCCGGGCGGCTTTATTTCGCAATGGAACTGGTGGATGGGCTCCCGATCACAAAGTACTGCGACTCCAAAGGCCTTACGGTTCAGGAGCGAATCGAGCTTTTCATTCCCGTTTGTCAGGCGATCCAGCACGCTCACCAGAAGGGCATTATTCATCGCGACATCAAACCATCGAATGTACTTGTGAAGCAAGAACAACGGCAGCCTCTTGTGAAAGTAATCGATTTTGGTCTGGCAAAAGCAGTGGGAATCCAATTGAGTGGGCAAACCATGCTCACCAACTTTGGGACCGTAGTGGGGACCGTGAATTACATGAGTCCAGAGCAGGCGGATATGGGCAGGCAGGACATCGACACAAGGAGTGATGTCTATTCGCTGGGGGCTCTGCTCTACCAAGTGCTGAGTGGCACATCGCCTCTTGATCTGGTGCGGACGAAGAGTCTTGGCTATCTTGAAATACTTCGATTGATACGTGAAGAAGATCCGGAGCCGCCCAGCCAGCGGCTGCTTCGGTCGGCAAATCTTGCTGAGCATGCTGAGCGAAGAAAAACGAATCCGGAGAGACTGCTGAAACAGGTTAGCCGGGAGCTGGACTGGATTGTGATGAAGGCGCTGGAGAAGGATCGCACGCGCCGCTATGAAACTGTCAACGGGATCGTTCGCGACTTGCAAAGGTATCTTGCTGGAGATCCAGTTGATGTGGGGCCGCCGTCTGCGGCATACCGGATGGGAAAGTTTATTCGCAAGAATCGACTTCTTCTGGCAACCGCTGCCATCTTTGCTCTTTTGCTTGCAGCCGGAGTGGTGGTAAGCGTCTGGCTGGCGCTCAAGGCGAGTCGCGCGGAACAAGAGGCCATGGCTGTTAACGCCTTTTTGCGAGACGACCTATTAGCTCAGTCCAGTGCCAGCACACAGTTGCTATCTGGCAATAAAGTTGATCCTGACTTAAAGTTGCGTACGGCGTTGGACCGGGCTGCGTTGAGGATTGAAGGAAAGTTCGTCACCCAACCCAATGTTGATGCTTCTATCCGGTTGACTCTTGGCATGACCTACTTGGATTTGGGTCTGTACGCAGAAGCTCAGCGGCACCTGGAGCGAGTCTTCGAGTTACGTCGAAACATTTTGGGCGAAAATAACCCCGAAACGCTTTTCAGTATGGATCTCTTGGCGAATTCTTTGGAGCGGCAGGGAAAGTTTTCCGCAGCAGAGCCACTTTATGTCAAAGCTCTGGAAGTACATCGGCGAGTGCTAGGGGAAAGACATCCAGCAACGCTGCGCAGTATGAGGGGTCTCGGGGCCGTCTTTTTTGGCCAAGGAAAGTACGCGCAATCGGAAAAGCTTCAAGCCCAGGTCCTAGAGATTAATCGCAAATTGCTTGGTGAGGAGCATGCGGAAACTGCGGTCTCCATGGGCAACCTGGCGGCTTTGTACCATGTCCGAGGCAAGTTGGAGGAGGCAGAACCTCTTTATGGGAGGGCCAGAGATGTTCTCTTTCGACTCCTTGGCGAGGAACACCCCCAGTCGCTCAAAGTTATGACCAATCTGGCGGAATTGTGGGGAAATCAGGGCAAGTACGGGAAATCCGAACAACTTTACTCAAGGACGCTCGAGGTGCAGAGACGAGTGCTGGGGGAGAGCCATCGAAGCACGTTGTATACCATGAACAGTCTTGCGGAAGCGTTTGAGAAACAAGACAAGTTTTCACAAGCCTTTGAGCTATACTCTGCGGCGCTAGCCTCGGAGCGTCGAGTGTTCGGCGAAGAGCACCCATTTACTCTGACCAGCATGAACGGGTTGGCGGAAATACATTTAGGCGAGCATCGGTTCTCACAGGCAGATGCCCTTTTTAACAAAGTGTTGGAAGTTCGGCGTCGTAAACTTGGGGCGGAGCATCCAGCGACGCTCTCTACGATGCTCAGCCTAGGGCGACTCTATACAGAGCAGGGCAAGTATGCAGAGGCAGAATTGCTTTTGACAAAGGTTGTGGAAACTCGAAAGCGCGTGAATGGCCCACAAGAAAAGCTAACGTTGAATGCTATTGCGTCACTCGACGATTTGCGGACTCGCCAAGAAAAAGCCTGGCCAAAGATTCTGCTCGGGAAGACGGCTTCTGCGGAGCCGCTAGCGAAGTAGCTACCGTGCTTTGGCAATGCTTCGCGAAGCATTGCCTGGAGCTGAGACCGCTTAAACAGTAGTGCAGGCATCGACGCCTGTAAGGATCTTAATGTGAATAGCATAGCCTCGATGTTCCGGCTTTCGACTTTGATTGTCTGCTGCCTCGTGTTTGCGCTTGGTGTTCAGGCCGAAGAACTGCGCCTGACATTTCCAGGAGCTGCGTGGGAAAGGGTGAAGCCTGAAACGGTCGGGTATTCGAGCGCGAAGCTGGAAGTGTTGCGCGCCTGGCTCAAAACGCAGAATACGAAAGCGATGCAGGTTAGCATCGCGGGGCGAGTGTTGTTTGAGTATGGGGATCAAAGCTATGTCAGTAAGGTCGCTTCGGTGCGCAAAAGCATCCTGGCGATGATGTACGGCAAATACGTCTCCGAGGGGAAAGTGGACCTCAATCAGAAAGTAGAAGAGCTTGGGTTAAACGATGTGCAGCCCTTTTTGCCGATCGAGAAGAGCGCGACACTGCTATACCTGCTTAGGGCCCGATCAGGGATCTATCATTTGTCTGGAAACGCAGAGCTCTCTGCGCTTGCGCCACGTCGTGGTGCGCACCTTCCCGGGCTGTATTTTCAATATACGAACTGGGACTTCAATGCGGCGGGGACTGCGTTTGAAAAGCTGACAGGCAAGGGGATTTTTGAAGCGATCGAGACGGATCTTGCGCAACCGATTGGTATGCAGGATTACAAAGTGTCACTGCAAAAGAAGGTGAGTTCCCTGCCTGATTCGGTTCACCCGGAATACGCCACTTATTTGTCGACCCGGGACATGGCCCGGCTTGGGTTGCTCATGCTCTCGCACGGGGAATGGAATGGCAAGCAGGTGATCCCGAAGGGGTGGACCGACAGGATTACTACGCTTGCGACTCCGCATCAGGAAATCCATCCCGAATCCCTTGCAGCGCGAACACAGATCGGGCTCTGGGGCTATGGAATGTTGTGGTGGGTTTGGGATGCGCCAAACGTGGCTGGAGTTGTCACCGGGCCGTATCAAGGAGCTTACAGTGCGAATGGAGCTTTTGGTCAGTACATCACTGTGCTGCCCGTGATGAATCTTGTGATTACACACAAGGTAGACTTCGAGGCCAAAGAGAATCCTTCGTTATCGCCGTCTGAGTATCACACGATTTTGCAGATGGTAATGGAATCGACTTGCGAGGATCCTTGCAAATGACGAAGTTCGATCTGCGTCAGCGGTAGTTGCCGGTGTGGCCGAGAGAGTAGCGGCCGGGTTGCGGGAAGATGCAGAGACCGTGGGGGCCATTGCCGACCTTGATGCGATCGGTGAGTTTGCCGGTGGATGTATCGAAGCCGTAGATCTCGTGGTGGTAGCGGCCGGAGACCCAGAACATCTTGCCGTCCGCAGAGACGCCGCCCATATCGGGTGAGCCACCGCCGGGGATGGTCCATTTGCCGACGAGCTTGCGGGTTGCGAAGTCCATGATGGATATTGTGCCTTCACCCCGATTGGTGATGTAGAGCTGTTTCGCGTCGCGACTGGGATAGAGACCGTGGCAGCCTTTGCCAGTGGGGATGAAGTCGATTTTTTTGAAGGTGTCTCCATCAATGACGTGCATACCGTGGGAGATCATGTCAGCGACGAAGAAGGTCTTGCCGTCGGGGGCAACGCGGGTGTCCTGAGGCATGGCTCCACTTTGCAGCTTGATCGTGGCGATGAATTCGTACTTGACCATGTCGAGCTTGATCACTTCGTTTGAGAACTCACAGGAGGCGATCATGTAGCGGCCGTCGGCAGAATAGTCGGCGTGGTTGACACCCTTGCAGGGGACGTGGATGGATTTGACGAGCTTGAGGGTTTGGGGGTCGCGAAGATCGATGCGGCGCATGCGCTCTGCCATCACCACCATGTACTTTCCGTCGGGGGTGTAGTACATGTTGTAGGGGTCGTCGACTTTGTGGATCTTCATGAGCTTGCCGGTCATGGGGTCGATTTCGGCAAGGGTGTTGTTGAGGTCGTTGGTGGCGAAGATGCGAGTCATATCCCAGGAAGGGACGACGTGTTGCGGTTCTACATTCTTGCCTTCGCCGACGCTGAATTTTTCGATGATCTGCTTTTTGGCGGGATCATAGACCCACACGGTGTTGTCACGAGTGTGGGGGATGTAGATGAGCGAGGGGTAACGCTGCATGCCCGGCTTGAATTTGCCGACCGCAATTTCGGAATAGATATTTTTCGGGTCGATGACCGGGGGCATCTGCGCGTAAAGCGCGGCGGCCCCCAGGATGAGCAAAGTACGAAGCATGGAGTTACTCCTGCGGCAGAACGCCCTGCGCGCTTTCTTCGACGGGTTCGTCCGATTCCGGGATGACGCCGGCGCTAGCGACCTTGTCGCCGTCGGCGATATCGACGAGTTTGACGCCCTGAGCGCTGCGTCCGCTCTGGCGGATTTTGGCGGCTTCGATACGGATAATCTGGCCATCCTTGGTGATAATCATGACGTCGGAATCTTCGTTGACGGGCATGGTGGCGACCACCTTGCCTGTCTTCTTGGTGACCTTCATATTGATGACTCCCTTGACGGCGCGACCGGAGTGGCGGTAGTCGGTGAGCTTGGTGCGCTTGCCCATGCCGTTCTCGGAAATGGCCAGCATCAGCGCGCTTTCGTCGACGACTTCGGCAGAAATGAGGTAATCATCTTTTTCGAGCTTCATGGCGATGACGCCACGGGCCTGGCGGCCCATCGAGCGGACTTCTTCTTCGTCGAAGCGGACGGCCATGCCTTCGAGCGATGCGAGGAAGATCTGGTTCTTGCCGTTGGAGATTTTGGCGGAGATCAGCTCATCTTTGTCATCGAGGGTGCAGGCAATGATGCCGCGGGCCATGGGGTTATCGAAGTCAGTGAGTTCGGTGCGTTTGATGATGCCGAACTTGGTGACCATGACGATGAACTTGTCGGCAGTGAAGTAACGGACGGGCAGGAAGGCTTTGACTTCTTCATCGGGCTGAAGATTGATCAGGCCGTTGATGTTCTTGCCCTTGCTGACGGTGCCGGAATCGGGGATGTTGTAGACCTTGAGCCAGTAAACACGGCCCTTCGAGGTGAAGATCAGGAGGTAATCATGGGTGGAAGCAATGATGAGATGTTCTACGACATCTTCGGCGCGCGTGCCCATGCCGATGCGGCCTTTGCCACCACGAGTCTGGCGGCGATAAGTATCGACGCTGGTGCGCTTGAGGTAGCCACCACGCGAGACGGTGACCGCCATATCTTCGACCTGGACGAGGTCTTCAATATCGATGTCGCCTGAGTCTTCGACGATCAGGGTGCGGCGTTCGTCGCCGAAGTCTTCGATGACGTCCTGGAACTCTTTCGTGATGACTTTCTTGAGCACCGATTCGCTGCCGAGGATTTCAAGGTATTCAGCGATGCGGCGCTGGATTTCTTCGAGCTCATCAAGGATCTTCTGCTGTTCCATGCCGGTGAGGCGCTGGAGTTGCAGCTCGATGATGGCCTGGGCCTGACGCTCGGTGAATTCGAATTCGACGATCAGTGAATCGCGAGCTTCGCGGGGGCTCTTGGCGACGCGGATGAGTTCGATGAGGCGATCGAGGTTGTCGAGGGCCTTTTTGAATCCGACCAGGATGTGTTCGCGATCACGGGCTTTGCGCAGAAGGAAGTCCGTGCGGCGGCGCACGACTTCTTTGCGGTGCTCGACGAAGAGCTTGAGGATTTCGAGCAGTTTGAGTTCGCGGGGCTGACCATTGACGACGGCGAGCATGATGGCGCCGAAGTTGGTCTGCATCTGAGTGAGCTTGTAGAGCTGGTTGAGGACGACCTCGTGGTGCTCGCCGCGCTTGAGTTCGAGAACGATGCGCATGCCGTCGCGATCGCTTTCGTCGCGGACATCGGAAATGCCATCGATTTTCTTTTCGTTGACGAGGGCGGCGATGTCGGTGATGAGCTTCGCCTTGTTTACCTGATAGGGGATCTCGGTGATGATGATGCTCTCGCGGTCTTTACCGAGCTTTTCGGTAAAGGCCTTGGCGCGCATCTTGATCGAGCCGCGACCACGGGTGTAGCAATCGACGATGCCGGCACGGCCGAGGATGAGGCCACCGGTGGGGAAGTCCGGGCCGGTGATGATGGGCAGCATCTCGGCGAGGGTCATCTTTGGATTTTCTACGATGGCGATGAGGCCGTTGACGACCTCAGTGAGGTTGTGCGGCGGGATGTTCGTGGCCATGCCGACGGCGATACCACCGGAGCCGTTGATGAGGAGGTTGGGGACGACGGTGGGGAGGAACTCGGGTTCCATTTCGGAGTCGTCAAAGTTGGGCTTGAAATCGACAGTTTCCTTGTCGATGTCTTCCATCATGGAGCTGGCGATTTTGGAGAGGCGCGCTTCGGTGTAACGCATGGCGGCTGGCGGGTCTCCATCGACGGAGCCGAAATTACCCTGACCATTGATGAGCGGGTAGCGGAGAGAGAAGGGCTGAGCCATGCGGACGAGGGCGTCGTAGACGGAGCCTTCGCCGTGGGGGTGGTATTTGCCGAGCACGTCACCGCAGACGCGAGCGCATTTGCGGGTGGGGCGATTCCACTGGAGGCCCATTTCGCTCATGGAGAATAAAATGCGGCGGTGGACGGGTTTGAGGCCGTCCCGCACGTCGGGTAACGCGCGCCCAATGATTACGCTCATGGCGTAATCGAGGTAGGAGCGCTTCATCTCATCCTCGATATTTACCGGGATGTGATTTTTAGGATTTTCGCCTAATGGGAGCTGGGTTGCGGGGTCGTTGCCGCCCGGGTCTTTGCCGCCCGGGCCCTGTGGATTTTCCGTATCGTTTGCCAAACCATTATTTTAGCATTTTGGTCCGTGTTTATCAGGGTTATCGTGGGGATGGAGAAGCGGGCAATGCGGAACTGGCGATATATTTTTTCGAGGGGTTAGCCGGTGCAGAAACCATCTTCAAGGCAGGCCCAGTTTTTCATCGAAAGATAAAGCTGCAGATGCGTGATTGCGATTCTCCCCGGAATCGAGTTGGGAGGAAAAAGTAACCTCGCGGCCGCACGACGCAACGCTACATGGCCTGTTTCAAATCAAAGCTTTAGCAATTGCTCAAGGCGGGTCAATAACGTGTAGATGTAAGCTTTACTGGATTAAATCGGATTAATACCTGCTGTTTATCGCGCTTATATCTGGTATCGCCCAACCATGGAATCCATACGAGTTAGTAATATTTTGGCCGTACAAAAGAATAAACGGAAATTTTTGGGCGATTTGGCTGGGGTTGGAGCTTGCGTGGCATTGGGTGAATTGTTGATCTCCCCTTCTATTGCACGAGCCGCTACTATTGACCCAGTCATTCTTGAAGGAATTTATTCTGCCCTTGAGGTGGTTCGCTTGAAGAGTATCGCAAAACAATTGAATTCCTCCGATATAATGGGCCTTAGAGTCTCGTCTGCGTATTTTTTTAAGGCCGCCGAAAATGCATTGATATTTTCTCCTATCCAGTCCATGATACGAGAAAAGCAGGGTTTTGGATTTTCGACGACGGAATTGAGGGAATCATTGTTTTCTGCAGAAAGAGAAATCCAACGGCGAGGATTACTTCTCGCTCCGGGTCAATTGGTTGAATTGTTGCCCAAGCGAGGTATCGCGAAGGCGGAAGCTTTGACAATGACTTCCAGATCTCCAATCGTGCTTGGTGCCGAATATGATAGGGTGCTCAAGGATCTTGAGTTGATGCTGCAAGGAAAGCAAAATGCCTCGAGACGAAATGCTCAAAGTGTCGGGGCAACTCCACAATGGTGTTACGATGCTGGGATTGCTGTTGCAGGACTTGCTGCTATTTCAGCGCTGGCCGGACTTGCGTGCTACATGAGTGAGGGTCTATACATAGAAGCATGCACAACAGCAGTTGTATTTGGCGCGGCGGCGGCTGTTTCAGCGATGGCAATGGCGGCAGTGTGTGTTCAACATTAGCATTTGGTCAATAGGAGAGCACCCATGATTTTCCGCATCAGTTTCCATTTAATCTTCGCTGCCTGTTTTGGCGTTGCAGTCCTCAATGCATTTCGAGCAATGAAAAATGGCTTTAGTCTAACGGAAACGCTGTTGCTTTGCATTTTTGTGCTGGCTTCCAGTCTGCTGTATTTTTTTGGGAAATCGCATTTCATTGCAAGCGAGAAAGTACTGATCGCAAGCGATGCCACTAAAGAGGTAAAAAAGGCAATATCGCAGGTGGTGATGGCGCAATGCGTCGCTGTGGCGGTACTGGTGTTGTACATCTTCACGTTCATTGCTCGGCGCTGAGCGGACGGTGGCCCGTGAAGCCGAGACTTGCCGCGGCGGGATTCGATCTAAAATAACGAATCATGTGGTGTTTGACAATTTTCTGGTTGCTGGCGCAGTTGGACCTGTATGAACGCGGGGGTGACTTGTTGCGTGCCGGCAAGCTGGTGGAGGCGGAGCAGGCTTATCGGGAGCATCTGAAAACGCATCCAGCACATGTGGAGGCGCTGGCGAATCTGGGGGCGGTTTTGTCGCGGCGAGAGGAGTTTGGGGCGGCGGTGGTGCAGTATCGCAAGGCGCTCGAGTTGCGGCCGGGACTGGCTCCTTTGCATTTGAATCTGGGGCTGGCGTACTTCAAGATGCGGGAGTGGGGGAAGGCGGTTGTGGAGTTTGATGCTTTCTTGAAGGCGCAGCCGGGGCATCGGCAGTCGATGCAATTGCGGGCATTGTCGCTTTTGGAGCTTGAGAAGTATGGGGAGGCGGCTGCGGCTTTTGAGGGGTTGCTGCCGACAACGGATGCGAGTGTACAGCTGGGACTTGCGACCGCTTATCTGCGTTCGGACCGTGCGGTACAGGCGCAGAAGATTCTGACGCCACTGCTCGAACAGGGAAATTCGGCGGAAGTGCTGCTGACGATGGGGCAGGCGCTGTATGTAGAAGAACGCTTTGACGAGGCGCTGGACGCTTTTTTGAAGGCGCGGAGCTTGCAGCCGGCATTGCCGACGCTGGGCCTGCACATTGGGTCGGTTTATTGGAGGAAGAAACAGAATGCGGAGGCCTTGGTGGAGTGGCGTGGAGAATTGAAGAGGCATCCGGAGAGTGCGGAGGCGCAGTTTACCCTGGGAGCGGCAGTGGCAATGTCGGGCGGGGATAAGATTGAGGCTGAACGATTGCTGCGTGCGAGTCTGGCCAAGAAGCCGAAGCATGCGCGGGCGAACTATCAGTTGGCGAAACTGGTTTGGCAAAACAAGAAGAGTGTGGAGGCGGTAAGGTGTCTCGAGAAGTCGATTGCGGCAGATCCGGAGTACCGGGAAGCGCATTATTTGCTGGCCTCCGTTTACCAGGGAATGGGGCGCAAGGCAGAGGCAGCGCGGGAGTTTGCCGCCGTCAAGCGGATTTCGGCAAAGGATCTCGCTACGCAGCAGGATTTGTTCTCGGAGCAGCAATAGCGCTGGGTTGTACGCCTTGTCACCAGGACAAGATTGAGGTGCAGCGTAAGTCGCGGCATGCGCTGACGCTGAAGGCTTATGACGGCGAGGGGTTTGCGGGGAAGACGCTGCGGGAGCGGGGTGGGACTAGTTACGCATTTGACAAGTCGGGTGTGACGATCACGCAGGATGGGGTGGAGCGAGTGTTTGCACTGACCTGGCTGTTTGGGGCAGGGCACTATGCGCGGACGCCTGTTTTCAAGGATGGAGAGCGATG
Source organism: Acidobacteriota bacterium (assembly GCA_025354885.1). Taxonomy (GTDB): domain Bacteria; phylum Acidobacteriota; class Terriglobia; order Bryobacterales; family Bryobacteraceae; genus Bryobacter. The sequence continues at coordinate 8,923 of JANXLY010000156.1, read as the reverse complement.
GGTGGAACAGCGTTTGAGCTGGTATGCGGCGACGGGGAAGTTGAGTTTGACACCGGGACATCCGGTGCAGCCGTCGGAGGACATCGAGAGGGCGATGGGGGTGGTGCAGACTCCTCAGAATGCAGCGCGGTGTTTTGGGTGTCACATGACTGGGGAGCGGGCGGGTGTGCATTGCGAGAACTGCCATGGTGCGCAGGGTGGACATCCTGTAGCGAAGACGATTCGCCGAGATACGAGTGTGGCGGCGTGTGCGACCTGTCATCGCTCGCCGTCGCGGGAATATGCATCACCGATTCCGGAAGTGGAAGACCCGATGAGTGTGCGGTTTGCGCCGGTGGGGTTGGTGGTGAGCCGCTGCTATTTGAAGAGCGGGGGGAAGTTGACTTGTGTGAGTTGTCACAACCCACACACGAGCGTGGCGGCCTCTGTGAGTTATGACAAGACGTGCGTTGGCTGTCATGCGGGGAAGTCTGCTGGCACATGCCCCAGAACGCCGGATTGCGCGTCGTGCCATATGCCGAAGTCGACACCGGTTCCGTATTTGACGTTTACCGATCACAGGATCCGGAAATAGAAAAGGGCCGGCTTGCGCCGGCCCTTTGGGTTGTTGGTTGTCGCAGAGTTCTAGAAGTAGAACTTGCCTGCGAGCTGAATGTTGCGGGGGTCGCGTGCGGCGTTGATTGCGCCGAAACCGAATCGGCCGCCGGTACCACCGAGAGCGGTGGGGAGGTTAGTGATCGCGCCGGTTGTGGCGTTAAAGGTTGCTCCGCGGTTGAAGTCGGAGAACTGGGTGTGGTTCGGGGCGTTGAACATTTCGAGACGGAGCTGGAAGAAGCGGCCTTCTTTGCCCGTAGCAATGTTCTTGAACACCGAGATATCCCAGTTGTTGACGCCGGGGAGGCGGACAATGCGTTGTGCGGATTCGAGACCCTGGCTGCCGATTTGCGGAGGAGCGAAGACAGAGGCGTTGATGTAGCGGTTCTCGGTGCGTTCTCCGATCGGAAGGATCGGATTGCCGTTGACGACAACGCGCGGGCCGACGGATTCAGAACCGGTGTAGACGCGGTTGAATTCGCCACCGATGCCCTGGATGCCGACGCCAATGTTTCCGGGCTGACCGCCAATCATTGAGACGAGACCGGATACCTGCCAACCGCCGAAGATGTTGCGGCCGACAACGTTGTTCATCATGGACAAGCTCTTGGCGAGCGAGGGCACGTCATAAATGAAGTTGGCAACGATCATATGGGGAACGTCGAAAGAGAGGTAGCTGTAGTTGGCCATGCGGTAGTTGGTGGGGTGGAGACGGTCTCCATCGCCGGAGGAGAGGCCGAGAGCCTTCGACCAGGTGTAGGAGACGCCGTACTGGAGGCCTTTGCCACTGTTCTTGTTGAGGCTGACCTGCATTGAGTGGTAGGTGGAGAAGCCACCGAAGGTGGTGAGGACTTCTTCGCCGTGGCCGAGGTAGGGGCGATACAAGTTGACCGGAAGCGCGGTGCGTCCGTCGAACTTGGTAGCGCTCAGATCGGCAGTGCGGGGGTCCTGATTCTGCCTGAGCCAGGCAGAGCCGAAGGGCATGGCGTTGAAGTCGTAAGTGGACAACAGATGGGTTGCTTTGTTAGCGACATAGCTGACTTCAAGCGAAGTGGACTTGGCCAGTTGGCGTTGGACGGTGAGGTTCCACTGATAGGTGGTAGGGACGTTGCCTTTTTTGTCGAAGCCGCGAACGTTGTTCGGGAAAAATGAGCCCTGCAGATTCTGAATGGTGCTGAGGTTTCCGAAATAGTAAGTGGGGCGAGTTGTGGACGGTGGATTGGGCAGCATGTCGAAGACAGGGTTGCCCTGAAAACGGTCGTAGAAGGTACCGAAGCCGGCGCGGACGACGGTTTTATCGTTCCACTGATAGGCGAGCCCGAGGCGGGGAGCATAGTGCACGCCGCGGCTGTCGATCAAGCCTTTGGGGTAGCTGTTTGAATTGGAGAGTCCCATGCCGTTGGCATAGAGGCCATTTACGAAGCCTTTGCCCGTGTTGAGGATGGAGCCGACGAGAGCATTGGGGACGGTTGCGCCAGTGATGGGGTTATAGCCGAAATTCGCTCCGTTGACGCGGATTGGCTGTACCATGACGGCGCTGCTGGCCTTGTCATAGAGCGCAGGATTGAACGATGAGGTATTCTGCGCGGCATCGTATTGTGGCTGAATGATGTAGAAGCGGATGCCGTAATCGAGGGTTAGTTTCTTGCTAATGCGCCAGTTGTCCTGAGCGAACCATTCGATGTTCCAGGAGCGGTATTGACCATTGAGTGCCTTGTCGGATTGAGCGAGGCGATCAAAGTTGCCGAGGAGCGCGTTGGAGTAGGCCCAATTGGTGTCGCCCGGGTTTTGACTGTTGCGGTCAAACCAGATGTCGCCATTGATGGAGGTGAATGCAGTCTGGTCCTTGCGGCTCTTGTGGAGGTAGATGCCGAACTTCATGGTGTGGGCACCTCTGACCTTGGTCACGTTGTCGGTGATGTCGATGGTGTTGTTGAAGTTACGGAAAGGAGTGCCGTTGAAACCGGTGAAGGGTGCATTGGGGACGCCACCAAAGCGCCAGTTCTGGACGAGCCCGAGAGTGTCGCCGTTGAAGGGCATCTTGTAGTTGAGGCCAAGCTTTGCACGGTCGAAGGTCTTATCAACGGGGTCGATATTGAGGACGTTCTTCGATGAGCCGAAGATGAACTCGTTGGTGAGTGTCGGGTTGATGATGGTGGTGAGATTGTTCACCCAACTCCAGCCCGGGTTGCCGAAATTCATCGGGGCGAAGGGAATGTTGTAGTCGGCATTCCATTGGCCATAAGCCTTATCCTGCTCGGATTTGGTCTTGATGAAGCGGGAGTAGAAGCGCCATTTGTCGGTGATGTTGTAATCTCCACGATAGATGTTTTCGCGGCGGGGGAATTTATCGGAAACCTGGGTTTGATAGTTGAACTGGGGATCGAGGGAGCCACCTGGAGTTGGATAGAAGTTGAGAATCTTTTGTCCGTCGGCGTTGATGCGGCTGGCCGGGATGATGTTGCCCGGGAAGCAACCGCCGCCGCCAGCATTGGTGGCGCAGGGCTGAGTGCTGAGGGGGTCGCGAATGAAGACGGGGCGGCCATCGCCTTCTTTGGTTGCAGAGAAGTTGCCGCCGCGCTCGGCGACCGTCGGAACGAGTACATTGCGAAGCGAATTGGGCGAAAGAGCATTCTGCCATTCAATTCCAACGAAGAAAAAGAGCTTGTCGCGGTTGGGATTGATCTTGGGGATGTAGGCGGGCCCACCGACGTTGAAGCCTCCGGTGTTGTTGCGGGTGAGCTGACGGGCGCGGCCTTCGACGTTGTTGCGCCAGTTGTTGGCGTTGAGACCTTCGTGACGGTGGAAGAGATAGCCGGTGCCATGGAGGTCACGTGTACCGGACTTGGTAACCACGCTGATAGCGGCACCAGAGGAGCGGCCGTATTCAGCAGGCTGCGAGTTGGTGAGCATTTTGAATTCGGCGATCTGGTCGATGTTCATGGTGGCGAGTTGGCCGCCGTTGGAGCCAGTGTCGATGTTGGTGATGCCGTCCACCATGAGGTTGTTCTGGTTGTTGCGGTTGCCATTGACGGAGCCGCCGACGCCACCGGTGGGGACGACGCCCGGGACAGTGCGGGTGAGGTCGAGGAAGGAGCGACCGTTCAAGGCGAGATTGATGACCTGGTTGCCGGTGAGCACGCCGCCTTTTTCAGCGCCTCGAGTTTGGAGGATGACGCCTGAGGCTTCGACGGTGATGGAGTCTGTCATGGCACCGACAGAGAGAAGAATGTCGGGAAGATCGAGACGATCATTTGCAGAAACGCGGATCTCGCTGCGTTCGTACTTTTTGAAGCCAGTGGCTTCGACATCAATTTTGTAGAGCGAAGGCTTGAGCGGATTGAAAAAGAAAATACCTTCGGTGTTGGTTGTGGAGATTCGGTTGTCCCCCTGGGCAACGTCGACGAGAGTTACTTTGGCTCCTGGAACCAAAGCCCCTTGGGCATCTTTGACGATGCCACGGATTGAGCCTGACGATTGTTGGCCATATGCGGCTAAACACGTGAGTGTAGCGGCGGCGATTGTACGCAACACGAAGTTGCGCAGCGAACTTTGCTGCATTTGAAATACCCCCTGAAGGAATTCTGACGAGAAGAGAATCGAGATTCGCCCGATGAACAGGAGCGAGCAAATTTCCTCTACTCTATACGCTTTAAGAAGATGTGTCAATTCTGTAAAGATTACGTAAAGTTTATGCGATATTGCAATTATTTCAGATACTTTGCTTTAGGGATGGCGTTCGGTGGACATGCCTGGAGTTTCCGGGGCGGTGACTTCACCGTTGATCATGCGTGACTGGGGGCCGCCGGTCTCCATATAAATGGCATTGGGAATGGCGCAGAGCATGTTCATGTTGACGTCACCGCCACCGTGGCTGGCGAGTGAAAGACCGGCTGCATCGGCGATGGCGGCAATTTCGAGCCATTCCGTTACGCCCCCGGCGCGGCGGTTGTCGGGCTGGACGATGTCGGCACCTTTGCGCTGAATCAGATCGTTGAACTGATATTTGGTGTAGAGATTTTCTCCGGTGGCGATGCGGATGTCGAGCTCGCGAGTCAATTCGGCGAAGCCTTCCATGTCGTTTGGAGGGAGCGGCTCTTCGTACCAGTAGATGCCCATCTGCTGATAGATGCGGCCTCTACGGAGAGCTTCATTGCGGCTGAAGACCTGATTGGCATCGATCATGATACGGCGGTCTTTGCCGGCGAGATCCTGGGCGACACGGATGCGGCGTTCGTCGTCGGCTAGTGAATTGCGGCCGGTCTTGATCTTGATTGCGCGGTAGCCCTGGGAAAGTGCTGTCTCGATTTGCGACTTGAACTGCGATAGATCGTCGTCGTTGTCGTAATACCAGCCGCACATCGAATAGACAGGCATGCGGTCTCGATAGGCACCGAGCATGCGCCATACCGGCAGGCCCGCATGCTTGCCGAGGATGTCCCAGATCGCGATATCGGTAGCGGCGATGGCGAACTGCGTGATGCCAGTGAGCCCCTGGTACTGCAGCCCGCGATTGAGCTCCGCCCGGATCTTTTTGGGGAAGGCCGGATCCTGGTTAAGGATCAGCGGTTTGACTTCTTCTTCGAGAATGGCTCGAAGGACCTTGGGGCCGCCTTCGACTGCGCCAAAGCTTGAGGTGGCCCACCCGGTAATGCCGGCGTCAGTTTTGATACGGAGCGTGACGGTGCCCGAGTGGAGGCCGAGGGCTTGCAGCGCGTCGTAATTGGGCTTACGCGGAGGGTTGATCGTGAGGTCTGTTTCGAGACCCGTGATCTTGAGCGATTTGCGTTGCTGGGCGGCAAGCGCCAGGGGCATTGTGAGGAGTGAACGGCGGAGCATGGGTGTGCCTCAGCAAATGTGCGCGCCGATGGTCTCCAGGTAGACCGCATAGATGGACTGGCTGCCGCACATGAAGAGGCGATTGCGACGGGAGCCACCAAAGCAGAGGTTGGCGCAGATTTCTGGTAAGAGAATCTGACCGATGCGCTTGCCGTCTGGAGCGAAGATGTGGACGCCATCGTAGCCTGCGCCGATCCAGCCGGCACCGACGTAAATGTTGCCATGGATGTCGGCGCGGATGCCATCGGGAATGCCGACTTCCGAAAAATTAGGGAGAGCCATATTGCAGAACTCCTTGCCGCCGCTGAGGGACCTGGAGTTGGCGACGTCCCAGACTTTGACGTTCTTGGGGGCTTTTTCGTAGTGAGTGGATCCACTATCGGCTACGTAGAGTTTTTTGTAGTCGGGAGAGAAACAGATGCCGTTTGGCTTGAAGATGTCGTCTGTGACTTTTTCGATTTTCGCCGTAAGAGGATCGATTCGGTAGACGGCTTCTTTGAGGAGGAGTTCGCCCTTGTGCCCTTCGTAATTGCCAAGACTGCCGTAGCCAGGATCGGTAAACCAGATGCCGCCGTCGGGGTGGACGACGATGTCGTTGGGGGCGTTGAGGGCCTTGCCGTCGAACTTGTCGGCGAGGACGCTGATCTTGCCGTTGTGTTCATACCGGGTGACGCGGCGGTTGCCATGTTCGCAGGAGAGCTGGCGGCCCTGATAGTCGAAAGTGTTGCCGTTGGAATATCCGGCGGGCTGGTGGAGGACGCTCACGTGGCCGTCTTCTTCGAGCCAGCGGAACTGTTTGTCATTGGGGATGTCGCTCCACATCAGGTAGCGGCCGGCGGAGTTCCAGGCAGGGCCTTCGGCCCAGAGGAAGCCCTGGGCGACGCGCTGGATGGTGGTGTTGCCGACCTTGATTTTGGCGAAGCGAGGGTCGAGAACGACCACGTCCGGTTCTGGATACCGAGTGGGGCGCTGGCCGGAATAATCGCGACCAGGAGTCTGTGCGGCCGCGACGAGCGGGGCGGCGAGGGAAGTTATGAGTCCACGACGTGTCATGCGGGTTGAGATTATCACAGCTTGGCCTGCCCTACCAGGAGAGGTTGAGGGCGAGCTTGATGAATCGTGGAAGGTTGCGCTGTGTTGGATCGAGTTGGCCGAAGCGGGGATTGGTTACATCGAGGGCGCCGGAGGCGAGATTGGAGAACCAGGGGTGATTGGCGGCGTTCACCATTTCGAAGCGAAACTGGAGACGGACTTTCTCTGAGATCGGGATGTATTTTGCGAGTGATGCGTCTACGTTTTTATAGCCGGGGACCCGGACGTCGGTGAAACGAGTCTGGAAATCGCGCAGGGTGAAGGGGGCTTGGGCGGCCACGCGTTTGCCACTGGCGTCATCCCAGAGAGATGTATCGAAGTAACGAGTGAAGGTGGCGTTTGAGCCGAGATTGGCGGAGCCTTCCTTGACGGGTTTGGCATTGGGAAAATCGACAGCCCAGCCGCTTTGATAGGCGATGTTGAAGTTGATCTGCCAGCCGCCGAGAGCGAGATGTCTGACGCCTTTCCAATTGCCGCCGAAGCGCTGGCCATGGCCCACGGGAAGATCCCAGACGCCCGCTATTGCGAATTTGTGAGGGATATCAATCTGGTTGGCGGAGCGATTTTCAAGTGGAGTGGAGCGCGGATCGGAGAAGTTGTAATCCTGCGAGTTGAGAAGTGAAACCTGTTCGCGGACTTTGATGAAGGAATAGCTGGCGTTGAAGACGAAGCCCTGGGAATAGCGCTTTGTCAATTTGGCCTGGAGTCCGTCGTAACGCTGCCGACCAATGGGGAGGCTGTTGTAGTTGAAGCCGCCGTATTGGGGGTAAGGAAGCAGCAGTTCCTGACGGGCAATGGTGGCACCGTTCTTGGCTGCGTTATTTGGAATGAGGCCGCGCAGAGGATTGGGGACCTGGGCTGTGTAGTAGGCGGTGTCGATGGCACCGCTGGGCAGACGACGGCCGAGCTCGGCAGCCGGGATCACGTTGATGTTGGTGTTGACCGGGAGAGCTCTGGAGAGATTTCCTACATAGCCGATTTCGGCGAGGAGATTGCCGGGGAGTTCGTGCTGGATATCGACCGAGTATTGATGAGAGGAGGGCAGGTTGCGATCGAGGTAGTTGATGTTGATGCCCTCTCCGAGGAAGCTGGCGAGGCCTTGTGAATTGCCGATGGGTGCGAGTAGCCGGCCGTTGGGAAGATTGGAGAAGGAATTGGTGAGGTTGACGGCGGGAGTAAGGTTGCCATCGGTAGTAGTGATGGCGCTCGAGGCGCGACTGAAGCCCTGGGTAGCGCCGGATTCATTTTGGCCGAGATAGTAGAGGCCATAGCCGCCACGCAGAACCCACTTGGGAGCGAGCTTATAGGCAAGGCCGACGCGGGGCTGAATGTTATTGCGATCTGTGTTGAAAGAATTGCGAGGGGATCCGCTTTGATTCGCGAAAAGGATTCCGCCTTTGAGGCTAAGAGCAGGAGTAGTGACCGGACTGTTGGTATTGAAATCAAAGCCGCGCAGCATGCGGTCGTAACGTTCGATGAGAGGCGTCTCGTAATCCCAGCGGAGCCCGATGTTGAGGGTGAGACGAGGGCTGAGTTTCCAGTCGTCCTGAACGAAGAGTGCGTAGTATCGATTTGTGAAAGCAGTATCGATACCACGGTCGACGCTGGCATTTGTGGGGATGCCAAGGAGGAAAGTTGCGAGTTCATTTCCTGAGACGGCGTCGGCGGTGTTGGCTCGGGCCTGAGTCCAGTTCTTTCCGAAATTGTAGAAGCCGCTGGCATTGCCGGGGTTGGCGCGATTGTCGCGGAATTCGCGGATTTCAGCACCGAACTTGAGGAAGTGTTTGCCGGAGACGTGGCTGAGGTTTGGCTGGAGCGTGTAGGTGTCGTTGGTGCCCGGCGAGATGGGGCGACCGTTGCCGATCTGGGCGTAAGAGCCGAGACCGAAGCCAGGGAATTGCAGAACGGAGAACTGGCTGACAAGCGAATCTGCAAAGCCGAGCTTGCGTGGGTCGAAGCCTGTGCCGTAACCGTTGCCGCCCGCTTCTTCCCAACGCGCGAGGCCGGCGCGAAGGTTGAAGGTGGTGCTGGGGGAAAGGGTAGAAGTCCAGTCGGCGGTCCAGTTGCGACCGTTGCGGTTGAGGGGAGTGTTGCCGGAGGATTCGGCGACACTGCGCTCTGGCCAGACGAGACCGCGGTATTCCTGAAAGGGATTCTGACCATAGCGGAAGAAAAGGTTGTTGCGGGAATTGATGACGTAATCCATGCGACCAGTCCACTGGTCCATGTTGGCGACCCAGCGAGAGGGATAGATGTAGTTGTTGATGCGAGCGGGACCATCGCCGGGAGAGGTGGGTTGAATGTAGTAGCTGAGTGCTGCGCTGGTGACAGGGTGAATGCGATTGGCGGGAATGCGATTGCCAGGAAAGGCCTGGCGAGTGCCGTCTGCTGCGGTGGT
>JANXLY010000102.1 GCA_025354885.1 Acidobacteriota bacterium | reverse complement strand
AAGATCGATCCTGATTTCGTCGAGTCGCGGCAGATAAGGAGGAGCGAAGGCGTGCAGTAATTGCACCGCTCCATAAGCTATCCCGATTCCTGCAATGCCACCAGCGAATCCCAAAGCCGAGCTTTCGAGCAACAAACTTCCGGCGATGCGCATTCGACTTGCTCCGAGTGCAGTGCGAACTGCAATTTCACGCTGGCGTCCGTCCACCCGCACGAGCAACAATTTTGCCACGTTCGCGCACGCGATCAAAAGCACGATTCCGATACTGGCCATCAGGATCCACAGGAGCTTTCCTACTTCGCCCACCACGTCATCTTTGAGCCAGCGAAGATTTGGCACCAGCTTCGCGTTCTCAAGCATCTTCAGGCTCATTCCAGAATTCAAACCAAACTTCTGCGGCAGCATCGGCAGCATTCTGGCTACGTCACTGCTGGCTTGTTGCAGCGTAAAGCCAGGCTTCAATCTCGCCAGCGCCTGGTAGCTGAAATTGCCAACCTTGATCTCGCTGCGATTGAGCTGAAAGGGCAATACAACACTCGGAAGAAGGTTCATAAATCGGAAATTCGCTGGCAGCACCCCGATTACTTCGTGAGCCCGCGAATCGATTAGGATTCGTTTTCCGACAATCGAGGGATCCGCTCCAAATTTGCGCTGCCAATATCCGTGGCTCAGCATGACGGTCTCCGGTTGCCCATGGGAATCGTCCTGAGCGGTGAATCGGCGTCCGAGCATCGGCTGAACTCGAAGCAGCGGCAACACGCCGTCTGTGACAGCCAGAGAATCGACACGCTCCGGTTCGGCGTTACCGGTAATGGTTACCGCTCCGTCTCCCCAAAGACCGATGTCTTCAAACGTCTTGCTTTCCTCTCGATATGTGAAGTAAGTGGACGGCGAAGCGTTCAACTGCTGAATCCCCAGGCCCAGTGCACTTTGCCAGACTCCGATCAGGCGCTCCGGTTCCGGAAAGGCAAGCGGTTTGAGCAACACTCCATTTACAACACTGAAGACCGCTGTGTTGGCCCCGATGCCCAGGGCCAAGGTGAGAATCGTGATCGATGCGAACAAAGGAGCGTGACGAAGCCTTCGCCAAGTCTGACGCATTTCGTTAAACAGAAAGTCCATAACCTTCATACGAAGCGGCGTCCCTTGAGTTGCCAATAAATTTCTCGCAAATTTTTGATCCTGCCATGCACTTAGGATGAGGAGAGAGGTTTTCGCGTTTGCTCGTCCGCTTCCAGCAATTTGTTCGTCGATATCCCGCGCTTGTAGCTGCAAAGCGAGTCGGCATCGCTGTGAGTGGTGGTGGCGACTCGGTTGCCCTTGCTCGACTTGCATCCGAGGCGCAGAAGCAATTCGGCTGGTCGCTGACGCTACTGCATGTGAATTACGGCCTCCGGGGTCTCGATAGTGAGGGCGATTCGGATTTCGTCATTGAGTTGGCTCGGGAACTGGGCTGCAAGGTGCTCATAGAGAGGATCCAGCCAGAAGGTCGATCCGAAGAGGAACTCCGCCTCCTCCGCTACGATTGGTTCGCCACTTGCCCTGTGGATGCCATCCTCACCGGTCACACTTTGGACGATCAGGCCGAGACTGTATTGTTTCGTCTGGCTCGCGGAACAGGGCCCAGTGGTCTGGCAGGTGTCCTGCCTTACACTGCCGAACAGATTTACCGGCCGCTCCTCGCCTTGCGCCGTGAAGACCTTCGAAACTGGCTTCTTTCCACAGGAAAAGGTTGGCGTGAGGACTCCTCCAATCTCGATTCAACGTACCGTCGCAACTGGATTCGTAAGGACTTGCTGCCGCTCTTGCGTCGTGAGCTAAATCCCGAAGTCGACCAATCGTTGGCGAATCTGGCTGAAATCGCCTTCGACGAATCTCAGTGGCTGGAGCCTCTGGTCGCAAAAAAACTGGACGAACTGGCCCGTCCCGAAGTCGACTGGGTCGTCCTCGATTGCGAGCGTTTCCGCCTCGAAGCCCTCGCCTTGCGGCGTCGACTGCTACGAGCGTTAATCGAGCGCGTAAAAGGGGACCTGCTCCAAATCCAGTTCACCCACATTGAAGCAATCTTGCGATTGACCGAGGAAAGTGAAGGAAATGGACGCATCCAGGTGCCTGGCCTCGACCTGATGCGCAGCTTTGGGTCCATGCGCGTCATTCGTCTCCAAACCTTAGCTGCGATGCCACCCCGCAATTTCCGTGTGGACTTTCCCGTGCCTGGGCGCATCGAAGTCCCGGAAGGTGCGGGAATAGTCGTCATTACGATGGACCATAGATGTAACTATAATAAAGGTGGCAGGAGTCTAGACTGGAACCGGCTTTTCGCGGCCCCCACGGCAGAACATCGCCTGGAGTTGCGAAACTGGAGACCTGGTGATTCTTATGTGAGAAATGCTTCGACTGGTCCCGAAAAGATCAAGGAACTGTTTCAAAGGCATAGGATCCCCTTATGGCATCGGCGCTCCTGGCCGATACTCGTATTAGGAGACTCGCCCGTCTGGGTGGCCGAATTCGGCCCAGCGGTCGGGTTCGCGGCAGGCCCGGAGACGCGGACTGCATTGCATGTGGAATGGAAGCGGCCGTAGCGTCACTAGCCGATTGGTTAGAGGACGATTCTGGCATAAGCTGAATCAAGGAACGTATTGTTTACGTCTGTAAGGTAAGAATGAACTCCAACGTTAAATCGGTCATATTCTGGGTGGTCATCATTTGTGTGGTGTCCCTCATCTTCGTCGTCGTCCGCACCGGCAACAAAAAAGCGGATGCTCAAGTCACTTTTAGCGACTTCATGAAGCAGGTTGAGGACAACCGCGTGAAGAGCGTAGCGATTACGGGAACAGATGTCCACGGCATTTACCGTGAAGACGGATCTGGCCTCAAGACGACTGTACCGGCGACCTACCCCGACCTGTACAAAATCATGCGTGAAAAGGGTGTCAACATTGACATCAAGGACACAAGCTCGAATGGAATTCTGAGCTTGATCTTCCAAACCGCGCCATTCATTCTGCTGCTCGGATTCTGGATTTTCATGATGCGGCAGATGCAGAGCGGAGGCAACAAGGCCATGAGCTTTGGCAAGAGCCGCGCCCGCCTGCATAGCTCCCAACAGAAGAAGGTGACATTTAAGGATGTCGCCGGCGTAGAAGAAGCCAAAGAAGAACTACAGGAAATTATCGAATTTTTGCGCGAGCCGCAGAAATTCCAGAAGCTGGGTGGCCGTATCCCCAAGGGCGTGCTCCTCGTTGGATCGCCCGGCACCGGCAAAACTCTATTGGCACGCGCAATCGCAGGCGAAGCGAATGTGCCTTTTTTCTCGATTTCGGGATCTGATTTCGTCGAAATGTTTGTCGGCGTAGGTGCCAGCCGTGTCCGCGATTTGTTTGAACAGGGCAAGAAGAATGCCCCTTGCATCATTTTCATTGATGAAATCGACGCCGTCGGTCGCCATCGCGGCGCAGGTCTCGGTGGCGGTCATGATGAACGTGAACAGACTCTCAATCAGTTGCTGGTCGAAATGGATGGCTTTGAATGCAACGAAGGCGTCATCCTGGTGGCAGCCACCAACCGCCCCGACGTTCTCGATCCCGCCCTTCTGCGTCCAGGTCGTTTCGACCGCCGCGTAGTTGTGGGTCGGCCAGACGTAAAGGGCCGCGAACAAATCTTGAAGGTCCACACCAAGAAGATTCCTTTGTCAGATGACGTGGAACTGAGTGTAATCGCCCGTGGTTGCCCTGGTTTTGCCGGAGCAGATCTGGCGAATCTCGTCAATGAAGCTGCTTTGATCGCCGCTCGTCAAAACCGCAAAGTCGTGACGATGATCGATTTTGAAGTCGCCAAAGACAAGGTGATGATGGGTGTCGAGCGGCGCTCGATGTTCATCACCGAAGAAGAGAAGAAGCACACGGCTTACCATGAGGCTGGTCACGCACTTGTTGGTGCCCTGCTGCCCGATTCAGATCCTGTGCACAAGGTCTCCATCATCCCGCGCGGCATGGCGCTCGGCGTCACTATGTACCTCCCGACACAGGACCGTAACGATATCAACATCGGCCAGTGCGAAGCGCAAATTGCTACGGCTATGGCTGGTCGTGTGGCGGATGAAACATTCCTCGGCCTCAAAACGGCTGGTGCCTCCAATGACATTGAGCGGGCCACCGAGATGGCACGCCGCATGGTCTGCGAGTGGGGCATGAGCAAGCTTGGCCCGCTCAGCTTTGGCAAGAAGGAAGAGCAGATCTTCCTGGGTCGTGAGATTGCCCAGCATCGCGATTATTCAGAAGCGACCGCAGTTGCGATCGACGCCGAAGTTCGAAGCCTGGTGGAAGAAGGCTATCAGACCGCAAAGCGTTTGATCGAAGGTCGTCGCGATGCAGTGATTCGTATTGCCGAAGCCCTGCTCGAACGCGAGATTCTCGATGGAAACGAAGTCACTTTGCTCATCGCCGGTGAATCGCTGCCAGCCGCTCGGCCAAACTCCAACAACAAGCCCAACAGCAACGATGGCCAGACTCAACAGGTTTTGCGCCCTGATGCGTCCATCCGCTCCAATCCAGGCTTGACTCCAGGATCGAGCCCGGCTTAAAGCGTGCCCGCGATCCCGCCCTTTCGGGCTTATCTCTTTGATGTAGATGGTACTTTGCTTGATTCCGCCCCCGATATTTGTGGGGCGGTTTTGAGCGTTTTAAGCACAACTTCGCGACCGGATGTTCCTTTTGATTTCCTGCAGAGCTATATCGGACGGCACTTGGTCGACCTGTTCTCAGACCTCTTCCCGGAGGCCTCCCCAGAACAGATCGATGCCTGGGTTGTGGAGTATCGCCGCGTCTATCCTTTGCGCGGACACAGCAGCACCAAGCTTTATCCTGAAGTCGATGAGACATTGGCAAGGCTCGAAGGTCTCAAGACTACTGCAACCACCAAAGGGACAGTCACGGCCCAAAACATTCTCACCCAGTTTGGATTGGCTTCACACTTTCAGCACATCCAGGGCACCGACGGATTTCCCAGCAAACCAAAGCCGGATGTCGTTCACCGGGCAATGGAAGCTCTCGGCGTACAAGCAGAAGATTGTCTGCTGATCGGAGATTCAGTCCCTGATATGGTGGCGGGCAAAGCGGCTGGCGTAAAGGTGTGTGCGGTCAGCTATGGTTACGGACAGTTGGATGAATTGCGTGCTTGCCGGCCGGATTACTGGCTCGACAGGTTCGGCGCGCTAACAGCTGGGTCGCTCTGACGGATTGGAGTTGTTGCTGTTTTCTTCTGGTGCTTTGCAAAAAGCTTGCTCGGTGTGAATTCCTGCAAAAGGGATGACGCAAAGCCAAAGTAGATCGCAGTCGTTCCCGCACGAATTCCCTCGGCAGACCATTTTTGATTCGGTGTGTATGTGGTCGAGAGCATGCCCACCGCGTAGCCTCCTCCAATGGAGGGCCAGTTGAAAACCTTCTTGCCATCCCGATTGTAGGTAACAAGATTGAACAGAACTGCGTGGCCGATTCTTGGCAACACTTTGGCGCATTTGCACTGGATGTAGCGCATTTCGTACCCGGCGGATGCGGCCATTGCCTGGGCAGCGCTATCCTGCAATGAAAAGGTCAGAAAGTTATTGCCATAGCGTTTGGCATAAGCATCCCAGCCCTGGCCATAATCCTTGGGTGAGTTGCCAAGTTGGTTGAATCCCGAACTGACTCCAGCCCGGATATAGGACCCCGGACTCGCAGCAATGCCCCGCCACCAGACGCGCCAACGTTCTTGATTAGTCGGTGCACTCCAAACCATGGATCGTGGAACGCGAGTTCCAACCAGCATGTCTGACTGGCTAGGTTTCGTGATATTCGATGCATCCTGTGCCAAAAGGCACAAGGACAGAGCGGCAAAAGTGGAAATTTTAACTAACAATGGACTGGACTTATGTTTGAGAGCATTTACGTGGAATCGCTTTCGACGACTCTTGTAACCAGACGCCGTCGTGAAGCTTAGAGTTACCACTGAATTGCCCTCTGCCAGTCGTATCAGCGGGCAATCGTTCCTGGGTCAATTCCCTGATCGAGCGAAAAACCTCCACCAACAGAACCCACTGCAACACTCTGTCGTGTAAGACCCATCCTCTGCCGGATCCGAAATGTTGCTTCGATCCCGGTGCAGTGCGCCCCCAGAAACAACTGGGTGCCCATTTGCTTTAACTTGTCCGCCGTCCAGTCCAGTTGTTCATCGCTCAACCCGAAAAGATGAAATCCACCGATCACCGCATGGATCCTGGAATTCTTGATCTTCGCCCGCACATGCTCCAGTGTGTTCACAATACCGGAATGCCCACAGCCCGACAGCACCACGAACCCCTTTGGTGTATCAATGACGAGGGACAAGTCTTCTGGCAGAAAATCTTCCTCCGTCTTGCCATCTTCGTGCTTGAGTACCAGCCCCCGGCCATAATTCTTTTCTGGATTCGGCCTCGGCACCGGTCCTGTGAGCCAGACATTTCTTGCAATCTGGACTGGCGCATCATGTTCGATAATTTTCGCGCCGCTTGCTTCATAAACTTTCCGGATTTCGATCATCGGATTCGTCTCTTTCCCGTCTCTGGTGCTGCGGCTGAGAAAAATTCCTTTCCCGGCATGGGCCACGCTCAATGCTGCTTTGTTCTTCAACATTACTTCCTTGCGCAGGCTCATCAGTCCAGCCGTATGGTCGAGATGGTTGTGACTCAAAACCACATCTGTGATGTCGGATAGATCCAGGTTCATTTCGCGCAGATTACGCAAGACCGTATCCGGATGTGCCCCCGTGTCGAACAGAATGCGTTTGCCGTCAACTTCCACTAGCGCCGCGAATCCCCATTCGCCAAATCCTGTGCTCGCCACCATCGAGGACAGTATCTTTATTTTTACGAAATTTGCCTGGCCAAACGCCGACGAAATGCTGAGAAGAAGAATTAGAAGCTGTCTCATAGGGGTGCTGGTCTTTCATATTACCGGATCGAAAGACCGAGTTCAAAGCCACCACGTCACTCCCTTTTACATAGCCTGCATTTGGCCCAATGCGCCCTCGGCTAAGCTGAAACCATGACCCGCCGTCAACTGCTTTCCCTTGCCGCTTCCATGCCCGCCCTTGCCCCTTCGGTCAAAGCTCAAAACGGGCGCTACCGGATTTCACTCGCCGAGTGGAGCCTCCACAAATCCATCCATACGCGAATGATGACGAATCTCGATTTCCCTCAAGTCGCCCGCGAGCATTTCGGCATCGGCGGTCTTGAGTTTGTGAACACTCTTTGGGAAGCTCCAACGCAATACTACTTGGGACGCCTCAAAACAAACATGAAAAAGTTCGGCGTCGAAGGTGTTCTCATCATGTGCGATGGCGAAGGAAGCATGGGGCACTCCGATCCAAAAGAGCGGCTCAAATCTGCCGATCTGCATCGCAAATGGGTGGACTACGCTGCCGAACTCGGTTGCCACAGCATCCGCATGAACATGTATGCCGAAAAAGAAGCCAGGACCGACGCAGAAATCACTGAATTCCTGAAATGTTGCCAGGAGAGCTTCACCCGAATCTGCGAATATGCCCGTCAAAGCAACATCAACGTCGCAATCGAAAACCACGGCGGCATCTCTTCAAACCCCGATATTCTCGTTCGCCTGATGAAGCTCGTGAATCTGCCAAACTTTGGGACACTTCCGGACTTCGGTAATTTCCCAAAATCGACCGATAAGTACATTGCAGTGGAAAAGTTGATGGCGTATGCCAAAGGTGTTAGCTTCAAGTGCTTCGACTTCGGTCCCGACGGCAAAGAGACAACCATGGATATGGACCGTCTGATGCAGATTGTGAACAAGTCCGGCTATACAAATGGCACCAGGCCGGGCTGGGTTGGCATCGAGTATGAAGGCGAACGTATGACGGAATTCATGGGGATTCAAGCGGCCAAGCGCTTCCTCGACCACTATTCCGTCTGACCAAAGTTTCCGATATAGTAGTACCATTACGCAGAAATAAGGGAATGTTTTTTTGGCGAGAGCGCGGGTAGACCCGCTGATATACTGAAGCTGGGTTTCAACGCTCACCGTCCCCCGGAGAAACTATTGTGAAACGAACAGGATCTGATGACGCGCTCCGCTGCTCTTTTTGTCATAAGAGCCAGGACGTAGTTGGCAAATTAATCTCGTCCCCGAGCGACTATCCGCGCGCTTACATCTGCGACGAATGTATTGCCGTTTGCAATTCGATCCTCGAAGACGACAAGCAGGAGAGCGCCTACACCGCTCCAAACAAGCTCCCCAAACCCTTTGAAATTCGCGACTTCCTCGATCAGTTCGTCATCGGTCAGGAGCCCGTAAAGAAAAAGCTTGCTGTAGCGGTTTACAACCACTACAAGCGCATCCAGATGAACAAGACACGCGGTGGAGAAGTGGAATTGCAAAAGAGCAACATCCTTCTCATTGGCCCTACAGGCACTGGCAAAACCCTCCTCGCACAAACTCTCGCGCGCATCCTCGACGTCCCCTTCGCCATCGTGGATGCCACTACCCTCACCGAAGCAGGCTATGTGGGTGAAGACGTCGAAAACATCATTTTGCGTCTACTGCAAAACGCCGATTGGGATGTCCAGCGCGCGCAGCAGGGCATCATCTATGTGGATGAAATCGACAAGATCGGCCGCAAAGACGAAAATCCCTCCATCACCCGCGACGTTAGCGGTGAGGGTGTTCAGCAGGCACTCCTCAAAATTCTCGAAGGCACAATAGCCAACGTCCCTCCTCAAGGTGGACGCAAGCATCCCCACCAGGAATTCACCCCTGTCGACACAACCAACATTCTGTTCATTTGCGGTGGAGCTTTCGTAGGCCTCGAAAAAATTATTTCCCGCCGCGTGGGCCGCAAGCAAATTGGCTTTTCAAACGTCGAAGAAGGTAGCGAGAAAGAAATTCGCTTTCCTGCGCCCATCGCCGCCAGCAAGCGCGACGGTGAATTACTGCAACAGTGCCAGCCTATGGATCTGATCCGCGCTGGCTTTATCCCCGAATTCATCGGGCGGCTCCCTGTGGTCGCCATTCTCGAAGACCTTTCAAAAGAAGCTCTCGTGCAGATTCTGACCAAACCTAAGAACGCTTTGGTCAAGCAGTATCAGAAATTGTTCGAGTTTGAGAATGTTAGACTCAAATTTAACGACGATGCGCTTGAAGCGATCGCCGCTCTTGCTCTCGAACGCAAAGTTGGCGCGCGCGGGCTTCGCATGATTATGGAAGAGTTGATGCTCGACCTCATGTATTACATTCCTAGCCAGAAAAAGATCCGCGAATTTCTGGTCACCAAGGAAATGGTGCTGAATCAGAAAATTAACCTGGCTGTTTTGGAAAAGGCCGGGTAACGCAATCCGGGAAATCATCCGACAAGAGAACTAGACGAAGGTGTAGGCCTGGTAAGGAATCTTTCTTGCCAGGTTTTGCGTCTTTAGAAACAAGAGAACCATGTTGGCAACCAAAGAACGATCCGATACAAAACGGCTTCCCATGATGCCGATCCGGGATGTAGTTATATTCCCGCACATGATGACCCCATTCGTTGTTGGCAGGGAATCGAGTGTTCGCGCACTCGAAGAAGCCAACGCGACTGGCAAGCAGATTTTCCTCGCGACGCAGCACGACGCCTCGATTGACGAGCCGCGTCCAGATGACATTTACAGCGTCGGCACGATTGCGAATATCGTGCAGAGCCTCAAGCAACCCGACGGCAACATCAAAGTCCTCGTCGAGGGTGTGGAACGTGGCAAAGTAATCAGCGTCAGCGACGAAGACGGTTTCTTCCGCGCTGTTGTCAAAACTTCCTCCTTTCGCATTGAAGGAGGCCCGCAGCTCGATACTCTTGTGAGTCGCGTTACCACCCAGTTTGAGCAGTACGTAAAGCTCAGCCAGAATCTGAATTACGAAACCATGGTGGCGGCCATTCGTCCGGACGACCCGGGCAAGCTCGCCGATACCGTGGGTGCCAATCTGCAGTTGACGATCGAAGAGAAGCAGGAACTGCTTGAAATTTTCGATCCAATTGATCGCCTCACTCGCGTAGCCGAAATGCTCGATATCGAAATCGAAAAACTTCAGGTAGATCGCACCATCCAGGGTCGTGTCAAGCGCCAGATGGAGCGCGCTCAAAAAGAGTACTACCTCAACGAAAAGATCAAGGCGATTCAGAAAGAATTGGGCCGTGGCGAGAAGAGCGAATACGACGAGCTGAAGAAAAAGATCGAAACTTCCGGCATGCCGAAGGATGCTATGGAAAAGGCCATGAGCGAATTGCGCCGCCTTGAGAACATGCCCCCCATGTCTGCCGAATCGACGGTAAGCCGCAACTACCTCGACTGGTTGCTTGCCGTACCGTGGAAGAAGGCTTCCAAAGAAATTCGTGATTTGAACTTCGCCAAGGATGTGCTCGAAAGCGATCACTACGGCCTCGACAAGATCAAAGAACGCATTCTTGAATTCCTTGCAGTTCGTCGCCTGGTTGAAAAACCCAAGGGCTCGATCCTGTGCTTCGTCGGGCCTCCCGGCGTTGGCAAGACCTCTCTCGGTAAATCGATCGCTAAAGCCACGGGGCGCGAATTTGTTCGTCTTTCGCTCGGCGGCGTGCGGGACGAAGCTGAGATTCGCGGCCATCGCCGCACCTACATCGGCGCACTGCCAGGCCAGATCATCCAGATGATGAAGAAGGCTGGCACCAAGAATCCTGTTGTGATGCTCGACGAAATCGACAAGATGTCGATGGACTTCCGCGGCGATCCATCCGCTGCATTGCTCGAAGTGCTGGATCCTGCCCAGAACACCTCGTTCCAGGATCATTACCTCGATGTCGAATACGACTTGTCGAACGTGCTTTTCATCGCCACGGCAAACGTCCTGCACACCATCCCTGCACCGCTGCAGGATCGTATGGAAGTAATTCGCCTCTCGGGCTACACCGAACTTGAAAAACTCGAAATTGCCAAACGCTTCCTGGTGCCAAAGCAACTCGAGGGCAATGGTCTCAAGATCGATCAACTCGAATTTGAAGATGCTGGCCTACTGGCTTTGATCAACGGTTACACGCGAGAAGCGGGAGTCCGCAACCTCGAACGTGAAGTGGGCAATGTCTGCCGCAAGGTGGTTCGCTCGGTCGTGATGTCCATGCCGCTTGAAGAAGCTGTCGAAGAGAAGCCCAAGAAAACCAAAGGGCGCAAGAAGGCCGAAGTGGTTGACATTGCTACCAAGGAGACCACGGACGTCAAGCCGGTTGAATTCAAGAAGGCGCTGGTAGCTGAAGCCAACCTCAATGAATATCTTGGACCTGCGAAATTCCGCGACGCGGTTTGGGACAAGAAGAATGAAATCGGCTCAACGACAGGCCTCGCCTGGACCGAAGTCGGTGGCACGATTCTGACGACAGAAGTTACCATTCTCGAGGGCCGTGGCAAGCTCACTACCACCGGCAAACTGGGCGACGTCATGCAGGAGTCTGCTCAGGCAGCAATGAGTTATGTGCGTAGCCGTGCACACCAACTCGGCTTGCCAAAAGATTTCTACCGTCACGTCGATATCCACGTGCACGTTCCCGAAGGGGCAATCCCGAAGGACGGCCCCTCGGCTGGCATCACGCTTGCTACCTCGATTTCGAGTGCGCTCTCTAAAATTCCCGTGCGCGGCGACATCGCCATGACCGGCGAAATCACTTTGCGTGGCAAGGTATTGCCGATCGGTGGTCTGAAAGAAAAACTGCTTGCGGCTCATCGCTACGGCATCAGCGAAGCAATTCTTCCCAAAGAAAACGAGCGCGATCTAGTGGACATTCCTGATGTGGTCAAGCGGGATATGAAGCTGCACTTTGTCGAACACATGGACGAAGTGTTGAAAATCGCCCTCGAGAGTGAGCCGGTTGGCATCCCGCCTCCAACGATGGACTTCACGACCAAGCCCGTGGAAGATATTCGCCATTAATCATGGTGCCCACGACGGCCAACAATTTGAGATAGAATGGAGGGCGTTGGTACAGACGCCCTCTTTCGTTATTTTGGAGATGGGATGTTTGAAGTAGAATTCCTGGCCAGCGCTGCAGCCCCCGATCAATTCCCCCCAGAAACCACTCCTGAGTTTGCATTCCTAGGCCGAAGCAATGTGGGGAAATCAACCTTGCTCAACAGCTTGGTTGGTCAAAAACGGCTGGCCTTTGTCAGTTCGACGCCGGGAAGGACGCAAACCATTAACTTTTACCGTGTGGGTAGCCGATTCTGTTTGGTTGATCTTCCGGGCTACGGATACGCAAAGATCCCGCCGTCGCAAACCGGACATTGGAAGGCGCTTGCGGATGCATATCTGCTGGGACGCCAAACACTTGAGCTTGCGTTGTTGTTGAT
>JANXLY010000095.1 GCA_025354885.1 Acidobacteriota bacterium | reverse complement strand
CTCATCCGTCCAAAGCCCTGTGCAGCCCAAGGTGATGCGGCCATCGCGCGCAACAGCTGTCGCCTCCATCATGACGAGCCCAGCCCCACCAACGGCGCGCACTCCCAGATGCGCGAAATGCCAGTCGTTGGCAAAGCCATCGACCGCTGAGTATTGACACATAGGCGACACGCCAATGCGGTTCGGGAATTCAATCTCGCGCAAACGAAGCGGGGTGAATAGCATTGGTCATTCGAAGCTGATCTTGCTCAGGTCCGCAATTGCTTTCGGGGCCTCAAGCTTCATCTCTTCCATAGTTTCGCGAAGAATCTCAGACACCGCGAAGTTCCGGTACCAATTGCGATTGCCCGGAATGATGTACCAGGGCGCATGTTTGGTGCTGCACTTTTCCATTGCTACCTCAAACGCTTCCATATACTCATCCCAATGCTTGCGCTCCTCAAGGTCTCCCATCGAAAACTTCCAGTTTTTCTCCGGATCTTGCAGTCTCTCTTCAAAGCGCTTCTTCTGTTCGTCCTTTGAAATGTAAAGGAAAAACTTGATGATGTGGGTGCCGCTTTCGGCCAGCATTTCTTCAAAGTGATTGATCTGCTCGTAGCGCTTCTGCCACACTTCCTTGGGCACAAAGTTATGCACCCTCACGATCAGCACATCTTCATAGTGGCTGCGATTGAAGATGCCGATCTGCCCTTTGCGCGGCATCGCCTGATGCACGCGCCAAAGATAGTCGTGTTCTTTCTCGACGCCCGCCGGAGCTTTGAAACTCGTAACTGTTACGCCCTGCGGATTGAGTCCACTCGTGACATTGCGAATGGTGCCATCCTTGCCTCCAGCGTCGATCCCTTGCAGAACCGCAAGCACCGATCGCTTGCCTTCGGCATAGAGAAGATATTGCAGAACACTCAGTCGATTGATGTTCGTTTCGAGGCGCGCCAGGCCCTCCTCTTTGCTGCCGCAACCCGGCGTTCCTGAGGGATCGATCCCTGACAGCTTGAAGTTTTTGCCCGGCTCCACAAGCAGCTTTTCACGGATGGTACTCATCTAGTTCATCTCTTCTTTGCCGGCGTACATATCGTTGATCTCTTTCGAGAAGTGCTCCATGACAATGCTCTTCCGGATCTTCATAGTGGGGGTGACCTCGCCCTGATCGATCGAGAGCTCGCGATCCAGAATCTTGAATTTGCGAATATGCTCGTGGGATTCCACCTTGCGATTCACTTGCTCTACCAGCCGTCGGATCACTGCTTCCGCGGGTTCGACAGACGCTTCAGCAGCAGCGGCATTCAAGGTGAAGAGAGCCGTCACAAAGGTGCGCTTGTCGCCAACAAGGACAATCTGGCTGATGATGGGTTCACCCTTGAACATCCCTTCAATACGATTGGGGTAAATCTTCTTTCCGTTTGAGGCAACCAGCACTTCCTTCTTCCGCCCGGTGATGTACCAATAGCCTTCCTCGTCGACGCTGCCAATATCACCCGTGAGCAGCCAACCGTCGGCGAATACCTTTGCCGTCGCCTCCGGGTCGTTGTAGTAGCAGCTGAAGAGCGTCGGGCCACCAAGAGCAATTTCGCCATCAGGCATCAATTTGCACTCCACTGTAGGAAGCAGCTTTCCAATGGAGCCCACTTTGGGCCGCGCGATCGGATTGATATGCGTGACTCCGCCTTCCGTCAGGCCAAAGCCTTCAATCAGCGGGACGCCTACGGCTGTGAAGAAATGGGCGAGGTCCTTGCCGAGCGGTGCCGAACCCGAAATCGCAAAGCGAATTCGACCACCAAGCTTCTCACGCAACTTGCTAAACAGCATCTTGTCGACGGCAGCCAGTGGCGTTGAGATCCAGAAAGGCACAGCTTTGTCCTTGCTCTTGTATTCGCTTGCCTTCAAAGCCAAACCCAAGCCGCCGTAAAACAGGTTTTGGATGAGCTTGGGCTTCTTCTTGATCTCGGAGACGATGTTCGTGTAGATGCGTTCCCAGAGGCGGGGCGGCGCGAGCATGAACGTCGGCTGCACGCTCTGTATCTCCTTGGGCAGGCGCGACAGACTCTCGCTGAAGTAGATCGTCATTCCGAATTCGAGTGGCATCAACTGCAGTACGAGCCGCTGTGTAATGTGCGCGCTGGGCAGGAAAGCAATGGTGATGTCAGTCGGCCCCAAAGGCAGCACTGCGGGCGCTGCGGCGATGTTAGCGACGATTGCCTTGTGAGTCACAAGACCCATTTTGGGTTCACCGGTTGAGCCCGAAGTGAGATAGATGATCGCGTAATCCTCTGGCCTGGTTTCAAGATGGATGCGGGCAAAGGTCTCTGAGTCTGCGGCCATTGTCTCGCGGCCCTGGGCGCGCAATTCGTCGAGCGTCATTATGCCTTCGGCGTCGCCAGTCATGAGCACCCAGCGAATGTCCATAGGGTCGGCACCCGACAGACTGGCGGCAAGAGTTGCCATCATCTTTGGGTTTTCAACAAAGGCGAGCTTTGCCTTGCAAGCCCGCAGCTTCGCAATCGCTTCACCTTGCGGGTAGCTCGTGTACATGGCGGCAGCGGTGGAGCCATTTGCGATGATTCCCATATCCGCGAAATAGAATTCGGCGCGAGTCTCGCTCTGGATCGCTACTACATCTCCGCGCCCAATGCCGAGTGAACGAAGGCCACAAGTGACCTCCTTTACGATCTGCATGTATTGGGTCCACGAATAGCTTGTTGGCTTGCCCCCGTGGACGGGCTGAATCAGCGCAGTGTTCTCGCCATACTTGGCCGCCGCTTCTTCCAGTGCTGTAAATACGGTCCTCGTACTCATTTCGACGATGTTATCATCCCGTTTTGCATGAACTACGAAAGTGAACTGTTCTTTGCCCGTTCAGCCGCCCGCAAGGCTGGCGAAGCGTGCATCCGAATTCTCAATCAGGGCGTTGTCGCCGAAACCAAATCCGACGATTCTCCCGTGACCAGAGCCGATAAGGAAAGCGAACGGCTGATTGTCAGCATCCTGTCGGAGGCCTTCCCCGAAGACGGCTTTCTTGGCGAAGAAGGTGCCTGTAAGGAAGGCAGCAGTGGCCGGCGCTGGATCATCGATCCGATCGACGGTACTCGCGATTTCGTTCGCAACAACCGCCTTTGGGCGATCCTGATTGGGCTAGAGGAGAATGGCCAGCCCGTTGTAGGCGTCTGCTATTTGCCGATGCTTGGTGAGCTGTACTATGCAGCCAAGGGCCATGGTGCTTTCTGGGATGGCACTCCGATCCAGGCCAGCACCATTGATACAGCAAAGCAGGCTGTCATTTGTGTCAACAAGCTGAACGGTGTTCTGAAGCCGCCCTTTGGTCCCCGTCTGCTCGACTGGATGTCGGGGTTCTGGTGCGTGCGCGTCTTCGGCGGAATCTATGACGCCATGCTCGTAGCCAGTGGCCGCATGGAAATCTGGATGGAGCCAAGCGTCGCCCCCTGGGATCTCTGCGCACCAGCCTGCATTCTCCGTGAGGCCGGAGCAAAGTTCTTCTCGCTCGACGGCAAAGACTCCATCTATGAAGGCAACGGCGTCGCCTGCGCTCCGGGCATGGAGCCTGAGGTGCGGCGCTTTCTTGGCATCTAGTCGCTGATCGTAACCTTCTTCACGTTGTCATCGGGCAAGCGGTCAATCAGCAGGCGGAAGGGGTCGATCCCTGCTTTTTCCGGCAATTCATTGACTACGAATTTGTACTGGCTCTTGCCGGATTTCATCTGGATTCGCTCCCGATAAAGTGCTTTGCCGTAGCGCTTGTCCTTCTCCGGTTTGGCGAAGGCGCCGATCTCGATGAAGTCGTTGACCGGTGCCTCGGTTTCGCTGCCCTTCTCGTCGGCCTTGAATTTCTTGGCTTCCACCTCGATGGTGACTTCATACTTTCCGTCCGGCAATTTCTTAGCCTTTGCCTCGGTAGTGCGGTTACCAAACAGAGTGATGTCCTCAAAGAGGTCCTTAATCAGGTAACGAAGGTTTGTGGGAGTTTCTTCGCGAAATGCATCGATCAGGTCGTGCGAGGTCGGGTAAGGCGCCTCGGCGTAAGCGAACTTCGTAACCATCTTGCGTAGCGCCCGGTTCACGGCTTCTTCGCCGATCATCTCCTTCAGGTAGTAAACCGCAACACTGCCTTTGCGGTAGTGGATGTAGCCCTGCCCTGCTTCGACCGTAAGCAGGGGGCGCTCCTTCAGCAGCTCGCGACCACGGGAGCGCAGATAGCGATCCATTTCATATTCGAGGAATTTACGCATCATGTCGCGGCCATATTCGTGCTCCATCACCATCAATGCTGAATACTGGGCCAGCATTTCGCTGAGTGCAGTGGCGCCTTGCATGTTGGCGCCAACCACCTGATGGGCCCACCATTGGTGGGCCATCTCGTGGGCGACCACATAGTAGACCATGTCGATGTCATCGGGCTTGTCGAGCTTGGCGATAAAGCCGATGGATTCCGAGTAAGGCATGGTGCCGGGGAAGGCCTGAGCAAAGCCCGCCACTCGAGGGAATTCAATAATACGGGCTTGCTTATGGGCGTAAGGCCCATAATTCTTCGTACAGTAATCGAGAGATTTCTGAATGGACTTCATCATCTTGGGCACATTCCAGGTGTGCTCGGGATGGTAGTAAACCTCGGTCTTGATTCCATTCCAGTCTTCACGCGCCACAGCATAGCGGGCACTCATAAACGAGTAGAAGTTCAAGCTGTCGTGATCGAGCTTGTACTCAAAATGCCTGCGTCCGTCAGCCGTCCATTCTTTCTGCAAGGAGCCGGGGGCGATTGCGATCTGGTCAGGGGAGGTCGAAATCTTTGATTCGACACTGACCCAATCCGAACTATTTGAAATGTAAGTGCTCATGCAGTTCACGGTGCAGTTGCGCTCGAGCTTTGGCATTAGGTCCTTTTCAGGCAGACCACGCTTCTTGCGATCATTTCGCTCGGTTAGCTCCCCATCCGCTTGGTAGCCGATTTGCGGTGCGATCCCGTTGTTGAAGAAGGTGCCGTTTTGCGAGACTTGGATGCCCCGTACGGAATTTTCGATGCCTTTCGGTTCACGCGATACCGTGTACTGCATACGGCGCGTTTCGCCCGCCTGCATGGGCGGATCAAGCTTGTAAATACTGTACTGCAGACGCTTGTCTTCTTTGTCGAGTTTGGCGCCCTCGATCTGGATGACGTAAGAATACGTTTCATCTGTAACGAGGTGCAGCTCGC
>JANXLY010000084.1 GCA_025354885.1 Acidobacteriota bacterium | reverse complement strand
TGATTTCTGCGCTTCGCCTTTTTGCCCCCGCAGGATGATCTCACCGCTGGCCGCGATGCTGTAACGATCCCCTCGTTCCAGCTTCAGGCCTGTGTCAATCCATTTTGCCTCCGCATTCAGGCTGATCGATTTTTCATCCTGCGCGTTCAGTATAAGCAGCGCCATGCAAAAGGTAAGAAAAAATCTCATAATTCAACCTTACAAGAACTTGAGGGCCTCAGTTCGCCTAACCCAGGTAGAACAAACTGAATCGTGGCAAAGCCGAATCTTCAAGCAGTCGCTGATCCAGAAACTTCCGCTCGATCAGCATCAGTTCGGCCGCACTCATCTTGCCGCGATAGGGCTTGAGCTGCGATTCGAGATGCCGCCGCACTTCGAATAGTTTCTCTTCGGTCTGCCGGCTCCGCGCCACTGCAACCATCTTTTCTTCGAGCGAACTGAGCCGCTGCTCCAGCTCTTCCAGCTTGCCCATCCAGGGTGCACAATCCTCAGCCAGCCCCAGCAGCGAAGCCGCAATCTCTTCAAAGCCTGCAGGCAGCTTTTTCGCATTTTCCCGCAAGTGCTTCTCAAGCTCACCCACTTCAAAAGGGGCTTCTACCGCTTTCGATTCGCGCGGGTTGTCGATCCGCTTCGCCTCTTCCATCACCGCCTGAGAGCAATAAGCGATCGAATTCACCTGATTTGTTTTTGACTTCTTCGCGTGCCATTTTTCAAAGGCTTTGTCGATCCCCCGCAGTACGGCCTCTTGCGGAATCCCCGAATCTTTCCAGGTCTCAATCAGAGCCCAGTCGAGTGGCGAAAGGAGAAACAGGCCCGTCCCTCGCGCTGCTTGAAAGTGCTCCTCGATTTCGGTGTAGTAGTTGAAATAGTTGAACGGCTCAGCCTGCATTGCGTTCCCAGATCATCCTTACGCCTTCCAGCGTCAAGTCCTCGTCGATCACCTTGAGGTGCTTCGATCCCCCAACCATCAGCTTTGCTTGGCCACCGGTACCGACAATTTTCGTCTCGCTTCCCAGTTCTGCCAGCAACCGGTCGAGGATTCCGTCAATCGTGCTGATCGTTGCATAGTAGAGTCCACTCTGGATGCAATCCACTGTGTTTGTGCCAATCAATTGTCTTGGTTCGCGAAAGTCGACCAGTGGCAAACGCGCCGCTTTCTCAAACAGGCCGCTAATCGCTATGCCGATCCCAGGGCAGATGATTCCACCCAAAAAATCACCACCCTCACTCACCACATCAAAGTTGATCGCCGTGCCAAGGTCCACCACCACACAAGGCCCACCATACTTGTGAAACGCCGCCGCAGCATTGGCCAGGCGGTCTGCTCCCGCCTCACGCGGATTGTCGATGGCCACTTTCAGGCCAAGGTCCACATCGACAGAAACAAACATCGCCTCCGCCCGAAAGTAGCGCTGCGCCATCTCGGCCAGCTGACGGTCGAGCGGTGGCACAACACTTGCGATCGCAACACCCGTGATGATCCTCGCGTCGAGTTCGCCTACACGAAACAGGCTCCGCATGCTGATGCCCCACTCATCCGCAGTCTGATCGCGGATCGTGCGCAGCCTCCAGCTTGCGATCAGTTTTGGGCCATCAAAGACGCCCACCGTCACATTCGTATTACCCGCGTCAATTGCCAGTAGCATTGTTAGTCCACAGGCCGCACGCTGCCCGCCAACACAGTCTCGCGCGTCCCATCCTCTTTCCGGATTCGCAGGAACCCGTATTCATCAAGTCCATCCGTCACACCTTCAAGGATAGGTCCATCGAGGTCCACCCTTACCCGCCTTCCGCTCACATAGCTCGACGCTTGCGCGAAGAGCCGCAATATGGAATCGCGACCAAGCACCACCGAGTTCAACACGGGCTCATGCAGCGCCTCAAGAACAGTCTCCGCGTCAAAGCTGCGCCCTGTTGCAAGCAGCAGCGAGGTTGCCGGCGTACGCAGCCCTTCGGGAAACGAACGCTGATTCAGATTGATCCCGATCCCGGCCAGCACCGCTCCCTGCTCGAGCCTCGCTAAAATTCCACAACATTTCTTGCCCTGCCAGAGAACGTCATTCGGCCAGCGTATGTCGAAGCTCAACCCCGTGAGCGGCGACAGCGCTTCTACCACCGCGAGCCCCAGCGCAAGCGTGATTGAAGGCAGATCCGCAGGCAGCACCTCGAGCCTCAGGATGTAGGTGCAATACAATCCTGCATTTTCCTCGCTGACCCACTCGCGCCCCTGTCGGCCTTGACCCCCTGTCTGCGTTCGCGCCGCCACTACCGTGCCAGATTCCGCTCCTTCGGCTGCCAGTCGCGAAGCTTCTGTCATCGTCGAAGCCAGCGTCTCGTACCAGATCACGGTACTCATAACAGTTCGAGACGAAAGTTCAAATCCTTTGAGATCGCGGAATGCGTGATCGCACCACTCGAAACAAAATCTGCACCTGCCTCAGCATAGGCTCGTACCGTATCCAGCTTCACTCCGCCCGAGATCTCACAACTCGCCCGCCCCGCGATGTAGTCAATCCATTCTCTTGCTTCCTGCGGTGTCAGATTATCGAGCAGCAATTTCTTGGCACCATAAGCCAGAGCTTCATCGAGCTCAGCCCGCGTGCGCACTTCGATCTCCACCGGCAAGCCGCTGGGCAAGGATGCTTCGAGCGCCTGCCTCACTCCACCCGCCGCGCTGATGTGATTGTTCTTGATGAGAACCTCATCAAACAAACCCATCCGGTGGTTGGTCACTCCGCCTGCTGCCGCTGCCAGCTTTTCGAGCCGCCGCAAGCCGGGTGTAGTTTTGCGTGTATCCAGCACTTTGCATTTGGTGTGGGCCACCTCTGCTGCGAAGAGTGCGGCAAGACTCGCCACACCACTTAAGCGCTGCATAAAGTTCAACGCGGTGCGCTCGCATTCGAGCAGTGTCGACGCAAGCCCTTCCACTTCAGCAATCAACTCGCCATCCGCGCACTGCTTGCCAGAAGCTGCCTTCAGTTCCAGTCGGTCCACGCCGCCACGACATTCAAAAACCAGAGGCAGCAGCTCAATGCCAGCCAGAACCATTGCATCGCGAGCGTAGAATTTGCCCTTCGCCTTGCGACCTGCCTCCACCGTCAGCTTCGTCGTGATGTCGCCTGCACCAATGTCTTCGGCAAGCGCTCGCTCCACCACATCGTAGATCTCTGGATGCTGCCAGCTAGAGTCCACGCAAAGCCTCGCGGTTTTTCTCCAACTGCAATTCGTATTCGCCGAGCTTGACCTTCATGCCGTCGATGATGTGGGCCGGTGCCTTACCGGTGAATTTCTCATCACCAAGCTGACGCTGCGTGTTGGCAATCACCTTTTCGAGCTGCTCAATCTCTTTCTCGAGGCGCTTGCGCATTGCATCCGTCTGTCCGGCGGGAGCCTGCAAGATCAAATGAACGCCCTGAAAGTTGCCCCTGGCGCTCATCGCCACTTCTTCCAGCGTTGCGGACACAGTTCCGGTGACAGCAGAGGGTTCTGTGCGTTCAAAGTGCAACTTCACTCCCGCCAATCGCCGGAAGACTTCAGCATTCGCTTGAATCACTTCAAACTCTTTACCCTGACCTCGCAGCAGGCCTTCAATCTCCTGCTTAGGGTCCATCTGCTTGGCAGCTTTTTCGTTACGTGCGCGACGAATCTCTTCCTGCAGGATCGCCATCTCGCGCTCTGCCGCCGCGTCTTCCAGCGAAACTTCGTACACAGGGTAGGAAGTCACTGAAACGCTGACAGGCATCCCTTCTGTGCGCAGCCGATGCCACAGCTCCTCCGTCAGAAACGGCATTGCCGGGTGCAGCAGCCGCAGCGCCTTTTCGTAAGTACCAAGCAGGTTTGCCCAGATCGAAGCGCGATTCGTTTCATCGTTGAAGCGCAACTTGATCATCTCGATGTACCAGTCGCAGAAATCATCCCAAAAAAAGTGCCACATCGTCTGCGCGGCCTCGTGATAACGGTTCGACGCAAGCGCCTCGTTGCAGGCTTTCGCTGCTGCATTCAGTCGTGACTGTATCCAGCGTTCTTCCAGAAACTGAGCCGACCAGGACACCGGGACATGCGGGGCGATCTCCGCTTTCTCCATATTCAAAAACAGGAATCGCGAAGCATTCCAGATCTTGTTGGCAAAGCCCCGCGAACTCGGCAGCTTGTCTTCAGTCCAGAGAATGTCCGAGCCAGGCGTGCAAGCCGTCAGCAGTGCCATACGCACTGCATCGGTCCCATACTTCGCCGTGATCTCAAGTGGGTCAATGGTATTGCCCCGCGTCTTCGACATCTTCTTGCCCTGCGCATCCCGAACGATGCCGTGGATGTGGACGTGCCGGAACGGCACTTCGCCCATGAACTCGATCCCCAGCATCATCATGCGCGCACACCAGAAGAACAGAATCTCGTAGCCCATGATCATGAGCGTCGTCGGATAGTAAGTCTTTAGGTCTGCCGTCTGGTCCGGCCAGCCCAGCGTCGAGAAGGGCCACAAGCCTGAGCTAAACCAGGTGTCGAGCACGTCCGTATCCTGCACCAGTTCGGCGCTGCCACAATGCACACACTCAGTCGGTGTTTCACGCGCCACGGTCGCTTCACCACAGGTCTGGCAATGCCAGGAAGGGATGCGATGCCCCCACCACAATTGCCGACTCACGCACCAGTCCCGGATGTTGCGCATCCAGTGAAAGAACACCGTCCGGCTCTGCTCGGGCTCAATCGTAGTGCGTCCATCTTCAACAGCGGCAATCGCTTTTTCCGCTAGCGGCTTCATGTTGACGAACCACTGCTTCGAAACCAGAGGCTCCACAACCGTCTGGCAACGCTCGCATTTGCCAATGCTCAGCTTGTGCGGCTCGATCTTCTCAAGAAGTCCAATTGCCTTCAGATCTTCTACAACCTTCTTGCGCGCATCAAATCGGTCCATGCCCGCATAGCTGCCGCCATTCGACGTGATCTTTGCATCTTCACCGATCACTTTGATCTGCGGCAGCTTGTGTCGCTGTCCGGCTTCAAAGTCGTTCGGGTCATGCGAGGGCGTCACCTTCACAACGCCCGTGCCAAACTTCGGATCCGCCATCTCGTCGAGAATGATCGGAATCTCGCGATCCATCAGCGGCAGCTTCACCGTCTTGCCATGCAGATGGAGATAGCGCTCATCGGTAGGATGAATCGCTACAGCCGTATCACCCAGCATCGTCTCAGGACGAGTGGTAGCGACGATCAAAAACTCATCGGTGCCGACCACCGGGTACTTGATGTGCCAAAGGCTGCCGTCCGTCTCGTCGTGTTTGACTTCAAGATCGGAGAGCGCCGTGCCGCAGCGTGGGCACCAGTTCACCATGCGTTCGCCGCGATACACGAGGCCGCGCTCATGCAGCCCGCAGAACACTTCGCGCACCGCACGCGAAAGACCAGGGTCCAGAGTAAAGCGTTCCCGTGTCCAGTCACAGCTGACGCCAACCGTCTTCATCTGGTTTACGATTGCGCCGCCCGATTCAGCCTTCCACTTCCACACCCGCTCTTCAAACTGTTCGCGGCCCAGGTCGTGCTTGTTGAGGCCCTCTTTGGCCATCTGCCGCTCCACCACCATTTGCGTCGCAATCCCCGCGTGATCTGTGCCAGGCAGCCACAGCGTGTTGAAGCCGCTCATGCGCTTCCATCGCACCACCATGTCGATCATCGTGTGCTCGAGCATATGGCCCATATGCAGGTTGCCGGTTACATTCGGCGGTGGAATACAGAGGCTGAAAGGCTTCCTCTCATCGCTCGCATCTGCCGCATATAGACGCGACTCTACCCACCACTCGGCCCAGCGGGTTTCAAAGCGCTGAGGCTCATATACTTTTTCAAATTCCATGGAAACCTCTAGTTTAGTACTCTTAAAGGAGTACTAAGAGCGTTTAAGGGTATTCAGTTCCTTGCTTAGAGAAAGGAACCTACCCATGTCAGCAGTTCGAGGGGATTCGTCCCGTTACCACCGCATGCGCAAGCAGAAGGCCCGCAGCCGCGAAAAAATTCGCACCCTGCGTGCAGTTCTCACTGCAGAACTTATTGCAGCAGCAG
Source organism: Acidobacteriota bacterium (assembly GCA_025354885.1). GTDB lineage: Bacteria > Acidobacteriota > Terriglobia > Bryobacterales > Bryobacteraceae > Bryobacter. The sequence goes on along the minus strand of JANXLY010000084.1, from coordinate 13,895 downwards.
AAGCTAAGAAGGCATAGCGGATCGAAGCAGACTTGGCAGATCCTTCGGGTTCTCGACGCGGATCGCAGTAAATCCAGCGGCTCTCGCACTCGCAAGTCCAGCTTCAGAGTCTTCAAACACTAAAGGTCGCCTCACTCCCAGTCTCTCTGCCGCAAGCAGATAAGGCTCGGGGTGGGGTTTCAGATTGTTAACCTCATCGCCGAACACACTCGCCACAAAGCACTGTCTCACTGCCAGAGCTTCCAGTACCGGTTCCACTTCCAGACGGTAACTCGACGTCACGAGTCCCATCGGCAAAGCCTCAAACCCCAACAGAAAATCCTTGATCTCGGCATCCATTGGCGGAGCTGCGAGCATGCGGTCACGAAGCAATTCCTTCTTGGCCGGATACCTTGCGTAGAGTTCGTCAAAGTCGAGACCCAGCCCGTCGGCCAGTTGCCGGATCATGGCCCGGTCGGATACACCGATGCAGTCGCGGCAGTATTCTTCCCAGCTCAAGACCACACCAAACGGTGTGAGAATCTCCTGCCAGCACTCATAATGGATTGGTTCACTGTCGACGAGCGTGCCGTCAAAGTCGAATAGAATTGCGTCGTAACTCACTACTCAGACCTTAGCGCGACCATCGGGTCTGCCTTCGTCGCAAGCAGTGTCGGGACCATTGCTGCGAGCAAAGCCGCAATCGACAGCACGCTGATCGAGAGTCCAATACTGACAGGATCCGATGGCTCAACGCCGAACAGAAAGCTGCGAACGGTCGCGCCTAGCGCTGCAACAAGCGCGAGTCCACACGCGAATCCGATTCCCAGAATGAGCCCGGCTTCACGCCATACAAGCGCCACAATATCGGCTCTCCCGGCGCCCAGCGCAATACGCAAACCAAACTCAGAGAAGCGCTGTGACACAAGGTACGCCAGCACACCGTAGAGTCCTGCTGCTGCCAGAATCAACGCCAGAGCTGCCATCGCAATGAGCAACTGGCTGCGAAAGCGCGGAGCGGCAACACTCTCTGCAATCATCGATTCCATCGTGATCGAGTTCATCGCGATATCCGGGTTGCGTCGCAACGCGATCTCGCGCACAAGTTCGGCGAGAGGCCTCGGATCTCCCTTGGCGCGAATGGCCAGTTGCAGCTCGTTAGCGTGATAGGGGTGCTGGTGATAAGGCATGTAGAGCTCTGCCTTGTTTTGGCTGCTGAGTCCGTCATGCCGCACATCGCCCACCACTCCAACCACAGTCATCGGTCGCGGGTCATCAAGGCCGCAGATAATCTGTTGCCCGATGGGGTCAGCATTCGCAAAGCTGCGCCTGGCAAGGGTCTCGTTGATGATGGCGACAAATGGCTTGTCGTAACTGTCGCTTTCCGTAAAGTCCCGCCCGCGCTTCAGGGGAATTCGCATGGTCGCAAAGAAGCCCGGAGTGTTGACCCGAAAGCCTGCCTCCGGCAGTTGATTCAGATCTTTCGGAATTGGATGTCCGGCAATCATGTAGCCGCCGTCAGACGGGTACTTGCCGGTCGGCATGCCCATGATGGCGCTAGCCGATTCTACTTGAGGTGATTCGCGGAGCTCGCGCAGGATCTCGCCAAAGCTGCGAGTTGCCGCCTGGTGGTCTTCGAGTTTGAGCGCCGGGATGTGCATATAGCTGACCAGCACGTGGTTTGGGTCCATCCCCATATCAACTCTGAGCAGACGGTCCATGCTGCGAATCAGGAGCAGCGACCCGCAAAGCATCACGAGCGAAAGCGCAACTTGTCCGATCGCCAGTGAACGACGAAACCAGCCGCTGCCCCCGCCGAGCATTCCTTTTTGCCCGCCCGCTTTGAGCGTACTGGTCAAATCGATACGCGACACTCGCCAGGCAGGATAGATGCCAAACAACAGACTGGCCAGCGTCGCAGTGACTGCTGCAAAGCCCGCAACGCGCCAGTCGATTTCTGAAGGCAATGTGCCGGCAAGGGCCTGCAATGCCCAAGTGGCAATCAACAGTCCGGCGGCTCCACTTGAGAGACCCAGCAGCAGGCTCTCGAGGATGACCTGCCACACAATGACTGCGCTTGATGCTCCTAGCGAAGCTCGAACTGCAAACTCGCACTGCCGTCCCTGGGCTCTTGCGAGCGCGAGGCTGGATACATTTGCGCAGGCGATCAACAGGATCAAGCTTGCGGCTGCGAAGAGAAGTGTGAGCGCGCTTTTGTACGGCGCGGCCAATTGCTCCTGTACGCCGATCACGCCAATGTCACGGTCTTTGTTGGTCCCAGGGTATTGATCTGCGAGTCTTGCCGCGATGGCATCCATTTCCGATTGCGCCGCATCGAGACTCGTGCCCTCCTTCAGTCGTGCCACGGCCCGAAAGTTATTCGCGCTGCGGTTCTGTTGAGAAACGGTTCTGTCATCGAGGATCCAGACGGAGCCCTTGGCTGGAAACTGAAATCCTTCCGGCATTACGCCTGCGATCGTGTAGATCTGCTGGTTCAGCTTGAGCGGTTGTCCGATCGCACTGTAAGAGCCACCGAAATGTTGCTGCCAGAATCCATGGCTCACGACAGCAGAGCGCTGGTCCATGCGGCGGCCAATTTTTGGTTCCACTTCAAACACATCAAGAAACTCGCCCGACACCAGATAGATTTCGCTGAAGACACCCTTGCCGCCGACCGTGAGCGCCATCTCGCCACCGCTGTAATGCGCCAGAGCGGCGAAAGATTTCGACTGGTCGTGCCAGTCGCTCCAGTTCGGGCCCGATACATTGTTGCGCAGGCCAAGCTTTGGGATCTTGGTCATCACGCGTACAATCTGCTCACCGCGCGGGTAGGGCAGAGGCTTCAACAGTAGTGCGTTCACGAGGCTGAAGATGGCAACCACGGATCCGATTCCGAGGCCGAGAATCAGCACACCAAATGCGGCGAAGCCTGGAGAGCGTCTTAATTGACGGATCGCAGATTGGAGCATGTTTATCGAAACGTGAGTGAATTGAGAATGTTATCGAAGTCTCGCTGGGCATTGTTCATCTCGCGCTCGGGGGCGATGAAGACGATGTACAGCATGCCGCCGTCGTGTTCCATTGTAACTACCGTGTCAGTCTCATTTCCACCATCAAGGGCGGACTTGGAACTAAGGCGAGTAACGTAAACATTGCGGCCATTTACCTGATGCTGGTTGATCTGCGGCTGCGTACGATTCATCGACGTGTTCTGCTGCATGATCTGTTGAATCAGCTTCTGTGTATCTTGTTTGAAATCGAACCTCCCGTCGTCGTCTTCGTAGTGGGAGATGATTACGCCGTGGCCGATTTGAACGCTGCTGTTGGCTTCCTGCTTGATGCCTTCACGCGGAGCGATCGTCACCCCATGGCTGTTTGCATCACCAAGGGCGAGCCAGGCACCGGGATAACTGATTTTGAAGTCGGCACCAGTCCAGGTCCGGCTGCCGTCGGAGTTTTGAGGCGGCTGGTTGGGGACTTGCCCGCTTTCCAGGGGGGCAACCTTTTTCCTGGGTGTGGGCAAATTTTTGGCAAGTTGCTTCATCTGCTGAAACCTGCCGGTATCAGTACCGTATTCGCGACGGGGCAGCAATGTTATTTCCTCGCTGACGTACTTGACACGGTTACCGGGATTGGGGTGAGAAGCAAAGAAACTTGCGCCTGCCTTGCCTCCTGCTTTTGCTTCGAGTGTCTCAAAGAAACGAGCCATCTCAATGGGGTTGTAGCCTATCTGCGACATCATGCGCGCGCCCAGCAGATCCGCCTGCTGCTCAGCTCCACGCGAGAACTTCATCAGAACTCCATTCGCGGCCAAGCCCACGCCCATTTGAGTCAGCAGCCCTGTGATGCCACCCTTAGACTGCCCATACAATCCGGCAATCATTGCTGGAATCTGGATCGCATTGGCTTTGGTGAGCTGGTTGGTAGAATGCCGGAGAGCGACGTGCGAGCACTCGTGGGCCATCACACCAAGCAATTGGGCTTCATTTTCAGCATTGAGCAGAATGCCGCTGTTGATATAAACTGGTCCACCAGGTAAAGCGAAGGCATTGATGTTCGGGTCGTTGACTACTCGGAATGTATAAGGGAAGCCGCTCGCTTGTGGCTGGGTGGCGACCTTCTGGCCGAGCGAGCTGATGTAATCAGTGAGCGGTCCCGGAGGCACTAAATCGTTCTCCTGTTCGACCTGTTTCGAATACTCGCGGCCCATCTGGATGTCGCTGTCTTTCGAGAACAAATTCCAGCCAGGCTTGAGTTCTTTGAGTTTGGCGGTTTGCGCGACAAGAGCTACAACACCGAGCAGAATGGCGATGACAGTTCGTTGATTCATTGTGTTGACCTTATAATAATCTTATGACGCCCACCGAAAAAATATGGCACAACGGACGCTTGATTCATTGGCAGGATGCAACCATCCACGTCCTTAGCCACGTCGTAAGCTACGGAAGCGCCGTATTCGAAGGTGTTCGCTGCTATAAGACGATTGATGGCCCAAAAGTGTTTCGATTGCAGGAACACGTTCGCCGCATGTTCGACTCCGCGAAGATATACCGCATGGATATGAGCGCTTTTACCCGGCAGCAGATCGCCGACGCGATGATTGAGCTGGTTCAAGTGAACAAGATGCAGAGCTGCTACTTCCGCCCGATCGTATTGCGCGGCTATGGAGTGATTGGTGTCAACGGCACCGCGAATCCCACCGAATGCTACATCGCCTGCTGGGAATGGGGCAAGTACCTGGGCCCTGAAGCTGTTGAGCAGGGTGTAGACGTGTGTGTGTCGAGCTGGAACCGCATGGCCCCCAACACGCTGCCCACGCTGGCAAAAAGTGCCGGCAATTACAACAACTCTCAACTGATCAATATGGAAGCGAAGATCAACGGCTACTCCGAAGGCATTGCTCTTGACGTGAATGGACTGGTCAGCGAAGGCTCGGGCGAAAACATTTTCGTGGTTCGCGACGGCATTGTTTACACGCCAGCCCTTGCGACGAGCGTGTTGCCAGGAATCACCCGCGACAGCATTGTGAAGATTGCCAAGAGCCTCAACCTTCCGGTTGTCGAAACCGGCATCCCGCGTGAGTTGCTCTATGTTGCCGACGAAGTGTTCTTCACGGGAACCGCAGCTGAAGTGACTCCGATCCGCAGTATTGATCGAATCACGGTTGGTTCGGGAAAGCGTGGGCCGATTACAGAAAAGATCCAGAGCAAGTTTTTTGGAATTGTAGAAGGAAGCTTGCCGGATGAGTTTGGCTGGCTGACGGCAGTACCGCAAACGGTCGCCGTGTAGAAGGAACAGATCGGATCGCTGCTCACTTCGACTGGCTGGCCACCTCCCCCGAGATTCTCCAGCCTGCTTCCGTAAGCAGCGACGATCTTGCTCAGTTTTAGCAGCCGCGCGGGGACTCTGGCAAGGAGAAACTGCGCGGCTGAATCGTTTTTGCACGACTTTTATTTCTTTCGTTTTGATGGGCTTAGAGGCCACTTCCTGTGGGTAAGGTGTGAATAAATCGCGATGAGTACAAAATGTTTTGGTTATGACTACCGCACCGGCCATGCGATTCGCGTGGAGTTTGGTGCTGCCATCGAAGCGGTGGACGAATTGGTCGAAGCTGTCGAAGGCATTGAGACCTGGCTGGCTCCCGGATTTATCGACCTGCAGGTGAACGGGTTTGCAGGAGTGGACTATTGTTCTCCTCATTCTTCGATGGAAGAGATTAGCCGTTCGATCCGTGCGCAGTTCGCCTGTGGGGTGAGCCGGATTTATCCGACTGTGATTACGGGTTCTGCCGAAGACATGCAAGGTGCGTTTCGCAACATTGTGAAGGCGAAGCGCGAATTGCCAGAAGGCGAAGCGTTTGAAGCGATCCATGCGGAGGGTCCGTTTATCTCGGCTGAGGATGGGCCACGCGGAGCGCATCCGGTAAAACAGGCTCGTCCGCCGAGTCTTGAAGAATGGCGCCGGATGCAGGATGCAGCGGAAGGAAATATCCGTTTGCTGACGGTTTCTCCGGAATACGAAGGCTCGGCAGAGTTCATTCGGGAAGTAGCGAGTGAAGGGGTAGTAGTCAGCATCGGGCACACAAAGGCAACGGCTCAGCAGATTGCTGACGCTGTTACAGCGGGAGCTACGATGTCGACGCATCTGGGCAACGGGGCGCATGCGATCCTGCCGAGGCATCCGAATTACATCTGGGATCAATTGGCTGAGGATCGGTTGACGGCGAGCTTTATCGTGGATGGCATTCATTTGCCGGCGAGCTTTTTGAAGGTGGCACTGCGAGCGAAGGGAATTGAGCGGAGCGTGCTGGTGACCGACGCAGTGATGCCGGCGGGATGCGAACCGGGCGAGTATGCGCTCGGTGAAATCGAAGTGACATTGCATCCAGAAGGTAAAGTGACGCTGCGTGGCGGCACGCGACTGGCTGGATCGGCGCTGAAGATGGATGACGGTGTTTCGAATCTGATGAGCCTCGCGGGGCTCGGTCTGCGTGATGCGGTGACGATGGCGACGACCAATGCAGCGCGAGTGGGCCGCGTTGGCGGGCGCATGCGGGGACTGAATCCCGGAGATCGTGGAGATCTGGTGGAGTTCCGCTTTGATGCGCAAAAGAAGAAGATCGAAGTGCAGCGAACCTGGATGTCGGGCAGGCTGGTCTACGAGAGGGCTGACTAGATGCTGGACCAACTGTTTCAGGTTGCGAATACGAGTGTGTTGCCGTGCTGGCTGCTGCTTGTGCTTGCGCCGCGCTGGCGCTGGACGCATGTTGTCTGTTCTCTGTTCATGCCGCTGGTTCTGGGCAGTCTGTATCTCTGGCTGCTTTCGGCAGGCCTGGGCGATGGCGGGTTTGGGAGCCTGCCAGAGGTGATGAAGCTGTTCACGCAGCCACGGGCGGTGTTAGCCGGTTGGGTGCATTATCTGGCCTTTGACCTTTTCATTGGAGCGTGGGAGACACGGGATGCGATGCGACTTGAGATCCCCCGCTGGGCGCTGTTGCCTTGCCAGCTTTTGACCTTTATGTTTGGCCCGATCGGGCTGTTACTATACTTGCTGCTACGAGGAGCGATGAAGAAACAATGGGACATTGGAGCCTGAATCCGATTGATTGGTTTACGCGCGCGCAGGACGGAAGTCAGGCTTGCGCTTTGGTTGGTCTGTTGCACTTCATCCTCCTGGCTTTGGTGTTCATGGCGATGTTCTTCGACCAGCGTCAATTGCTGGGCGTCAACATCTGGCTGAAGCCGGCGAAGTTTCTCGTCTCCAGCGGCATCTATCTCTGGACGCTTGGCTGGTTGCTGAATTTTGTCGAAGCGCCGATTGTGGCGCGTTCGAGCTTAGGGACGATTGCGAGCATTCTGATTCTGCTCGAAAACGTCGGCGTTGTTGGGCAGGCTTTGCGCGGCGAGCGCAGCCACTTCAATCTTTCGACGGTCTTCAATTCGACGGTGTTCAACATTATGGGCGTGATGATTCTGATCAACACTATTCTGCTTGTGGTGCTGTTGTGGTGGTTTCTCACCAAAGCAGCGCCGATGCCGGCCGGAGCTTTATGGGGATGCAGGCTTGGCGTACTTCTAGCTGTGCTCGCGAGTATCGAAGGCGGCTACATGGCTGCTTCTATGGCGCACACGGTTGGCATGAAAGACGGAGGCCCCGGGATTCCGATGCTCAACTGGAGCAAGGAAGCCGGGGACCTCAGAGTTTCTCATTTCATTGGCCTGCATGGTTTGCAGGTGTTGCCGCTCGGCGGTTTTCTGCTAAGCGAGATTGGGGCGAGCGCGGGAGTGTTTATCCTGGCGCTATTTCAATACGGGGCGTTTGTGTTGACCTTTCTGCAGGCGGTTGCAAAGAAGCCTCTGTTCTTCTAGGGATGGGCATGAGGGCTTTGGTCTCTTCCCGCCAGCGCCTCAGACGCAGGTAGAGGTTGGAGCGACGGGCGGGGTCTGTAGTGCTGAGGTCTTTAGTTTCGCCGATGTCGGACTTGAGATTGTAGAGCTCGGTGCGGCCGCTTTCGAAGTCTTCAATGAGCTTGAAATCGCCGTCCATGATTGCGCCTGATGGCTTGGCTCCGGCGCCGTGGTAGTGCGGGTAGTGCCAATAGTAAAGGGGTGTTTCTTTGCGATTGAAGATGGCAGTGCCATCGATGCCGGTGGGGGCGGGTTGGCCAATCCAATTGAGAATGGTGGGCAGGATATCGATGGAACAGGCGGGCTGATCGACGATAGTGGCCTGTTTGTTGCGTGGATCATGGATGATGCAGGGGACGCGGATGCCGCCTTCGTAGACATAGCCTTTTTGTTCGCGCAGCGGCAAGTTGGAGGTGACACGATTGCCACGGATCTGCGCGAGGGCGCCGTTGTCGGAGGTGAGGATGATGAGGGTGTTGTCGGCGACGCCGGAGCGATCGAGTTGGCGGCGAATGTTGCCGAGCGAGGTATCGATGCAGTCGATCATGGCAGCGTAAGTGGGACTGAGTACTTGCGAGTTGCGGTAGCGGCTGATGATTTCTGGATCAGAGCCGAGCGGAGTGTGAACGCCGAAGTGAGGCAGGTAGAGGAAGAAGGGCTTCTGCGCCGTGGCCTGTTTGGCCACCCATTCTTTGGCCTGTTGGGTGAGGTAGGAAGTGAGCTCGACACCGGTTGGGGCATCGGTGAGGCCGGGCATCTGGAAGGGCGCGATGTAGGAGTTGGGTTGGCCTTTGTGATCGCCGCCGATGTTGGTGTTGAAGCCCTGGTCTGTGGGGCTGAAACCGGCACCGCCCAGGTGCCATTTGCCGATGGAGGCACTGGCGTAGCCGAGGGGCTTTAGATACTCCGCGATGGTTTTCTCGGAGAGGGCAAGTTCGTTTTTGGTGGGCGGAGTTTCGAGTTTGGAGTTGGATGGGGCCTCCATGCCGGGGATCCAGTCTGTGACGCCGGTGCGCGTGGGGTATTTGCCGGTGAGGATGCTGGCGCGGGTGGGCGAGCAGACTGGGCAGGCAGCATAGAAGCGGTTGAAGAGTGTGGAGTCTTTGACGAGCGCGTTGACGTTGGGCGTGGGGTAGGGAACTGGATGGGTGGGCGTCGAGTAGCAGTTGAGGTCCTTGTAGCCGAGGTCATCGACGACAATGAGGACGACGTTTTGAGGCGGTTTGGACTGGGCGGCGAGAGCGGCAGATGAAGCGAGGAAGCTGCGGCGAGTCATGCGATTCGTTTCCTTTTGTAGGGGCGGTTGCTGTAACGGCTGCACTCTTTGGCGAAGTCGCTACCAGGGGAAAGAGCGATGCCCTGCTTGTAAGCAGCGACAGCTTCCGTGTGGCGGTTGAGGAGATCGAGAGTTTGGCCGAGGCGGAGACAGGCAAGGAGGCCGGTGTTGAGATCGAGTTGATCGCGATGATCGACTGCGCGCTGCAGTTCAGGAATGGCTCGTTCGTATTCGTCGAACCAGAAGAGCAGGTTGCCTTTGAGGAAGGCGATTTTCTCGGGCAGGATGCGGGTGAAGCTGGGGGCGTGGCTGGCATGCAGCATGGCGACGGCGTCGAGAGTGGCAATGGACTTTTCGCGATCACCGAGGTCGCCGAGCATCTGGGCGAGTTCGAGGCGGAAGATGTAGTTGCGGGGATAGGCGGCGATCATGCCTTCTAGGAGCGGCACGGCCTGGGCGGGGTGCTTCTCGCGGCGGTAGATGGCGGCGAGGAGGATCTTAGCGTCACTGCGATTGTTGATGCCACTTGCGGCGACGGCTTCGAGGGTGCGGATGCCGCCATCGCGATCCCCGTGGATGCCGGCGAGGAAGCCCATTGCCTTAAAGGTCCAGGAGAGGCTGCCGACGATGTAGTCATGGAGGCCGAGGATGATTTTGGCATCGATGTAAGTGGGGTCTGCGTCGAGCGCGCGCTGGGCGCTTTTTCTTGAAGCGGTGGAGTCTTTGAGCGCGTCGAGCCAGGCCTTGCGAACGAGAAAATTGTAGTTGGCGCGGAGGCCATAAGTGATGGCGAGGGAATAGAGTGCTGCGGCGTCGTTTGGCTTGGAGCTGAGTTGGGCTTGGGCTTTTGTGAAAGCTGTGTTGATGGCGTTGTCGAAATCGGCTTGCTCCTCTGTTGTGGGGTTCATGCGTTCCCGACGAAGGAAGGGATTGGTGCCAGTGACGAGTTCTGATTCGAGTGCGCCGGCCTTGAGCATTGCGTTGTAGAGGACGGCCTGGGCGATGTAGTTTGCGCGCTGTGGATCGCCGGGATCTGCCTCTGCGGCATGGCGGAAGATGGCGAGGGCTTCTGTGTATTCGAGGTTGTAGCAATGGTCAAAAGCGCGAAGCAGATCTGAGGGGATTGGCAGTGGCGCGTCGAGCATTAGAGTCCTTTTTCGAGAGGAAGAGCGAGCGGCTCTTCGACGAGAAAATCGAGGGAGCGCATGGCAGTGAGAGCGTGGCGGATGGAGGCTTCGAGGGCCGGTTCGACGGTGATGACGAAGGGGAGATTTTTCTTGTCGTCCGAAGGGAGCTGGAGGACGGCGTCGATGGAGATGCCGTGGCTGGCGAGGATGGTGCCGAGCTGAGCGATGATGCCGGTGGCATCTTTGACGCGGAAGCGGAGGTAGTAGCCGGACTTGAAGCCGTCGGCGGGGGCGAGAGGGGCTTCGGTGAGCTTTTGAAAATTGAAAGGAGAGACGCGGAGAGTAGCGCCGGATTTGAGATCGCGAGCGGCGCGCATGATGTCGGAGACGACAGCGACGCCAGTGGGGAGCGGACCGGCACCACGGCCGTAGTAGAAGGTGTCCTGACCGGCGGCACCGCGGATCCAGATGGCGTTGTAAGCGCCGAGGACGCTGGCGAGAATGGTGGACCTGGGGATGAGAGTGGGACGGACGGAGAGGGCGAGGCCGCCAGGCGTCTGGCGGGCAGCGCAGACGAGGCGGATGGTGTGGCCGAGGGTGTGCGCGTACTGGAAGTCAAAGGGGGTGATGCGGCGGATGCCTTCGCAAAAGATTTCGGTAGGATTGACGTGCTGACCGAAGGCGAGCTGGGCGAGGAGGGCGAGCTTGAAGCGGGCATCGTAACCTTCGACGTCGGCGGTTGGATCGGCTTCTGCGTAACCGAGGCGCTGGGCTTCTGCGAGGACGTCCGAGAAGGCACTGCCTTTTGATTCGATCTCGGTGAGGATGTAATTGGAGGTGCCGTTGAGGATGCCGAAGAAGGCCTGGATCGAATCTGCGGAGATCCCTTCGCGGAGGACGGCATGGATGGGGATGCCGCCGGCGACGGAGGCTTCCATGTGGATGGTGGTGCCGTTGGCTGTGGCGAGGTCGAGGAGGGCTGCGCCTTTGAGGGCCATGAGTTCCTTGTTCGCGGTGACGACGGGCTTGCCGGATTTGAGGGCGGCCTCGATGACTTCGAGCGCGGTGGTGGTGCCACCGATGAGTTCGCAGAGGATGTCGACATCTTCGGCGTAGGCGACATCGCGCCAGTTGCTCGAGACCCGCGCGGCGGCAGGAATGTTCGAAACATTTTTGGTGAGAATGTTTTGGCTGGAGACAGCGGTAACGACGAGGGGGAAGCCGAGTTTTGCCTGGAGCTCGGCGGCATTGCGCGCGAGAATTTCGAGGGTGCCGGAGCCGACGTTACCGGAGCCGATGATGCCTATGCGAACGGGAGTCATAAGCTCTAGATTAGCGTATAGGTCATTCATGGGATTAGGTTTAGGTCGAGGTCGGCTTCGACCTTCGTTTTTAACTTTTCTCGCCAATTGTAGTCTTCGCGATAGCCTCGGAGGGCGGAATGATATTTGCGAGTTTCGCGGAGTTCGGCGAGTTCGAGTTGGGGGATGGGAGCATTGTCTGAGAGGAGTTTGGCATGGGCCTTGGTTGTGATTGCGACGCCTGAAATGGCCTTGTTCTCCGGCAGGAGTGCAACATCGGCGATGGCCTGATTCCAGTATTGATGGAGGATTTGGGTATGACGGCGGCGACGCCAAGCGGCGGATACCATTTGTTCGACATATTCGAAGTCGACATGATCGGCGGGAGCGAAGCGGGCGACGTAATCGGCAAACATGGAATCGAAGCGCTGCTGGTCTTCAGGAAGGATGACGACGGACTGCGAGTAGGCTCCGTGTTTGAAGGCATTGAGTCTTGTACGACTTTTGCCGGCTTCTGATTTAGGGCCGGTGGATTTGAGTGAATTTTTGCGCGCGGCGAGGCGCTGTTTTTTTGTGGTGAAGCGGCGACGGCCTTTCCGGCTGGTCGGGGCAGGCTGGGTGTTGTTGTCAGGTGATACGGGAATCATTTCATCAGGCATGAGGATAGACCTCTCAATCGAACGTTAATGGTTGACGCAATTGCGCAACCGGGAAAACGTTAGCACGGCGGGGGAAGCATGCAGGTCTTTTGCTGGGGTGAAGTCTTTTAGAATCAGACGAAAATAAAGTTCGGAGGGAAGTGAACGGAGTTTCAGCTATCATTTTGCTAGCGCAAGTCCTATCATTTTGCTAGCATGTCTATGTGAACGTAGTGAGTCGGCGTGGACTGCAGAGGCAGATCGAAAAGGCCTCGGCGTGCAGAGCGGAACTCGAAATTTGGTACTCGATTGCGAAGCAGGCTGAATGGCGATCGCTGGCTGATGTGAGGGTGAACTACAGGTCTGCAGATCTGGTGGGCCGGCTGCTGATATTCAACTCGCTTCATAACAAGTACCGGCTGATCGTTCGAGAGAATTTTCGCGGGCAAGCGTTGTTTGTGAAAGCTGTCCTGACTCATGATGAATACGACCGGAAGGAGTGGATGAGATGGAACAAATGATTGCTATTGATCCCGCAGCCTACGGAGCGCTGCTGGAACGGAAGAGGCCGCGTGCTATCCGGACGGATGAAGAATATGATGTTGCGGCCGAGGAATTAGAAGAAATCAGCTTCCGCGAAGAAGCAAGTGCTGAGGAGCGAGAGTACGCCGAATTGCTTCTGCTTTTGCTGGCGGCATACGACGATGCGCATCCTCCGTTTGGCAAGACGGCAACTCATGCGCAAGTGCTCGCACATGTCCTTGAACATCGCGGACTGAAGCAAGCCGATTTGATCCCGGTTGTGGGGAGCAGTGCTTATGTGAGTCAACTGATGACGGGCAAACGCGGAATCAGCCGGAGCATGGCGAAGCGTCTGGGTGAGTACTTCCGCATGGATGCTTCCGTCTTCCTGCGGTGAGGCAGCTCGACTTCGTATGAACAGTGAGTGGCTGTAAGCAAGTTGTAGGGACCAGGAGCGGACGCAGGAAGGAATTGGCGACGACGGGGTTTTGTGGGTAAGGCGGTTGGCTGTCCGGGGAGAGAAAAGAGCTATGCAAGATGATTTGGAGCAAGGCGTTGAGATCGTTATCGAGCAGGATTACAGGCCGGTGGCAGTGATTCGTGCACAACACGAGAGCGGACGGCCTATTGGCGAAATTCTTCGAGAAGCCAAGTTACGAAACTCGACGGTGACTCTTGATGTGACTCTTGATGTTGACTTCGGCAAGGATCTTGAAGAGATTGTTGCCAGTCATGAGAAGCCATGGAAACCACTGTTTTGGGATTCGTGCTGGACTGAAGAGCGGTAATTGCAGCCGGAGTTCGGTTGCGCAGTATTGATATTATGAGTGCTTAGGAATGATAAGCAGGAGGTACAACGCGATGCACATCGACATTGCTCCCGAAACCGAACGCCTAGTCCGCGAGGAAATTAACAGCGGCCATTTTCGTTCCGCAGACGAGCTCATTCAGGCTGGCGTCCAGGCGTTGCGCGAGAAGGGCGGCCCGTCGTCTGGGCTGGCCACCGAGCCATCGGGTGCCAAGAATTTGTTCGAGTTATTTAGCCCAGTTCGGGGCTTGCTCACAGACAGCGAAATAGGCGAGTACTTCAGCCGTGATTCATCGCCTGGACGCGCGGTCGATTTGGGATGAGGGGATTTCTATTA
>JANXLY010000021.1 GCA_025354885.1 Acidobacteriota bacterium | reverse complement strand
GCGTAGATGCGATCCTCAGGCTTCATTGCTTTCTCGGCGTAAGAGAGCGTGTAGGCGTCAAAGTGGTCAAGGATCGGATAACGCTCGCGGAGCCAGCCATAGTGCAGCTCATTGGTGTTCGAGAGCAGCACCAGTCGGTAGCGTTGTTTCAATTCGATGACAAGCGCTTCGCTGGTAGCAGTTTCAGGGAGGAAAATGGAATTCCACATCTCGCGGAATTCAGCGAGATTGCACTTCAAGCCAAGCAGGCTGGAAAATTGATCTAGAAACGCTTCTGTTTCAAGTTGACCGGATTCATACACAGAATAGAGGCCGGAATCGCGGATGCGCGTGGCAACCAATTCGGGGCTGAGCCCGGAATTCGCGGCGAGCGCATTGTAGCCACGGTTGATATCAAAGGGGACAAGCACATTGCCCAAGTCGAAGAGTATGGAGCGAATCACAGTTTTTATTATGGCGGCAAGACCTGAGATCTTAGCTGCTGGTGGGTTCAAAAGACCATGTGAAAAAAAAGTTGAACTATTTTGTCCCAAACTTGCTTCGTTTCACGCTTTACCTAGTGGAGGGGGTGTGAATAACGCTCCGCAATATTAACTCCACTGGTCCAGGGACTGCGTTGCAAGGGACGAGACAACGTTGTTCCCTGGATTCAGGTTTTGCCGCCCACCCTGTCTTCCCCAAATCCTGCTTCCCCTAAATCCTGCCTTCCCCAAATCCCTGAGAGTGCGATCCTAGTGGTTTACGATGACTCCATTTCTCGAAGTCGAACAGCGTGGCCGTCTGCTCGAAATCATTCTCAACCGACCCGACAAACGCAACGCCCTGAACCGCGATATGTGCGAGGGCATCGTGAGCCTTTGCGAGCAGGCTGAATCCGACTCATCCATCGGTGCCATCTATTGGCGAGGCCTGGGCCCTGCCTTTTGTTCCGGGATGGATCTGGATGAGGCAAGCGGGGCAACTGCTGAGGAAGACACTGCGATTCATGCGCGATTATTTTCACTTGGCGCGCGATTGCGAAAGCCGATTGTGTGTGCGGTGCAAGGGCCGGCGCTGGCTGGTGGATTGGGATTGGTTGCTAATGCGCATGTTGCGATTGCGGCGCATGGGGCTTCGTTTGGCTTGACCGAGATCCGGATCGGCATGTGGCCTTTTGCGATCTATCGTGCTCTTGAGCTCGCAATCGGAGCCAGACGGACACTGGAACTGACGCTGTCGAGCAAGATCTTCAATACGCCGGAAGCGCTGGCGTGGGGTTTGGTGCAGGAAGTTGTGCCTCCGTTCGAACTGGAGGAGCGCGGGGAAACGATTGCGCTCGCGCTTGCAAATGCTCCGTCAGAAACGGTTTTGCGCGGAATGGGTTTTGTGAAGGAGAGTCGAGAGTTGAGCCATGAGGCGGCGATGGCTTTAGCGTTGCAAGTGCGTGCTGAGAATTTCCGGAGCCTCGATTTTGAAGAAGGCGTAAAGGCGTTTCGCGAAAAGCGTGCGCCTCGCTGGCCTTCTAATACCTAGGCGACGATGCTAGATTACATCAGCCCCGTGACTCTGGTGGAGTGGGTCGAAAATACAGCACCATTCCTGTTTCGAGATTTGAGCCCTGTGCCCTCGGCGCGCCTGATCCAGCTTGAATTCCATTCGATCCTGAGGTCCGTAAAGCAGGGTTATGTCTGGCCTGAGAACCCGGATGAATACATTGAAGACTATTTTGCGCTGTGCCTTGCGGCGCACCATGGCACGGTAGCGACCTTCATTCCGACGGATGTCGATTCGAAAATCCGCGGATTGTTGTGGCGGGATAACAAGAATCCGGAATCGCATCGGCGCATGTTTGAGTTTGCGTTAGGCGCGATGCAGTGGCCGCTGGACATGGTATCGCGGCGCTACACACAGGTGGCGGGGCTGGGGCCCGTATCCGGCCATAACGGGGAGCAGCTCAGCGTTTTGATGGGTGCGCTGCATGCATTTTTGAAAAACGAAGATGCGGAGTACGCCGAACGGGCGCGTGCGGCGGTGGATGATGAGTTGCGGCGTGAGGCAATCGAATTTTCGACCGCAGTTGAAACCCGAGGCGGCGAACTGGATGCGCTCCGCATTGTCGCCTCGATCACGCACAATGTTGGCGACGTCGATCAGGGGCTTTCCTATTGGTCCAAGCATGAAATGTTTGATGCGGCGCGGCGCGATTTTGGGAGGCTGGCGCATGAAAATACAAAACCTTACGGTGGGTTGTTTGCCAGGGCTGCTTCCGTTTACAAAAAGGTCATGTCGCCGGAGGGGCACCGGCATTATCCATTGCGCTCCATCAAGGGATTGCGGCAGAGCCCCGATCTGTTGCTGCCCCTTGGACCCTTTCTCGATGAGTGGGGTGCGATTGTGGCGCGGCATCCATCGGTGGATGACGATACAAAGTCCGAAACGCTGGCAGCAATCATTACCGGTTCCCGCAAGATCGCCGGGCAGCGCGGCTATTTTCGGGCCATACGAGGAATGGTGGATCAGTTGGGGCAGACAAGGGTTCAGAGCCTGCTGAAGAGGCAGCCAAATTCCGTGCGCAAAGATTTTGAGGACGCAGAGCTGCGCAAGTCTGTGGCTGTTTCGCGCGAAAGTTTTGAGTCGAGTTTGAGGAAGGCTTTTATTTCTGCCATGCGCTAAGAATTAGCGGTAGGCCGGAATGCCGGTGACGGCTTCGCCGATGACGAGAGTATGGATGTGGTCGGTTCCCTCGTAGGTCTTGACGCTTTCGAGATTGGCCATGTGGCGCATAACGGGGTAATCATCCATGATGCCGTTGGCACCGAGGAGATCGCGGCTGGTGCGGGCGCAGTCGAGTGCCATGCTTACGTTGTTGCGTTTTAGCATGGAGACGTGTTCGGGCTTGAGTCGGCCCGCATCTTTAAGACGGCCACAGTGCAGTGCGAGCAGTTGGGCTTTGCTGATCTCGGTGATCATGTTGGCCAATTTTTCCTGGACGAGCTGGTGAGATGCGATCGGTTTGTTGTCAAATTGCTTCCGCGTGATGCAATACTCGCGGGCGGTTTCAAAGCAGTCCATTGCTGCCCCGATGACGCCCCAGCCGATCCCGTAGCGGGCCTGAGTGAGGCATTGCAGGGCGGCTTTGATGCCCCTGGCTCCCGCAAGAACGTGTGTGGAGGGGATGCGGCAATCGGAGAAGGCGAGGCTTGATGTTACAGACGCGCGCATGGAAAGCTTGCCGTGCAGGTCTGAGGTTGAAAAGCCGGTCATGCCCTTTTCGACGAGAAAGCCTTGAACTCCCTGGGGAGTGCGGGCCCACACGACACTAATGTCGGCAATGCCGCCATTGGTGATCCAGGTTTTTTCGCCATTGAGAATGTAGGTGTCGCCGTCTGGTTCGGCGCGGGTGAGCATCCCGGCCGGGTTTGAGCCGAATTCGGGTTCGGTGAGGCCGAACGCGCCGATGCATTCTCCGGTCGCGAGTCGGGGGAGCCAGTGTTGTTTCTGCTCTTCGCTGCCAAAGGTGTGGATGGGGTACATGACGAGTGCGCCCTGGACGCTGGCAAAACTGCGGATGCCGGAATCGCAGTGCTCAAGTTCCTGCATAATCAGGCCGTAATCAACGCTCGACATGCCCGGGCAACCGTAGCCTTCGAGATTGGTGCCGAAGAAGCCCATTTCTCCAAAGCCCCGAACCAGTTCCAGCGGAAAGCTGCCGTTGTTAAAGGCATCGCGCACAAGAGGTTGAATTTCGGTGGTAGCGAAGCGCCGGGCGCTTTGGCGGACGAGCTTCTCTTCGTCGCTCAACTGCGAGTCAAGATCGAGGTAATCAACGGTCTGGTGTGTGGCACTCATGCTTTTCTAATTTTAGACCGGAGGATGGTGCAAATCAGTGTGCGAGGAATTTGGCTGAAAATGCACTATCCACATGCACAGTGATTTTCAAGCTTTTCATTCTCGCGATTCTTGGCTACCACGCATGCCTTCTGGGTCAGGAGCTTAAGAGGGGCTTTCTGGATGTGGCGTACCAACACTTGAAGGATTTCCGCCTGGCTGAGGCGAGAGTAGCTTTTGAGGCGGCATTGCAAGTGAATCCCGAGCTGATGAATGCACGACTTGATTATGCGTATTTGTTGCTTCGGATGGGGGAGACCGAACAGGGCAGGAATGAGATCAAGCGGGTGTTGCTTGCTCGTCCCGGTGACGAAGGGCTTTCTCTGGAGTACGCTTATCTCGCATACGAAACGGGCAAGAAGGCAGAGGCGTTTGAAGTTTTTTTGCGTTTGAAGCTGGCTAAGAATGATGGGATTCGAAGGCAGGCGACAGAAACCTGGGAGCGTCTGGATCGGGACTTGAAGGCTTCGATTGCCCGTTGGTCGGAGGCGGTGCAGAAAACGCCGGACAGTTACAGCGTGCATGAAGAACTGGCGCGCTTGCTCGAAGAGCACAACGACTGGGTTGGGGCGGCGGCAGAATATCGATTGGCGTTTGGGCTGAAGCCGGATAAGCGGCGTTTTTTGTTGGAGATTGCGCGAGTGGAGGGAGAAGCGCTGCGACTCGATTATGCACATGCAGCATTGCTGGCGGCTTCTCGCGGCACACCGCCGATGATTGCTGAGGAGGCGCGGGAGTTTCTGCCGCAACGGTATCCGTACGTGTACGAGTTTCAAATGGCGGTACAAATGGATCCGCTGAATGTGGCGGTGCGGCGGGAACTCGGATTCTTGCTGTTGAAGATGGGCCGCGAAAAAGAAGCGATCGAAGTGTTCGATGCGTTGCTGAAGCTTGCGCCCGATGATGCTCTAAGTGTGGCGCAGTTGGCCTTTTTGCGAGTGAGTCGGCCTGCGGGTGGAGGGCCTGCGAGGGCAGCCGGAGAAAGTGGGTTGACGGCAGTGCAGGATCTGGCTACTCGAAGTCTCGAGAAGGGTTATCTAAAAGACGCACTCAAATATCTGGAGCAATTGCACGAATCGAATCCTGAGGATGCCGCGACAACCTTAAGGCTGGCGTGGACTTACAACATGCTCAAGCTGGATCACGAGGCAGTCCGGTATTTTGACGTTGCGCGCCGCAGCCCGGATCACAGGATTGCGAGCGAGGCAGATCAGGCTTACCGGAATCTGCGACCTTCGCTGGCACCCGTAAGGACAACGACATGGATGCTGCCCTTTTATTCCTCAAGGTGGAACGAAGTATTTGCTTATGGTCAGGCCAAAATGGAATTCCGCGTGCCCAAGATATCATTGCGGCCCTATCTGTCATCCCGGTTGATTGGTGATTTGGGAAGGAGCAACGGCTTGCGCTTTGGCCCTACCGGGCAGGGGACTCCACAGGCGTTGAGTGAAAGCGCGCTTGTTCTGGCAGCAGGAGTTTCGACTCCACGCAAGCATGGTTTGATGGCGTGGGGTGAAGCAGGGGGCTCCTGGCAATATTTTTCACAGAAGAATCACACGGCAGCGATTCGTTCTGACTATCGCGGCGGAGTAAATTTCGCGAAAGCACTTGGGGCGGCGAATTTGAGCAGCGAAGGCGGATGGTTTGCGATGAGCACCGTAGACGCTGTTTACCTGAGCCGTTTTGACAACAACACTTTGTTCTATGGACAGAACCGCATTGGATATCACGCACCGTCAGCACCTCTGCAATTTTACATCAACCTGAACCTCACAACGGACCTGAAGCGGATGGACTGGGCCAACTATTATGAGTTCGGGCCGGGCGTCCGCTGGAGAGCGCCAGGGATGCCGAAAGCACTTTATCTATTTACTGATTTTGTGTACGGTCGGCACATGCTCCGGGGCGATGGATCGCGCTCCCGTCGTTTTACCGATCTTCGAGCGGGGGTATGGTATGCGTTTTCTTATTAGCGGCATCTGGCTTGCGGCGCTTGTTTCAAACGGACAGACCTTTGAGACGATTGGCGCATCGCCTGGTTGGGAAAGTGTGTTGCGTTCGATGGGGCAGGTAGCAGTTCAGGATGGGCAGGCAAGGGTAGTGGTGTTGGCCGACTCGGGTCAATGGAGTTTGGAAACAGTGCAGGCGCGACTTGCGACTGGAGCGCTGGTAGTGATTGCAGGGCACTCGCCCGTCGCGGAAGCGCTCGGTATCATGCGTGGCGAGAATGTCGTGAAGGTGCGTCAGATTCGTGACGCGGCGAGCCCCGAATTACCTGTTGTCTGGGCACAGGAGGAGGAGTTGCCGCAGGCTCGGCTTGGAGAAGGCTGGCAAGTGCGGGCGCAGGATCGCTGGAGTGAGGCGCCAGTGCTGGCGATCCTCAAAGTTGGACGAGGCGCAGTGTTGTGGACAGCTACCGGGATTGGCGGGTTGGGCTATGAGCGGTATCCGTTTCTGCCACAGGCACTTCTTGCTGCTGGCCTTGAGGCTCGCGTTGAGGGCAAGGGCTTGTGGGCTTTCTTTGATGCAGGCTACCGGCAGCGCGTCGATCTCAATTATCTCGTGGCGCAGTGGAAGCGAGCCGGGATTGGGGCGATTCATGTGACGAGCTGGCAGTTTGACGGTGCCACCGCAGAGCGGGCTGAGTGGTTGGGGAAGTTGATCACGCTTTGCCACAAGAATCTCATTCAGGTCTATGCCTGGGTGGAATTGCCGCATGTGAGTGAACGATTCTGGCAGCAATATCCTGAGTGCCGCGAACGAACGGCGACCGGCATGGAGGCCAGTCTCGATTGGCGGCGACTGGTGAACCTTGTCAATCCGCGATGCGAGAATCTGGTCGAGACGAGTGTCATGAGCTTGTTGCGAAGCTATGACTGGGACGGCGTGAACCTCGGAGAGTTGTATTTTGAGTCGCTCGAAGGGCATGATAACCCTGCACGCTTTACACCCTTCAATGAAGATGTTCGTGCTGAGTATCGCAAATTGCACAACCGCGAAATGCTCGATGATTTGCGAGGTGAGGGCTTGCCGCAGTTGCTTGAATATCGGGCGAACCTTGCAGCTCGCCTTCAATCTGACTGGCTGAGCAAGCTCGAAACGTTGCGCCGAGACAAGCCGAATTTCGACATTGTACTGACCCACATCGACGACCGTTTTGATACGCGAATGAGGGATGCGCTGGGAGCTGATGCAGCGAGAGTGCTACGGGGTACCGAAGGCCTTGGAACGGGATTTCTGATTGAGGACCCCGCGACGGTATGGCATTTGGGGCCAGCGCGCTATCGGGAAATCCGCAAGCGCTATGAAGGGTTGACGAAAGAACCGGAGCGTTTGTCGATTGACCTGAATGTGGTGGATCGCTATCAGGATGTTTACCCGACGCGGAGGCAGACTGGTGCGGAACTGATGCAGTTGGTGCATGAAGCTGCCGCGAGTTTTGAGCAGGTGGCGTTGTACTTTGAGTACTCGCTGCGTCCGGTAGATTTGCCGCTGCTGGGGATGGCGGCGGCGCGAGTGATTGCCTGGAAGGAATTGAATGGCGTGGTGGAAGTGAGCCTCGGCGGAGCGGCTCGAATGCGCTGGCAGGGGGCGGCTAGAGTAAACGGAATCCTGTGGCCTTTAACAGATGGGGAATCGATCCTGCTTCCGGAGGGGAAGTGGCGGATTGAGAAGGCAGATGAGATGCCCGCGTTGCGGATCCGGGATACAAGCGTGAAGCCTTTGCGGGTGAGTGTCGATGATGGTGGCTACACGATTGAATACGAGAGCCGGACTTCCGGTTTGATGCTGACAGAAAGCATGGCAGGCTTGGAGCGCGTGGTCGTACCGCGAGGGAAGGGGAGCTTTCGCCTTAGCGCGAAGCCACCTGTGGGAGCGGCTGTGAGTAATTCAACGCAACTTCTTCTCCGTCGCTGATGCCAGACTCGATGGCGATCAGAGTATCGTTCATCGCGCCAGTCTTCACTTCACGCTTCACGAAGTCTGAGCCTTTTTTTGCAAAGACAAAAGACTTGCCCGCTTCTTCATAGATGGCGCCACGAGGAATCAAGACTGCCTTCTCTTCGCTCGTGCCAATCAGGATTTCAGCTGCGGCTGAAAGATCGGGGATCAGCTTGGGGTCAAAGCCTTCAATGGCAACACGAACGGGAATGGTGCGAATGAAGCTCTGCTGACGACCACTCATCACAGCAAGCGCTCCTACCGAGTAAAGCTTGCCTTTAAAGGCAAGGCTAGGGAAAGCGTCGATCGTGATGTCAGCGGTTTCGCCGATGCGGAATTGGCTCACTTCTGTTTGATTGATATTTGCCTCGACCTGCATGCTCTTGGGGTCAACAATCTTCATTACAAGCTGGCCTGGTGTCACCACATCGCCTATCTTGATCGTGTCGTTTTCACCGCCGCGGAAAATCGGCTGCACCACGGCCAAACCATCCATAGATGCAGTGACGATGAACTTCTTGAGATCTCCTTTGTGGCGGTCGCGATGGCGGGTGTGGCGTTCGGTCGTGAACTGCAGGATCTTCATTTCCGAGGCGAAGGACTGCTTCTTGAAGTCGACGTCCTTCAGCAACTGAGTGTATTTTGCATTTGCCTCTTCGACGGAAAGCTGGATGAGTTCCTGATCGAGGGCGGTGCGCAACTCTTTCAACTTGGAGTCGAGATTCACCTTGTCGAGTTCCGACTTGGCTACCCGAACGCTCTGCATCAGATTCTCGAGTTCGAGTGCCTGTTCTGCCTGGCGTTTGACGACGTCGCCCTGAGCCTGTACGACGAATGAGTCGACTTCTTCGATGTGATCCATGCGAGACTGGCCGTCGATTTCAAGCACTACTTGACCCTTCTTGACCAGAGTGCCGCTGGGAGCCATTCGCAAAATAGTCAGCGGGCTATTTCCCTCAGGGCTCATGAGTTTGGCGACAGTGATGTTTACGAAATTGCGGGCTGTCGTGACACCGTTAATTCGGACGGTCTGTTGGAGCGGGGCGAGGTGAGCTTTGGCAGTGCGAATTGCCGGGATTGCAGCAAGCGCTTCTGCCTCCTTCTGTTCGGCGTACCAGCGCCACGCGGAGACGCTTGCCACCAGCAGAACCAACAGCGTTCCCCAAATCAACCATGCAGATTTTTTCGGAGCATCCACCGGAGCAGGAACTAGTGTCGGCTTCTTTGCCGGCTCTTGCGGGAATGGAACTGGGTTAAGGGTTGCTGACATAAAAGCCTCGGTCGAATGGAACGATGGAACATCTCTATATTACAAGATGTACACCTGAAGAAAAGGGCGCTCGTTCGGGTGAATTCGTTACCGGTATACTCATCTAGATCGTGACTCCACCTCTAAACGAATCCCGCGCCCGCTGGCTTGCCCTTTGGGCGGCAATGCTCGGCTTCATGCTGGATGCGATGGATGTGCTTCTCTATTCCTTCGCCTTGCAAAGTATCCGCGCTGAGTTTGGGCTATCGAACGAGCAGGCCGGACTGGTTTTCACCTACACGCTGGTGGCGTCTGCGCTGGGCGGGATCTTAAGTGGACTGGCGGCAGATCGCTTTGGCAGGCAGAGAACTCTGATTGCGACGATCCTTCTTTATTCATTTGCTTCGGGAGGGAGCGCGACCTCGGGCAGTCTGATGGAACTCCTGTTCTGGAGGTCGCTGGTAGGGCTGGGGCTGGGCGCGGAGTGGAGCGCAGGCGCCGTTCTCGTAGCGGAATACTGGCCCAGCGAAAAGCGGGCGCGGGCGATTTCTCTGATGCAAAGCGGCTGGGCAATCGGCTACATCCTGGCGGCGATTGTAGCCGCCACCATACTGCCTACATACGGCTGGCGAGCTATGTTCTGGATTGGAGTGCTGCCTGCTTTGCTGACCGTGTGGATCCGCCGTAACGTGCCGGAGCCCCCAGTTTGGGTGAACCGTACCGAAAAAGCGGGCAGCTTGCTCGATATCTTTCGCGGGCCATTGTTACGAGTAACCGTAATCGCGACTGCGCTTGCAACCACCGTGTTATTCGCTTACTGGGGTGTGTTCACCTGGCTGCCGGGCTTTCTTGCAGCACCAAAGTCGGCTGGAGGTGCCGGGTTTGGAATCGTAAAAACAAGTGGATGGATTATCGCGATGCAATTGGGTGCCTTTGCCGGGTACAACTGCTTTGGCTTGCTCGCAGACCGGCTGGGGCGGCGGCAGGCATTTGCGATCTATGTTGTCGCAGCAGCGGCAATGACACTGATTTACGGCAGTGCGCCACGCTGGGCCGGCGAATCTGCGTCAACCGTGTTGCTGCTTGCCGGGCCTTTCCTGGGATTTTTTGGCACCGGCTTCTTTGCGTTGTTCGGGACAATCCTGGCGGAGCTCTATCCGACGGCAATTCGCGGGGCAGGGCAGGGCTTTGTTTACAACTTCGGCCGCGGCCTGAGTGCTTTGGCCCCATTGACAGTAGGAGCGGTTGCTGACAAGAGCGGTCTCGATATGGCGCTGGTGCTCAATGCCGGCTATTTCTTGCTAGGTGCTGGCCTGGTGTTTTTCTTGCCCGAGACCAAGGGGCGCGAACTGAATTCGTAGTTCGTTGACCGCTTCATACAGTTGATCAAAGCCTTCGATTACGAAAAGACGCTTCTGGAAGTGATCAATCTCAAATGGCGTTTCGATGACTTGGGATAGCTGGAAAGGGCAGCGCGCCACTTCGGGGGAATGAAGAGCGTATTCGAGTTCTCCAAAACTCGACATCAGACCGCTGCCATAAGCTCGGAGACCTTTATCTGTTTCCATCAGGCCGAATTCGATGGTGAACCAGAAAAAGCGGGCAATCGCACCACCGACCTGTTCATCGTTGTGCAACTCCTCTGCCAGCGCGCCGAAACTTGAAAGTGCGTCGGCAAAGACTGGATCAGTGTGCATCGGCACGTGTCCGGCCACGTCGTGAAAGATGTCAGGCTCAGGCAGATAGTCGAGCTGGTCTTCGCGCCGGACACTCGTTACCGTCGGAAAACGGCGGGATTTGAGATGCGAGAAGAACTCAACTGCCGGAACATAACCGGGTACCTCAACCGCCTGGAAACCAGTAAGCGGAGCGAGGCGGGCGTTGACTTCACTGAGTTGAGGAACGTGATCCGGCGCGAGCGCCAGCTTGTGGACACCACTAAGAAATACCGGCGTTGCGCAACGGTCCCACTGCGGCAACATGCTCTCGTAAAGTTTGCGCCAGGTGGCGTGTTCCTGCTGGGTGTAAACCATCCGCAAAAAGCTCCTGCCTCCTGTGTAACACAAAGCACCACTTAGTTGTGGTGCTACATCGCCGCCAGGCCGCGCATGTTCCAGCCGCAAATGGTGGAACCAAGCATTTTGTTGCCGTCCGGCCCGGGCCAGTGGGTTTCAAGGCTCAGGTAGCCACCATAACCATCGGCAATCAGCGCGGCAATTTGGCCCTTCCAGTCTACGTGACGGCTGCCTACGGGGCCCCAGACGGGTGTATGACCTTCCATATGGCAATCCTTGACGTGCACATGGGCAATGCGATCTGGAGGCAGCAGGGAGTAGCCATGCGGGAAGGGGACTTCGCCCGCAACGAGAGCGTTGGCGGGGTCCCAAACGAGCTTCAGATTCGGGTGTTGTACTGCAGCGAGGATCGCCTTCGATTCAGCAGCCGTACCAATATGACAGGCGTGTTCATTCTCAATGCCGATGACGACGTTTTGCTTTGCGGCTTGTGCTGCGAGATCAGAAAGTGCAGTGACAACGGCGCCAAAACAGGCCTCCGGCTCAACCGTGCGCCAGTAACTGAAGACGCGAATAAAGTTGGCACCCGTCAGTTCACAGAGACGGAAGGCACGATCGAGAAGGCGGGGCTGATCGTCGAAGCTGTGTTTGGAATTGAAGATGTCCTGCTGAAAGCGTGTATCGACAGCTGGGCCATTCGGCAAAACACACTTGAGGATCGGCGAAGCAATGCCGATGATGGAGATGCCCTTGGCTGCGCAGAGGTCCTTGGCGCGAAGGACTTCGTCGTCGGTGAGATCCATGATGTTCTTGCCATTGACGACGCGGAGTTCGGCCCCGGTCATGCCAATAGAGGCCATCGGGACGAGGGCAGCTTCGAGATCAGTAGGAGAGAATTCGTCGGTGATCGCAGCGATCCGTAACTTGAGTTCGTTCATTTCTCTAACAGTTTCTCAGAGTCTTCGCGGAGAACATAGCGCTTGCGGGCTGGCACGTTCAAGAAACGCTGTTTCTTGCCGCTTGGCCATTCGACTTCGATCGACTTCACCGCGCTGTCCATGCTCAGACCGAAGTGCAGCGCGAGATCGGATTGGCTGAGGTAGCTTGAGCCAGAACGCACTGTCTGCCATTGCTTGCCCGAAGTGGCTTCGATGCGCACTAGCGCGCCAAGGGCCGAGCGGTTTGATTGTGTTCCTTCCAGCTTCAACTCGATCCAGGCCAGCTTGCTGCCCCCCTCATTTTTGTACAACAAAGCCGGCCCGTGATTGTTGTTGATGACGATGTCGAGATCGCCGTCACGGTCATAATCGGCATAGGCAGCGCCGCGGGCAACGATCGGTTTGACGAGGTCTGCACCACGGCTGCGAGAAACGTCTTCAAAGCCGCCCTTGCCGGTATTGCGAAAAAGCAGAGGGGCCTGGCGGAAGTTGACCTTCGGCTGAACGCGGTTGATTTCCTCATCGATGTGACCATTGGCGGCAAAGATGTCGAGCCAGCCATCGTTATCGAAGTCGAAGAAGAAAACACCAAAAGCGAGGCTGAGCAGGCTGGCCTTGCCAATGGTTCGGCGTGGGGCTTCGTCGACAAAAAGACTTTTGCCTTCGTTGTGATAGAGGCCCAGCATCTGGTTGGAGAAGTTGCCTACGAGGAGGTGAAGGCGGCCGGAGCGATCATAATCTGCGGCGTCAACGCCCATGGCACCGCGCGCAACTCCGTCTTCTCCAAAGGCGATGCCGGCAGCAACCGCTTCTTCGGTGAAGGTGCCGTTGTGATTGTTGCGATACAGCTTGTTCGGTTGCGTATCGTTGGCCGCGAAGATATCGGGCCAGCCGTCGCCGTTGTAGTCGAAAATAGCAACTCCGAGAGTCTTAGAAGTTGGCTCGCCCAGACCCGCCTTTTGCGTTGCGTCTTCAAACTTGCCGTTGCCCAGATTGTGATAGAGCTTGACACTTTGGCCTTTGTAGGACTCTGGAGTGCAATAGCTTTTCGTCGCGCCGTCCAGTGAGCAGAACAGATCTCCCTTTGCGCTCCACTGGACATAGTTGCCAACAAAGAGATCGGCCTTTCCGTCGCGGTCATAGTCGAACCAGGCGACGCTTGTGCCAAAGGCCTTATTGGTAATCCCGGCAGAGGCTGTTACATCGCGAAACTTGAAGTTGCCTTCGTTGTGGAGCAGACGGTCCCCGTCGAGAGAAGAGATGTAAAGATCCTCGCGCCCATCGTTGTCGTAGTCGGCGGCAGCTCCGCCCATCGCGAAGGACTCCACATCGAGGCCGCTGCCGGCTGTGACGTTGGTGAAAGTTCCGTTCTTGTTGTTCCGGTAGAGAGCACTCAGGCTCTTGCGGCCATGCGGAGTCCAGTCTTTGGAGTTGAGCAGGAGCAGGTCTGGCCAGCCATCGTTATCGGCATCAAAGAAGACGACGCCACTGCCCATCGTCTCTGGGAGCCACTTTTTGCCGGCGCGTCCTGAATTATGAATGAAGCGGATGCCCGCTTCGTTGCTAGCCTCGCGGAATACGATTCCGGGAGATTGTGCACTGAGCACGAGAGAGCTCAGAAGGAACCAAAAAATCATCGAATTTTTCCACTTTCATGGTCATGGATCGTCTGCCGTTCGTTGTTGTCTTCGGGGCTCAACATGCGAGGCTTTGCTGTAATCGCTTGTGAAGATTCGTCGGCCTTGAAGCGGCGGAAAAGTTTCTCTTCATAAGCCGCCCGCTGATTGTCGCCAAGTCCGCGATAAGCCAGCATCAGGTTGTAGTGGGCTTGAACGTCCTCGGTGTCAATCAATAGCACCCGTTCGAGATACTTTGCAGCGTTCGCATAGTCGCGCTTCAGAAAGAGAATACGCCCTGTCTGATTCAGCATGACGCGGTCGCGTGGGTATTGCTCTTCCACTTTACGTAACGAGACGAGCGCGGCATCGTAATTGCCGTCGGCCTTCTCCGTCATTGCTTTGAAGAAGTGGATCCGGCCCAGCTTTGCGTCTTTGTCAAGGGCCTTGCTCAGATAGCCTTTAGCGGATTCTGTCTCGCCTTCCTGGATGAGCGCTCGCGCGACATTGAGCCAGCCGTCCGCATAATCCGGTTCGGCTTCTGTCACCCGCTGAAAAGCGTATTCAGCGCCCTTGAGATCACCCTGCAAGAGCAGGCCAATACCCCAGTCGTTCCAGCGTTCGCGGTCCTTCTTCTCAATCCTGGGCTTCCAGTTGGTTGCTCCCGCCCCAGCTTCGGCTGTAGCAGTGGCAAGGGTGACTATCGGAATCACCGGGACTTCATTCTTGAAGCGCCCAGAAACATCGGGCCGCTTTTCGTAAGAGAACTCGTTGTAGGAGTGGGCAAACTTGCGGTAGTTGAGTTTGGCTTCAAAACGAAAAGGTGCCTTTGCGTTTTTTGGAATCTGCACGCGGTAGTGGATCGTGTCGGCCGCGCCGGGCGGAATCAGGCGAACGTAGAGAACGCTGCGGGCCTGCCAGGCATTGCGCTTGTCAATATGGTTGCCTTGACCATCGAGCATATAGCTGCGATAGAAGTGTGCACCCTTATCGACCGGACCCTTGCCCTCGTCGGCCGCTTCTCCGGACCAGAAGAATACTTTGCCGTCGGCATCCTTGCCTTGCACCTCAAGCCACAAGTCGTAGGCGTCAACGGTTCCACCTGGGAAAAAATGGCCAACACGTCGGGTACGGACAACAGCGTCGAGGCGAACCGTAGTGCCGGGCTCAACGTTGACCTTGGCCGTATCGATAGGCGCTGCAACCTTGGACACTTCACGGATAAAATACTGGGCAGAACTTTCTGCCTCTTCACCTACGGCCATCGTGGAGTTGAGGCTTGGAGCGTCGCCCGATTTGCGCATCATCGGTGCCTGGCCCTTGAATTCTTCGACGGGAGTGATGGCAAACAGGTCGACCGTAACAAAACCGCTCTTCAGAAATTTCACGGTTTCATCAAGCTGCTTCTGATCGCCGTTGACGTGTGCTACCGCAGTATTGGCAGTGGCGAAACGATGGGAGCGCAC
Organism: Acidobacteriota bacterium; assembly: GCA_025354885.1. GTDB lineage: Bacteria > Acidobacteriota > Terriglobia > Bryobacterales > Bryobacteraceae > Bryobacter. Next base: position 654 of record JANXLY010000021.1, on the reverse strand, counting down.
CAGGCCTTTGTGGCTGCCAGGATCTGTGGAAGCGACCATCGGCATGTGGCAATCGTTGCAGGTACTGGGCTTCTGCGGATAGTAAAAGCTGCGCGCTCCCTGGCCGGAGACAGCCGAAGCCTGCCAGTTATCGTAATCATTGAAGCCTCTCAGCCAGCGGTAATCGTTAACAGGCTGATCGAGGTGAACCTTGTGGCATGTCGAGCAATATTCGGCCGGCTGTTCGCGCATGAACGGCTTGATGAATGTCTTGCGATGGGGTTCCGGATCTGCGTAGGTCAGAAAGTTGTCGAGCATGCGGATGTATTTGTTACGGCTCGAAGCGAGGTCGTGAAGCGGTGGATACTCAATGACAAAATTACCGTTGCCGACGCTGCCGTTTACGTGCACAATCGAGTGACAAGAAACGCAACCCAAACCGTTCTGCGCTTCTGGCGTATTGACTTGATCTTTGATCGGCTTCTCCCAACGGCCGTTAAAGAAGACCGCATGATCGTGGCAGCCGGCACACCATTTTGAAGCTTGCGTCGAGCCTTGCGTTTCCTGCATGTACTCGATGGATCGCCGATAGTACTGGTTGTTGAAACTGGCGAAGTGATGGACGGAACTATTCCACTGCTCGTAGATATCTTTGTGGCATTCGCCACAAAGTTT
>JANXLY010000430.1 GCA_025354885.1 Acidobacteriota bacterium | reverse complement strand
GGGAGCGCACCAGGCCTTTGTGGCTGCCAGGATCTGTGGAAGCGACCATCGGCATGTGGCAATCGTTGCAGGTGCTGGGCTTCTGCGGATAGTAAAAGCTGCGTGCTCCCTGGCCGGAGACAGCCGAAGCCTGCCAGTTATCGTAATCATTGAAGCCTCGCAGCCAGCGATAGTCATTGACGGGCTGATCGAGGTGAACCTTGTGGCAGGTAGAGCAATATTCAGCCGATTGTTCTCGCATGAACGGCTTGATAAAAGTCTTGCGATGGGGCTCCGGATCAGCGTAGGTCAGGAAATTATCGAGCATCCGGATGTACTTGTTACGGCTCGATGCCAGGTCGTGAAGGGGCGGATACTCAATGACAAAGTTGCCGTTGCCTACGCTTCCGTTGACATGGATGATGGAGTGGCAGGAAAGACAGCCCAAACCGTTTTGCGCTTCTGGTGTATTGACCTGATCCTTGATCGGCTTTTCCCACCGGCCATTAAAAAATACTGCGTGATCATGGCAACCTGCGCACCACTTTGAAGCTTGCGTCGAACCTTGCGTTTCCTGCATGTACTCGATGGATCGCCGATAGTACTGATTGTTGAAACTGGCGAAGTGGTGGACGGAGCTGTTCCACTGCTCATAGATATCCTTGTGGCATTCGCCACAAAGTTTGGAATCCATGAAGAAATTGGAGGGGATGGTTTTGTTTACGTCGGTATTGGCCGGAGAAGGCCAGAAAGGGCTCTTCGGCCCTGCCCCTTCTTCGTGCATCGAAGTTGGAATTGTGATGGTGCGATTAGAAATTTTTTGACTGGGTGCATAATAGGCCCGATCGTAAAAGTAGGTCGCCAGCGGGATCATTGAAAGGCAGGCGAGGGCCACGCGGTGCTGACGGCTGATCCAGGCAACGCCAATGACTGCAACCGCGATGTGCGCCGCTAGGATCCATGCCTTGTCCGATGTGTTGCCCGTTACGGCAAGCCAGACTCCAATGGCGAGCGAAACGGTCAAAAGTCCGGCGGCAATCCTGTTCTCCCTGCGGAGGAAAAAAATCAGAGCACCCACCAGAATTGCACCACCAAAAATGTGCAACAGCACATTGGCCATGTAGAAGATGTTGGCCTGTGCAAACGCTGCCAGATAGGCGCTATTCAGCAGAAGCAGGGCCAGTCCGCCCCACACGATACGACGAAACAAAGTCATACTACGAAATTCCTCTATCGATACAACGGGCGCAGGAGACGGAGCGCAGGCCTTGTGTTGAAGCGCCGCTGTTCTGTCTCTCCCGGAGATCTCTCTGTGTCTAGCTTATATGGATATCCGCTCATCTTGTGAAAGGGAAGCGGCTCCACATTCTGGGAATAGGCGGTGTTTGCGTCTCGATCTTTGGCCCAGCCATCGACGTGCAGCAGATAGTCGCGACGCCACCCGTCCAACAATGGCGGAAGTTGTGACGGGTCGAACTGTAGCTGCAACTGGTCACCCGAACCCATAACCACGAGTTGGTCGTCGAGTTTGTCCACGAGTTCTGTTACTGCGCCATAGCGGGTATAGGAGCCTGGCGTCGGATTCCAGAGAGAAGTCGGCTCCGGGTTGGGGTAGCTGAATTCTTCGGGTTGCTTTCGCTCGGGGTGAATCGTAGAGGGGGAGAAACCGCGAAAGCTCAGGACTGCTTCGTTCGGGTTCATGGCCGTCTGAAGGTAATCCGGCCTTCCGCTACCTTCCGATAAAAAGATTTCATCCCAATAAACACACAGGTTAGTGATGATACGTAGCTCGCGGCTGGTGCTAAGAAATTTCCCGGTCAGGTCGACCACAATCGTTTTGGGTTTGCCCGAAGGCATGCCCATGTCTTCGATGACGGTGACCCAATCGCCCTTTTTGTTCTTGACTTGCAGCGATGGCGCCTGAAGGCCAGGGCCCTCTTGTGCCGCAGCGAGGAAAGTGGAGCCATCGGCCCAATCGACCCAGCCGTCCAGGACTAGGATGGCGTTGTTCTTTTGCGCTGCATTCCCGAAGTCAAGAGTAAGCATGTGACGTTCAGCAACTCCAGCCGTGTTTCGTCTGTAGGCGCTCGGATAGCTGCGATCCCGAGCTGCAAGAAGGCTGGTGACATCATTACCGAGATGATCAACGGCGCGCCTGGCGTGGATGGGATCGCGAACGCCGTAGAGCCGGAATTCCGGGAATGGTGGCGCCTTCCATTTCTCGTTGGAGTAGATTTTCGTGTTGGCTGGATGGTCGATAGCGAGGAGGCGCACCTGATCGAAATAAGCAGCCTCGCTCAATTCCTCAGTGAGTCGGACTTCCAGCTTGCCTTTGTCGTTGGGCTTCAATTGTTCGCCCGCAATAGAAATGTATTCATCGTGGTCAGCCGTGAAAAATGTTCCGTCGCCGGCACTGGCACCCAGTGGCGCCACACCAAGCACATCCGTGATGTATTCAAAACTCTCGCCATTCCAGGTCCAGACGATCGGACAAGACCCGGAGAGGCGCTGTGCCTCTTTATATCGCTGTGGCGCAGCGACGGTCTGTTTCATTTCGTTCTGAATCAGCCCGTTGGGCCAGGTGATGCGAACCACTTCCACTTGCGTTGCTTTGCCAACGCCAAAGTTCAAAGGAAAGCCGGAATAGATCTTTTTCTGATAGAGGCCGCCAACGCGCAATTCGATTTCGGATGACGGTGCGCTGCGGATATTCTTGACGCCTTCGAGCGTGATGTGGAAAACCTTGTTTGCAACAGGGCTGAGGTTAAGCCGTTCCACCCAGCCGGTAGATTTTTGCTCGACCAGATCCGTCTTGCCATCGCCGTTGAGGTCGAGAGCCGCTGCCCCAGATACGATTTCGTAGCGGCCGTCGTTGCGCAGATCGGCAATCACTGCCTGCCCTTTCAGGCCAGCCACTTCGGTTGCTTTTTTCAATCCGGAACTGAACATCACTTTGTCTTCGATCGTGAAGATGAGATCGAGGGTGCTGTCCTGATCGACGTCTCCAACTGTGAGGTATCTAGCACCCGCAGGCAGGATTGGCAAAGCTTCGCGGGCATACTTGCCGAGTAATAGATCCCGATAGAGGATGCCTTCGCCATCGGCATAGCTCACAATGAGATCGAAGCCCCGCGTGTCTGGCACGACGCGAGTGGTAATCGCATCGACAACACGGCCTGGGGCGAAGGGGAAATCCGCACTTTTGTCCACAAAGCCCGCGCTGCCTTGATTCCGCAACAGGAGCTGTTGATCGCCCAGTACGAGTAGATCGAGATCGTAGTCGTGATCGTAATCCATCCAGACGCATTTGTTGAAACTGCCCCGGGCTGGCAAGGGTATTTGCTTCCAGCCTGTGCTTGTATTTTTGAGCAAAAGTGGCATCTCATTTGCAACTACGCAAAGATCCACCAGCCCATCGTTGTCATAGTCGCCAGCAGCGACGCTACGCACGCCTGACACGCTGGCAATGCGCTTGCCGCCGAGGCTGATCCCTTGTTCGTCCCAGTAAACTGCACGGTCCCCAAAAGGAATCGCGCCCTTCCATGCGTCGACAAGTTTGCGCTCCTGCCATTTGAGGAGAGTCTTGTCCCGAGGCGGTGGCGCTGGTTTCGGGTCGTATATCTCCGAGTACTGACACCAGTCGACGTCTTCCGGAACGGCTGCTCCTTCCGTCAGTTTTTTTAGTGCCTGAAAAAGTTCGAGCTGCTGTTTGGCTTCGTTTGCGCGGCCAGCCTGCCGGTACATGTTGAAGCGCTGGAAGTGGGCCGCAGCAAGATTGAGATCCAGTTTGGAGGCACGTTCAAAAGCCGCAGTAGCGGCGGCGTTGTCCCCGAGCTGCTTCTGAAGAACACCGAGATTGTACTGGAGGATTGGCTCACGAGGGTCGAGCCTGGCTGCCCCGCGCATCTGCTCCAGTGCCTTCTGCGTCTCGCCCTGCTTTTTGTATTCGATGGCGATCGTGAACCAGGTGTGCGGCAGTTCGGGCTTTTCCTTTTGGACCAGTAGAAGTTCGGCGATGCCTGCCTGGGCTTGACCCGCACGCAAGAGTGCGAGGCCATAGTTCAGGCGTTCCCGTGAAGACTTGGGAGCGAGGTCGAGGGCCTGCTTGAGCGTGGCCGCTGCTTCCTTTTGGGTCGTCGGGTTCTCATAGAAGGCCTTGCCCAGATTGCGCAACGCCTCGAGCCGTGCCTCCTGTGCACCCAAAAGGGAACACAGGGTCAGAACGAAAATTAAAAGTCTCATGAATCACTCCGGCTTACTTGGGCCGATTCAAAGCTGGCCATTTCGAGGTAGAGCCTCATCGCACAAACTACCAGATGCATGCCGAGAACGGCACCGCTTCCTTCACCAAGACGCATGCCAAGGTCGAGAAGGGGGTCGCCGTCCAGCTCTTCGAGAAGCAGCCCGTGCGCCCGCTCTGCAGAGCGATGCGAGAAGAAGACTACCCCACGAGTTTGAGGTTCCATCCTGACTGCGGCCAGAGCCGCCGCACCCGTGATGAATCCATCCAGCATGACGGGCAGTTTTAGTCGATGGGCCTCCATGAGGAAGCCAGTCATCCTGGCAATTTCAAATCCACCAACAGTCTGAAGCACCTGTTTTGCGGGCGCCCGAGAGAGCTTGTGATGCTCGATGGCCAAGTCGATGACTTGCGCTTTATGGCGGACACCCTGAGCATCGAGCCCAGTGCCCCGTCCGGCTACTTCGCTTCCACTTCGTCCTGTTATGGCCGCCAGCATTGCTGCAGCGGAACTTGTGTTACCGATCCCCATTTCACCAATCCCGACGAGATCGAATTTTGACGACGCTTCTCGCGCGTCTGCGCGACCGGCCGCCAGATGGGCATCGCATTCGACTGGCGTCATAGCGGGCTCGCGGGCGAAGTTTCTCGTGCCGATGCCCACTCCAGCATCGATGATCTGGACATTGACGCCATGCTGACGGGCCAGGACATTCACAGCCGCGCCTCCGACTTCGAAGTTCGCCAGCATTTGCCGTGTAACTTCTTTAGGGTAGAGACTGATTCCTTCCTCGGTAATGCCATGGTCTGCAGCGTAGAGATAGAGGCCCAGCCGTTCCAACTTAGGGACAGTCTCTTCGCGTATCAGGCAGTAGTCGCGCGCCAGATCTTCTAATCTTCCGAGGCTTCCGAGCGGCTTGGTGCGGGAGTTCCAGCGGGCATCAATTTCTTTGGCTAATTCTATATTCACAGGGACAACTTCACGATCTCACAGTAGCCCTGCCGGAATTCCATTGCCGGCTCGCCAGTAATTAATTCGCGCAGAATGCTGTTCACTCCGAGGTGGGCAATTACGATTGCTGGTGTCTTGATTTTACTGAGAGCCTCGGCAACTCTTTGCTGGAACTCCACCCAGCTTTCGGCGCCCGGCACGGTATAGCCAAGCCAGTCCTGCATCTTCTGGCTGGCTTCCAGTGGATAGCTTGCCTCGATTTCCGACCAAGACAGTCCTTCCCATGGGCCGTAGTCGATCTCTCTCAATTGCTCGAGGGCCTGGAATGGGCGTCCGAGTGCTGCGGCTGTTTCAGTAGCCCGGCGAAGGGGGCTTGAATAAATTGAAAGCTCAGGGCCAATTCGAATAGCGGCTGCCTGCTGCCGTCCCAGTTCAGTCAGACCAGGATCAAGCGAGCCGAGGAAGACACCACGAAGCGTGGGCTCGCCATGTCGAAGGATCAGGAATTCGGCCATGCGTATATCACTAAACAATAGATGACACAGGCCTGCTGCAGCGCTCCAAAACAATCGCCAACAACTCCACCCAGACGCAGCATAAAGTAATAGCGGGCGATAACCACCATCACGATCAGTCCGCCCACCAGCCAAAGCGCAGCACCAAGATTGATAAAGGACAGAAACAGTGCGCATTGCAGCAAGGACGCACTCATCGTCAACTTGCTGCGATTTTCGCTCAAGTAAGCTCCCATGCCCTGTCTGGCCGCTGGCGTGACGAACCCAAGCCAGAGGATGGCGCAGCGCGAGATGCCCTCGCTTGCAGCTACCAGCGTCATGATCATCCAGGGGCTATGCTGATGCTCGGCGATGAGAGAAAGACCCTGCCAGCGTAAAATCAACGCGACGCAAAGGGCCGATGCCCCGTAGCTGCCTACGCGGCTGTCTTTGATGATTTCGAACATCTTCTCGCGCGTCCGCCCTGCCCGAACTCCATCGGCAATGTCGGCGAGACCATCCTCATGCAACATACCGGTGAGGAGAAGCTGGATCGCAAGAGTGAGCCCTGCTTCGATACCTGAAGGCAAGGGCAGCCACGCCATCGGGATTGCGGAAAGCAACCCGATGAGTGCGCCTACAAAAGGAAAAAACGGTGCCGATTCGTGAACCGGCACCGTTGATCTTGAAACAGGGATGACTGTCAGAAACTGTACTGCGCCCAGAAAGCGCAGGTACAGTTTGCCGAGAAATTGCATTCCCTAGTGTTAGCGCAAGTAGAGAATCGTTCGGTTGGATTTTACGCCCGCGTATTCAATTTCTAATGCTTGAGGGCCACTCAATCCAGGAGGAATGCCAAATACTGTCCCGCTGAAACCCACGTAACCGGGAATCAATACGGTCAGTAATTCGGGGGCTGGGCGACCACCCAGAGTAACTGTGACATTGCTAAACCTTTCCGTCTGTGTCAGTACAACCTGTCCAGTTTGCTGAGCAGGAGTACTGAGGCCAAATCCGGTTTCGAAGATTCCAACCGTCATTCCCGCGCTCGCTGGATTCTCCCTGGTGATTTGTGCTCCGGTCGCGGAATCATATGCGACCGCGCGATTACCGTCGCTATTCGTCTGATCGAAGAAAACAGCGGGAGCCGCTCTGGCTACCGTGATGCGGTAGTTTGCGCTGGAACCATTGGGAGTGGTGACAACGAGATTGTTATCGCCGATTGCTACATCAACCGGGACTTGGGCCAAGACGAAGCGCGGATCGACCTGAAGAATCGGAGCGGCTTTGCCATTGACATCCACGCTGGTTCCGTTAAGCGATGGCGGTACGCGACCAGCTTGCCAGCCGTCGAGGTTGCCACCCAGTTCAGAGAGGTTTGCGCCGAAAATAGTCATCAAGCCGCCGGGTGCTACGGTGCGCATGTTCACGTCGGAAATCGCACTGATGACGGTTTCGACACTAGGCCCTGCTGTGATCAAACGGGCGATCTGCGAGCGTACTGCACCGCCCGGATTCACTGTGGTGTGTAGATTGATGTAGTTGTTGTCAGGATTGACAAGCACCTGATTCAGGGCTGTGACTTGAGCTTCCGAACTCATGATGGCGGTGCGGTAAATGTTTCCGCCACCTGTGGCACTGAGCACTGTGGCACCTGCTCGGATGCCGCTATCGAGAGTTACAGGTCCGTTTGCACCTGCGGCACCATTGTGGATGTGAAGTCCTGTAAAGGTTGTTTCGCCTGGGAATCGATGGTTCACATCAAAAACCGCATAGGCTGCCATAGCGCTGCCATCGGGCCTGCGCAAGAGATGCATGCTGTAGGAACCACCCGCCGAGGCGTCGAGGCCCGCGATGGCCGGCACTTCGTTTGCCGTGGACATTTGCGTTGTAAACGAGATGGCTTCTGTGCCGCGCAATTGCGAACGGATCTCGCCGCCAGGATTTGTAGTCGTGTGCAGATTCCAGTAGGCAGAGCCTGGATCTTTCCAGATTCCAAGAATGGTGTTGACCTGGGCTGGTGTTGCCACATTGACGTCGACGACATACTTCAGATTGCCTGCGCCGGTAGCTGATGCCGCAATATTCTGCGCAGTGGCGAGTCCGGTATTGATCGTGACAGGGCCGTTGGTACCGGTGAACCCCGTATGAAAATGCATGCCAGTAAAGACTAGTCCAGGAGTAAAGCCTGCATAGTTCAAGTCAAAGGTGACTTCGCTACTGATCAAATCGCCCTTCGCATCAAAAGAACTAAGGATCGTCGAAAAACCGACGCCGCTTGCCTGCGAGTTTACGACAGGTACTTCATTTCCGGGAACTAACATGGCGGCATAAACTCTGCGCTCAGCACGAGTCATTTGAGCCCGCACAACTCCCCCAGGATTCACTGTGGTGTGCATGTTCAGGTAATAGCTGGCGGGATTCTGGAGTAAGTCTT
>JANXLY010000403.1 GCA_025354885.1 Acidobacteriota bacterium | reverse complement strand
CTCGCCACCTTGCATGCTGATGATCAATCCCCAGCTTCTGCCACCTCTCTGCCTTCAGGCTCATCTTGTGTGAGAATCGCTCTTTCCTTCAGGCTCATCTTGTATGAGACAAGACTATGCCAGAGAGCGAAGCCCATTAGTTGATAGTATATTGGGCAACCATGACCAGAAGAGACTTAATGAACGGCGGCGTTGCGGCAGTTGCCGCCAGCGTAGCAAGTGCACAGAGCACAGTAAAGCCGAGAGCGGGACGATTGAAGCAGGGAATATGCAGTGGCGTGTTGGGGCGAGGTGTGGATCTTGAGCAGCGCTGCAAGGTTGCCGACGAGCTTGGAGTAACGGGCCATGATCTTGTTCCGCTGAAGGATATGCCGATCCTGAAGAAGTATGGACTGCTACCAACGATGGTGCCTGGTATTGGAACCCTGATGCACAACTCGACCGATCTGTCGCGCCACGATGATCTGGAGAAGCAGGCGATCGAGGTGATTCAGGTTGCAGCAGCAGCGAAGGCACCGAACGTCATCCTGTTGTCGGGGAACAAGTGGGGGCAGAGCATTGAACGGTGTCTCGACAACAACGAGAAATTTGTGCGACGCATCATCAAACGCGCTGAAGATGCTGGAGTGACGCTTTGTTTTGAATTGCTGAATAGCAAGATCAACCATCCGGATTACGTCTGCGACCACACGAGCTATGGCGTAGAGATGTGCAAGCGCATTGGATCGCCGCGCTTCAAATTACTCTTCGACATCTACCATATGCAGATCATGGAAGGCGACATCATCCGCACGATCGAACAGAACATTCAGTATATTGGCCACTTTCATACAGCAGGAATTCCTGGCCGTTACGAGTTTGACTTACAGACGAACGAGCTGAATTACTTTCCGATTGCGAAGAAGATTGCAGACCTCGGGTATCAGGGCTGGATCAGCCATGAGTACAGCCCGCGGCCGGGCGGAGCAGATCCAGTGAAGACGCTGGATGCGATGTTGAAGATCTGCGAGGGCTAGCTGTAGTTGGCCCAAACTTTGATGCGCTGGGCGACGTCAAGAGATTGACGCAGGAATTCAAGAGCAACCGCTTCGGGATTTTCGGGGTCTAGTTCATAGACTGAATTGAGCACGGCAGCGCTTACGAACTTATTGGAGAGAAAAGGAACAGCGGGCGATTTTTCGCCCGTCATTTCATTTTCGAATTCACCTGTGAGGGCGATGGCCTGGAGCACGGAATGTGCCGGAGATGCCGGTGGGATTCGATCCAGTTCCTTGCGTGCAGTGAGGCGATTGTCCTCATTCGGTTGAGCGATCCAGGCTTCTGCGATTGCGAGAGCCTTGATGTCTTCTGGCTTGGCTTTTGCGGCCAGCGCTCTGCGGGCGCAGAACCAGGCCCACCAGATGCTTTCTCTCGGCGTAATGGCGTGGCTCATGTAAGCGATGGCATCCATCCAGAGATGATTGCCGATGAGCAGGTCTGCATAGTTTCTGGCGTCCTGTGCTTGGGCAATGAAATCCGTGGCCGGTGGTTTGAGCTGGGCCTGCCTGGTGAGTTCGACCGTATTCTTGGCTGTCAAGTCTGTTCCTAGTTTTGCAAGATGATGGGAGCCTGCATTTTGATGTTTCCGGCTGTCATGGTGATGGTGCTGCCACCAATTTTCAGTTCGATGTTGGCTGGGGTCATAGTGATGCTGGAGGCACCGCACTCCATCTTGATTTCCTGAGCGGCTTTCTCGCTAATTTTGCCAGCTGTGCATTCTAGGGAGTTGTTACCCTGCTTGACTGTTATTTTTCGATTCGCCTGTTGGACTTCAATGATCTGATCGCCCTTTTCAACGGTGATGGTATGTTTCTCTTCGATGTATTCGTCGTAGTCTTTCTGAGCATGCAGATAGACCTGTTCCTTGCCCTTCTTGTCTTCAAAGCGGAACTCATTGAAATCGGATGAGCCGCCTTTAGTGCTCGATCTTGATTTGATGCCGGACTGGGTCTGGTTATCTGGCAAAGAGTAGGGCGGCATCTGCTGATCGTTGTAAACACGACCGGTGATGATGGGCCGATCAGGGTCGCCTTCAAGAAAGCTAACGATGACTTCCTGGCCGATGCGGGGAATAGAGATTTGTCCCCACTGCGCGCCCGCCCAGGCACTGGAAACTCGAATCCAGTGAGAAGATGCATCATCACGTTTGCAGATGCGATCCCAATGGAACTGAACTTTGACGCGGCCGAATTTGTCGCAATAGATCTCGTTGCCGGATGGGCCACAAACGATGGCCGTCTGGATGCCGTGAATCATGGGCTTGGGGTGGCGGCGAGTAGGACGATAAGGAACCTTGAAGGGGATGGCAGAGAAATTGAAGCTCGATGTGGTGCCTTCGTCACCAGCCTCTCCACCCTGTACATTTTGACGACAGGAGAAACTCAGGCTGAGGACGATGTAAGAGGAGTTGGCTTTTGAGTCAAAGTGATCTGTAACATCGAAACGATAGCCCGGAATGAGGAGCGTTGTGATGGTGTGAGCCTGAATGGTTCGCAGGCGCGCTTCCTGCTCCTCGAGGCGCATCTTGGCGTAACGTTCGCCGTCGGCCTTGGTCTTGAAGTGTCCAGGGTAATCGTACACTTCATTGAACTGTTTACCTTTGGTCGTGGACAGAAGGCTCACACTACTCATTTCAAAATTGAAATCCTGGTAAGTCATCTTGCCGGTGTGGACCGAGACGTCCTGCTCCAGATGGTCGATTACGCCGCCATCAGCACCACCCAAAGTACCCTTGCCGTAAGGAAAAGTGTGGTCATGAGGGCAATTCTCAGTGGTGGAATTTGTGTCTGCGAGAATCAACTGGTGCTTTTGCAAAGTGTGCTCAAACCAGTAGAAGATGCCTTCTTCCTCAAGCAGGCGCGAGATGAAGTTGAAGCTGGTTTCACGGTATTGGACTGTGAACTCCCGTTTGGGAAGCGTGGCCCGGACTTTGAAAGTAAAGTCGGTAAAGCCATGCTCGGTGAAGACTTTCTTGATGATCTCAACTGCGGTCATGTTCTGGAAATGGCGACAATCGTTTTCGAGATTGAGGAACCAGAGCCAGGGAACGAAGCTGACTTCCCAATAGTAGACTGGCTCTTCCTGGTTCTCTTCGCCGAGGAGTTTGGTCTTGCTGATGATGCCGTGGACTATGCGTGGAGGCATGGATTGACGACGCATAGTAACGACGATGGGCTTGCGCAGCAAGTCTTCATCATCGATCCCTCTGTCGTTCGTCGCCATGACGATGCGAAAGCTGTAGGTATTTGAGACGTACTCGCTTCCTTCAATATTCATGAAGACGAATTTGTCCTTGCCCAGATGTGGGACGAGAACTTCGTATGGGCGATTTTCTTGCTTCAGTGGCATAGCTGCGATTCTTAGTCTACAGATATAGCGTCAAACGGTGGGGAAATGGGTCGCGAGAAAACGGAAGGGGAGGGATTGCCGCTGGAAGTGCATTTCCGGTTAGGCTGGAAAGCATGGCTCCTTCGTGTATCCGTTTTGCCGTTTTGCTCTTGTTCTGGAGTCTGTTTGCTATGAGCCAGACCTTTACGGCGCGCTTGACAGGCAGGGTGATGGACCCAAGCGGATCGCCGATTGCAGGGGCGATGGTAACGGCAATTCAATCTGAGACGAACGCCTCGAAGGGTGTATCAACGGATAAGACTGGCGTGTATGTAATTCCGATTCTTCCTCCAGGGATCTACGAGGTCTCGGTGAGTGCGCCTGGATTCCAAAAGCAGTTGCAAAAGAAGGTGAAGCTGGAAATCAATCAGTCGGCAGGGCTGGATTTCTCGCTGGCGCTGGCGGGAGTGTCAACGGAGGTTGTTGTGACCGAAGAAGCTCCCGTGCTGCAAACCGAGGGTGGAAATGTGGGTACAACGATTGGTGCGCAAACTATCGATGAATTGCCTCTGGTACAGCGGGATGTGATGGCTGTAGTGCGGCTTGCGCCGGGTGTGATTGCCAAAGGACAAGTGGGGGATTCGCGTGGCGGGCGGGGAGTTTTTAATTCCAATTTCTCGGTGGGTGGTGGCCGGACTTCGACGAACGAAGTACTGCTGGATGGGGCAGTGAATACGATTGGAGATTTCAATGGAGTGGCCTTTAGTCCGCCTCCGGATGCAGTGCAGGAGTTTCGTGTGGAGACGAATAGCTTTTCGGCGGAGTTCGGCCGGACCGGTGGGGGTGCTGTAAATATCGTTACCAAATCAGGCGGAAATAAATATCACGGTACGGCGAACTACTATCACCAGAACGATTTTCTGAACGCAAACAGCTTTGTGAACAATCGTTTTGGAACGGTGCGTCCCGTGTTGCGAAGGCACCAGTATGGATTCACAGTGGGAGGACCAATCTGGATTCCTGGACTATATCGGGGAAAGGACAAGACTTTCTTTTTCACCGCGTTTGAAGGGCGGAGGGAGAAAGATCCAGTGAGGAGCATTACGAGTGTTCCGACTGCTTTGGAACGAGGAGGGGATTTCTCGGAAACTCGTTTTCTTGGAGCGAACGGAGCACAGCTGATTAGTATTTACGACCCGAGCACGAGTCGGCTCGTGAATGGGGTAAGATCCAGAGACCTGTTTCCTGGTAACTTGATTCCGCAGGGGCGTTTTAATGCTGTGGCCGTGAAGATGTTGGGTGAATACCCGGCCGCGAACCGGGCAGGGAGTTTGGTCACAGGCCGGCAGAACTATCTGTTTGCGGGGAACAGGGGATATTCTCGTGATCTTTTTACAACGCGAGTGGATCATCTTTTCAATGATCGCCACCGAAGTTTTGGACGCTTTTCACAACAGAAATCGCTCGACACTCAGCCGAGCGTGAAGGTGCGTTTTACGAATTCGAATAATACGAAAGACAGTTTTTACAATACCGGATTGGATGACACCTACCAGATCACACCGCATCTGTTCCACGTGTTTCGCTACATGTATGTTCGTTACCGGGCGAATCTGGTTTCAAACACGCTGGGATTTGATCCAACTACGCTTGGGCTGCCCAGCTACATTCGCGATTCTGCGAATGTGCTGATTTACCCGAATGTCTCGGTGGGTAGTGGCATTCCGGATTTGGGCGGGACGGCATTTAACAATCAACCGCGCGACACACAGGGAATTCAGGACAACCTGGTTTATGCACGCGGAAAGCACACGCTGAAGATGGGTGGCGAGTATCGGCTTTATCGCTTCTATCCATTTCAGGTATCGAATCCGACGGGCGGATATACCTTCAATCAGTTTTATACATCAAACGATCAGATTGGCACTGCGAGGCCGGAACAGGGCTTGGGGCTGGCAAGTTTCCTGCTTGGCTTCGGATCCTTTACGTATGAAAAAGTGGAGCCGCTGAGTGCATTTCAGCACTACATGGGGAGCTACTTTCAGGATGACTGGAAGGTGTCGTCGCGGTTGACCTTGAATTTGGGCATACGTTGGGAGACCGAAACCGGCACGGGGGAAGCTCACGACCGGTTGACCTATTTTGACCCCAATGCAGATACAGTTACCGGTTATCGAGGGGCATTGGCTTTTGTCGGAGGCAAGAATCCTCGAAGCATTCGCAAGACGAACTGGCGCAATTTTGGACCCAGGCTTGGGTTTGCCTACAGGGTGACGAACAAGACGGCCATTCGCGGCGGCTACGGGATTTTTTATCTGCCAATTGGATTGGAGACGGCGATTGTTACGACGCCGTTTAACTACAACGTGAACGCGGATGTGTTCAATGCCGATTACTCGCCGAAGACGACACTGAGTAATCCATTCCCCGGCGGGATTGTTCGACCGAGTACGACAAACCGGATCGATGACGGGAGTTTCCGGATTGGCAACAATGCCAATCTTGTTTTGCGTGATCAACCCAATAGTTATGTGCAGCAATGGAATGTCTCTGTGGGTCAGCAGATCGGACGCACGAGTGCAATCGATGCGACTTATTTTGGCAGTCGCGGCGTGCGCCTGCCGACCAACAGCCTGGAGCTGAACCAGATCGATCCGAAGAATCTGGCCAATGGCGGAAGCTATTTGAACGAACAGGTTCCTAATCCATTTTTTGGCAAAGGGTTGCCTGGACTGCTTGCATTGCAAAGGATTCCGCGCATGCAGTTGTTGAAACCATATCCGCAGTTTGCTTCGCCAACGACGGCGAATGCCTATGGCGGCAGCCTGATCTATTTTCGACCGCCGGTCGGGGATAGCATTTATCATGCGGTAACGCTTCGTTATGACCGGAAGTTTACAGGTGGTTTTTCGGTTACGGCGCATTACACGATCTCGAAAGTACTTGAAACAGGCGGCGGAGGAAACGGGATTGCGTTTCTTGATCCGGCCGGTATTCGTGATACCTACAATGTCCGGCTTGAGCGCTCGGTTGGGTCTTTTGATGTGCCGCAGCGGGCTGTGATCACGTTTTCAAGCCAACTTCCTTTTGGAAGAGGGAAGAAATATTTCAACAAGAACAAGTTAGCGAATCGCATGATCGGCAACTGGCAATTCTTTGCGAATACAACGATGCAGTCTGGATTGCCTATCAATGTGGGAGGGCCGGATCTATCTCGAATTGCTGGTGCGAACCCATCGCGCGCATCCATAGTTGGTGGCGTGCAGGCCGCATATCCGCTGTCGCAATCGATCGCGAATAGCCGAGACTGGTCTAACGCATGTGGCTGTACTAAGCCCTGGTTTAATCGGGCAGCGTTCTCAACCACTCCAGAGTTCACGATCCCGAATGGGCCACGATTCCTGCCTAACATTCGCGAAGGGTGGCTGCGCAGCACGGATGTGAATTTGCAGAAGTCTGTGTTCGTTACAGAGCGGATTCGCTTGTCCCTGCAATTGCGGGCCTTCAACGTTCTGAATCAGGTAACGTTCGGCGGTCCGAGTGTGATTACGGTGGGGCAGGCAAATTTTGGAAGTGCCGGCAGCGTAGTTGACAATGCACGACGGGCCGAAGTGGGAGCGAAGCTTTACTTCTAAAGTATGGACTGAATAAGCGTTATGATCGACTTATGTCTCAAAGATATTCGGCCTGCAAGCTAGCAATTTGTTTTGTGTTTTGCATCAGCGGCCTCGTGGCCCAAACGCCTTCCCTGAGCGGGTTGGAGCGCTTAACTACAGTTGAAGGCATCACGGAGTACCGGATGGCCAAGAATGGGCTTCGTGTATTGCTGATCCCCGATCCATCCAAGAGCAAGTTCACAGTGAATATGACTTACCTGGTCGGATCGCGACATGAAAACTATGGCGAAACCGGTATGGCGCACCTGCTCGAACACATGGTGTTCAAGGGGACTCCGAAGCATACCAATATCACGAAAGAATTGAATGATCACGGATGCTTCCCCAACGGAACGACATCTTGGGACAGGACGAATTACTTTGAGACTTGCACTGTCTCAGATGAAAATTTGCGCTGGGCGCTGGATCTCGAAGCGGATCGGATGGTGAATTCGTTCATCGCGAAGAAGGATCTGGACAGCGAAATGACAGTGGTGAGGAACGAGTTTGAAAGCGGGGAGAACAACCCTTTCCGAATTACGATACAGCGAACCATGTCGTCCATGTTCGAATGGCACAATTACGGGAAGACGGTCATCGGCTCACGCAGCGATATCGAGGGTGTGAATATCGAGCGCCTGCAAGCTTTTTATAGACGCTTCTATCAGCCGGATAATGCGGTTCTCACGATAGCTGGGAAGTTTGAGGAAGGGAAGACCCTGGCTCTGGTAGCTGAACTTTTTGGTGGATTGGCGAAGCCGGAGCGCGTGATTCAGGCAACCTACACGGAAGAGCCAACGCAGGATGGCGAGCGTCAGGTGACGGTGAGAAGAGTTGGTGGAATTCAAATGCTGATGGCCGGCTACCACATTCCGGCAGGAAGGCATCCCGACCTCGGACCACTCAACGTGCTGGATGCCGTTTTGAGTGAAGCGTCCAACGGTCGTCTTTACAAGCGCCTGGTTGAGACCAAGAAAGCAACACAGACTTTTACACAGACCTTTGAATTGTCAGAGCCCGGAGCGATGCTGCACGGCCTCGTGTTAGCGAAGAGCGACAATCTGGAAGAGGGCAGGAAGCTGCTGCTCGATGTTGTGGAAGGATTTGCAAAAGAGCCTGTGACCAAGGCTGAAGTGGAAATGGCCAAGCAGTCGCTGCGGAAGAATTTTGAAATTGCTTTTACTAATTCGGAGCGAATCGGTTTGACGCTGAGTGAATACATTTCGCTAGGAGACTGGCGGATGTTTTTTGTTACGAGGGACGCTACCCTCAATGCGACTCCCGAAGAAGTACAGCGAGTTGCAGTGCAATATCTGAAGCCATCTAACCGCACGCTGGGGATGTTCATTCCTGATGACAAACCGGAACGAACTGAGGTGCCAAAGGCTCCAAGCGTGAGTTCGCTGGTGAAGGACTATAAGGGCGGAGTGGCAATAGCGAGTGGGGAAGCCTTCGACTCTTCCGGGGCAAATATTGACAAGAGAACGAATCGTTCGAAGTTGAGCTCGGGGATGCAAACCATGCTGTTGTCGAAAAAGACTCGTGGTGAAAAAGTGAACGCGCAGATCGTGCTTCGACTGGGCGATGAAAAATCGCTGTTTGGAAAGAGCGAGACCGGAAGTTTAACAGCGAGCATGATGGATCGGGGAACGGCGAAACACAGCAAGAAGGAAATCAAGGACGAGTTAGATCGGCTGAAGGCGAATGTACGAGTGTTTGGCGGAGCCTCACAGGTGTCAGTGAGTGTCGAGACTTCCAGGTCCAATTTGCCGGAAACGTTAAAACTTGTAACAGAGATGTTGAAGGAGTCGATTTTTCCTGAGAGCGAATTCCAGGAAGTTGTGAAGCAGTTCCTTACGGGGATCGAGAATGGGCAGAAAGAACCGCAGGTTGTGGCCTCCATCGCAATGCAGCGGCATATGTCGCCTTATCCAAAGGGAGATGTTCGCTACCGATCCACGCCAGTTGAACAATTGGAGAATGTGAAAGCCGTGAAACTCGAAGAGTTGAAGGCGTTTCACAAACAGTTCTATGGCGGCAATGCCGGGCAAATCGCGATTGTAGGTGACTTTGACGAAGCAGTAATTGCGCCAATGCTCGAATCTCTGTTGGGCTCATGGAAATCTGCAGCACCCTTCACTCGAATTCCGAATCCGTATCGGCCGATCAACCCGGTGAATCAATCCTTCCAGACTCCGGACAAGGCGAACGCTGTATTCTTTGCGAGTTTTCCGATGCAGATCACAGATGAAAACCCGGATTATCCGGCATTGCTGCTTGGCAATTACATGCTGGGTGGCGGCTTTTTGAATTCTCGTCTGGCGAACAGGATTCGTCAGAAGGAAGGTCTCAGCTATGGCGTGGGCTCTAACTTTATGGCGTCGCCCAAGCAGGACAACTCCATGTTCATGGGCAATGCGATTTTGAATCCGGCGAATATCGGCAAAGTGGAAAAGGCCTTTATTGAAGAGCTCGACAAGGCATTCAAGGAAGGCTTTACGAAAGAGGAAGTAGATTCAGCGAAGAAGGGCTGGTTGCAGTCGCGCCAGGTGATGCGGACGGAAGACCAGATGTTGACCGGAACGCTTGTGAATGGTGCTCCGTATGGCCGTACCATGGCGTTTGCGAGAGAGCTCGAAAGCAAGGTGGATTCGCTGACCATGGAGCAGGTGAACGAAGTGTTCAAAAAGTACATGGACCCATCGAAGCTGAGTATCTTCAAGGCTGGAGATTTTGAGAAGGCAGGCGTAAAGCCCTAGTTTTCCCTAAAGCGAAGGTGAAAAGGCCCACTCGCATTGGAGTGGGCCTTTTCACCTTTTCGCGTGTAGCTCTAAACGTAAAGGAAGTTGCCGTCCGGGCCGACCGTGATCGTGATCTTTTCCGGACGAACACCTTCGGCCATCATGCCAAGCAGGCGCCGACTGATGTCAGGCAGTACCGTGTTGGTGAGAATGTTGTCTACGTTGCGAGCGCCAGATTCTACTTCGGTACAACGCGAGGCCACGGCGTCGATGACGTCCTGCCCGGCGATCAATTCAATCTTATGAGTCGCTTTGAGACGCTTCTGGATCTTTGCCACCTTGAGCTTGACGATGGTCTTGAGAACCTCATCTCGCACAGGGTAATAGGGGATGATTACCATGCGGCCAAGGAAGGCTGGCTTGAAGACTTTGTCGAGTTCCGGCTTCATGGCGGTGATGATTCCCTCGGGGGAAGGCATGGTTTCCGGATCGGCGACCAGCTTCATCAGCGTATCGGTTGCAGCGTTAGAAGTGAGGATGATTACGCTGTTGCGGAAGATGATCTCGCGGCCTTCGCCGTCTTCCATGCGGACCTTGTCAAACACCTGAAAGAAGAGTTCGAGGACATCGGGGTGAGCCTTTTCTACTTCATCGAGCAGGACCACCGAATAGGGACGACGACGTACGGCTTCTGTCAGAACGCCGCCTTCGCCATAGCCAACGTAGCCGGGAGGCGAACCCTTGAGTGTAGAGACCGTATGGGCTTCCTGAAACTCGCTCATGTTGATGGCGATCATGTTGTCTTCACCGCCATAGAGCATGTCCGCGATGGCGAGGGCTGTTTCTGTTTTGCCGACACCCGAAGGACCGACAAGCATGAATACGCCAACGGGCTTAACCGGGTCGTCCATGCCGGCCTTCGAAGTCCGGATGCGTTCAGAGATCGCGTGCATGGCATGATCCTGACCTATGACTCGCGCACAAAGATGTTTTTCGAGTTCGAGAACGGTCTGGATTTCGTCCTTCAGCATCTTGCCAATGGGAATGCCTGTCCATGCTGAAATCACTTCGCCCACTACTTGCGCGTCAACGGAGACACGCATCAGAGGGCTTTCACCCTGCAATTCTGTGAGTTCTTTGGTCTTGGCTCCGATCTTGTTTCGAAGATCATCCTTGTCGATGCCTTCGGCGTTTGCCATGATCTGATCACGGATTTCGCGGATCTCGGTGACCAGGCCGCCTTCTTTCTCCCAGCGCTCTTTGAGCAGTTTGAGTTTGGCTTCAGCGGCGAGCTTGAGTTCGGCAAGTTCGCCGAGGCGTTCCTTGTGGTCGGCACCGATCTCAAGTTCGCGATTGAGCACGCGGGTCTGCACCTCGTAGTCGTCGATCTCGCGCTGGGCGGCTTCTACAGCAGTCGGAATTGAATTCTGTCCAAGGGCGAGCCGGGCGCAGGCGGTGTCCAGCACGCTCACTGCTTTGTCAGGCAATTGGCGATCGGGCAGGTAGCGGTGCGATAGTTTGACGGCGGCAGAAAGACCTTCATCGAGGATCAGGACGTTATGATGTTTTTCGAGAACGGGAAGGATGCCGCGCAGCATGAGCTGGCAATTGTACTCTGAGGGCTCATCCACTTTGACGAGTTGGAAGCGTCGGGCCAAGGCCGGATCTTTCTCGAAATACTTCTTGTATTCGGCCCAGGTGGTTGCGGCGAGAGTTCGAAGTTCACCTCGGGCGAGGGCTGGCTTGAGCAGGTTGGCTGCATCTCCCTGGCCAGCCTGACCACCGGCACCGATCATGGTGTGTGCTTCGTCGATGAAGAGGATGATTGGGGTGGGTGACTTCTTCACCTCATCGATCAATCCCTTGAGACGATTTTCGAATTCTCCCTTAACGCTGGCACCGGCCTGTAGCAAGGCGAGGTCGAGGGTGCGAAGCGTTACGTTCTTGAGTGGAGGAGGAACGTCGCCGGAGACGATGCGAAGTGCCAGGCCTTCAACGATGGCCGTTTTCCCTACGCCTGCTTCGCCGACGAGAATGGGATTATTCTGGCGGCGACGAGTAAGAATGTCGACCACCTGACGAATTTCAAAGTCTCGAGCGAGAACGCTGTCGATCTTGCCGTTTTTGGCGTTTTCGGTGAGGTTGATGGTGTAGGAGTCGAGATTGGGCGTCTTCGAATTTGGATTGACACGGGGGGCACCGTCCGGACCGGGGGCACCCGCAGCAGTGGCCGCATCCGAGGGGCCACCCTCACCAAGATCCTTCATTTCAGAGCTCTCGTAAGAGGAGCCACAGATGGCCTCGAAGTTGTCTTTGAGACTCTTCGGATCGATTTTCTTGAACTCTTTGGCAACATCACTCATCAGTCGAACGAGTTCTTCATTCTGTGTGAGGGCGATGATGCAGTAGCCGGTGCGAACGTTGCCGGAATCGTAGTCGAGAGAAGCTGCAGACCATGCCTCGCTCAGCATCGTGACCAGTGTCGGAGCAAGAGCTGGGGTGCGTGCATTGCCGCTCTTCAGTTTGTCGAGCGAAGCTGTCAACTGTGCTGAGAGCTTGGCCTTGTCGACGTCAAAAGCCTTGATGATGGCAGCCAGGTCTCCACCTGAATGTTCCAATAGCTTCATCAGGAAGTGTTCGATCTCGACATCATAATGAGTGCGCTGCAAGCAGAAGCCCGCTGCGGCCTGCATGGTGTTGCGCGTGGTGTCGTTCAATTTTCCGATCAGTGATTTTATATTGACGCTCATCAAATCCTCCGGTATTTCCAGCCTGATTGGCTAGTTCAAAAGAAAAACGGTATCTCCGGGATCTTCCGTCCGCGGTCGGGCCATGTTCATCCAGGTCAGCCACCCCAACTTGGGTGGAGAATCCGAGTCTATCCCAAGTTGGCATTGGGGCACACTGGCTCGGTCGAGAATTAATTGGACTTCAAAGATTAACTCTCCGTTTGTGAAGAAGTGAGTAACAGCCTCGAGTGGTTTGTGTGCGTTGCCACCGGGAAGAAAGTCGAGATACTGTGGCAGCTTGAGAGGGCCAACGCAGATCTTGGCACGCGATGCGCGATCCCAGACTGCATCGCCGACCACCACCCCAAAGCCGAGTTGTTCGGCCTCTGTTGCCGGGTCGGAGAACTTGCAAATGTCCTGGTCGGAGAGTGGATACCAGGACCCGCCAAACTCTTCCACAGAAATTGGAACATCAAAATAGTCGCCGAGAAATTGTTCGAGTGCAAGAGCCGAGCGAGGCTGTAAGGCGAGCAGGCCAGTATAAAAGATGAGCGAAGTGTCGTTGACTGCCTGTCGATTGGTGAGGCCGGGAGTGCCGAGCCCGATCAGGTCAAGCAGATAACCGGACATGCGGTCCTGCTGGTCGCGCTCATAAGTAACCCAGAAGCGGTACTTTTCCCAGGCCTGGTAGAAAAGCGAAATGAGGCGATGGTGAAAGAGGTCGAGGAACTCAATAGTCGTGTTGTCTTTATCGCGAATTCGATCCAGCACAAAATCCGAATAGTTGAGCGGCATGACGCCGGCGGGGCCGACGAGGCCTATAAAATTCACGCGGAGTGTTGGCGGCTGCCAGGCGAATTTTTCTTCGTTGTACTTGGGCCATTCCAGACTATGAATCTGAGCGGGAGGAAACCAATAAGCAGGGTTGACTGCGAAGCGTACGACTTCGTCGGCTGGGCTTCTAGGGAATAAGCCGGGAGGCTGGAGGCCATTGCCAAGGCGCGAAAGCAGGCGCACTGCCTGGAAGAACTGGACACTGCCGGGGCGATCCCCAAACAGATCATCGAGCCAGTGGCGGCGAAGTGCCAGCGGATACTCTGCGGGGGTTGCTGAGCTTGGATCTAAACCAGAATCTTTTGTCCAGCGCGAGGCGGCCATTGACGCAGAGGCTCCTTTCTCTGAACTGTTTTTGCGGTGAGTTGCGTGAAGCTGTTGAGCGATGCATAGTTGGCAAGAAAACGTTCGAGAACTGAGGCAAAAAGATAAACGCCACCGCCCACAAATTGCTCTTCGTCGAATTCCATTTCCACTTCAAATCCGCGAGCGAAGGCAATGCCGTCGTCGGAAACGAGGCGGGCAAATTTCCGTTTGGATTTGAGCGACGTGATGCCGGAAATGACTCGCTCGCTGTATGGGGAATTTGTGATGTTGTAGAGGCTGAGAATCTGTTGGAGCGCCTCTTTGCCTTCTTCAACCAGCGAGAGGTAATTGAGTGAAAGATGCGACACGAGCCGCCAGTAAATATTTTTTCCAATCGCGGGGCGCAAAGTGGATGTTGGCTTGATCAGGGCTACGATCCGCTTAAGCGGGGCACTCATTTCGAGTTCGAAATCTCCTGCTTCATTGCCAAAAGGGAGGCGTGAAGGAACATCACGATTGGTACAAAATGTTTTGACCGTAATCGAATCCTGCTTCGGGTGGATGGGGCGGAAGGACAGGTCGACCAGAGACAGGTACATGTCGGTACCCTCGTCATTGGCTCTCGGAGACGGACGACGCGAGGCGATGTAGAAAGTCTGCTGCTTTTGAGAAAGCTGAGCGTGGCGGATGGAATAGAAAGGTTCGTAATTGATGATCGTCTGGTGATCCAGATCGATGGAATTCACTTCAGCGATCGAGTGAATCTCCAGTGCGTTCATGCGGCGAACATCGGGAACAATTGCGTATTCGGCTCGCTTCTGGTCGAGAAGAATCGGCTCGCAGGTCTGGGGGAAGAGATTGATGATCGGTGTTGCGGTAGTGCGAAAGCTTGCGGCACTGACACCGTTTTCCAGCCTGAGGCGAACATCTTCAGAATCAATGCGCGAGATGAGGAAGATGACTTCAAACTCATTGGTGAATCCCTGGGCCAATACAGATTCGAGGCCGCTGAGTTCGAGGAAGAAAAACTTTTCCGGAAAAGCGAAAAACTCCTGTAATAGCCGATAGGCGAGAAAAGAGCGACCGGGATAGTCGAGAACTCCTTCTTCTTTCTCGAAGCCCATGGGCCGGATTGAAGTAACGGGGATCTCAATGGGAGCCTGTCTTGGCTGCTTGGGATTACGGATAAGGATTCGCGTTACTCGGCTGCATAGCACTTCATAGAGAGAATGGATTACCGCAGATTCGCCATTGAGATAGAGCTGGAGTTTATCAAGACTGAGCTTGGACAAATCCACGTCTGCAGGAGCGGTGAAGCGGACGGGAATTGCGTATTGGGCATCGGGAGCTTTTAGTGCTGGACGCAAACGATCTGGTGTGGCGAACTCGGCCGATGTCGCTGTAACTGGATAAAGATTGAGATCGTAACAGGTGCGAAACTTGCAAGGAACACCCTGGACAGGCCTGGAGTAAAGAATGGATCCGGCGGGAACAAGCAAGCCTTTGTCGAGCTTGCCCTTCTCTGGATCAAGCTCAAATTCAACAACCGACATGGAAGGGAGAGGTTGTATGAAGTGCGGATAGACGATGCCAAGAATCGCCTCGGTGAGTTCAGGGAACTCATCATCAATCTTGAGGTGTACGCGAGCGGCAAGGTAAGCAAAGCCTTCGAGAAGGCGTTCTACATGCGGGTCTTCGCACTTGTCCGGCTCAAGAACCAGTCGTGAGGCGATCTTCGGATAGCGTTCGGCGAAGTTGGCAGCCATCTGCCGGATGTAAGTGAGCTCTCGTTCGTAATAAAGGAGAAGGTCGTCGCGCATATCGGATTAATCGATCCCGTCGGACTTGATGCGGTAGTTCTGGTTTACGGCATCGAGGGTTGTATCAAATGAGATGTGCACGGGCGCTGGATCCATCAGCAGCATTCCTTCAATGCGGAAGTCCATGCGCTGGATGGATTTCTTCGACTCATCCTTGATGGGGATGATACGAACATCGGTGAGCCTGGGTTCAAAAATCTGAACGGCCCTTTCAATGGAAGACAGGAGCTTCGCCTGTTCGGCCCTGTCTGCAATGCGGATGGAGGAAATGTCCGGCAGGCCGTACACGTAGACGGAACGGTTCAATTCGATGAGGCCTGGATCGGGTGGAACCGCAATGCGCCGGGAATTGAGGAGCCATTCTAAATCTCTTCTCACAGCGATGCGGAGACGACGCACGGATTCAGCGCGGGTCAACGGAGCTTCGGCGCTGCTTTTGGGATCGGTATCCACCAGGCGGTCGAGAACCGAAAGGGTTACGAGAACATCGAGTTGAAATGCCACTTAGCGCATCACCTCGTTCTAGGATCTCAGGGAGAGAGCACGAACGGGGTCGATACGGCAAATTTGTTGAAAGATTCGAGTCCGTTCGGAAGAGTTGTCTACTGTCTCTTCGTGGTAAAGATAAAGGTCCACAAGCGCCTGAACGACGATGCTGCGTTCTTCCCATTCAGGAATTCGAAATTCTGTTAACTTTGCCTTGATGTCTTCGAGAAAAGGTTGTGCGATGTCTTTTGCATTGGCCTGAACACAAAGTTCGGCAACCTGGAGTTGCCTGAGGAATTTGCCACGAGCCGAAGGCTGCGTCTCAATTTCGTTGCGCATGATCTCGAGAGCTTTGACTTTGTCGCCTCGGCGAAGGGCCTCTATGGCGACCCGGAAGGGATCTGAGAATTTCTTGCGCCAAGGCAGGGCAGTGGATCGGGAAGGAGTGGCTGGGATAGAAGCGGAAGCTTCACTTTCTTCTGTTTCGGGCACGGCAGCAGGGTCATCCGCGAGTTCGTCGAGCCAAGCCAGGGTCTGGGGATTGCAAGCTGGGGTGTCGTCCATCAGGATTGCGTTTCGAATTTCGGGAACATCACGAAGCAGTGTCCGAATCTCACCGCGAATGGCGGTTGCGACGCCGTTGTATTCGTCCCCGAGCCCGATGCAGGCCTCTGCCGTCATGCGATGCAAATCGAGCCAGCCGCGACTTGCTGGCAAAGCGAGTGAGGCCTCTGTCAGTTCGAGAAGTTCTTTCCATTTCTGGTCGAGAGCATAGACACGAAGCTGACGGCGAATTTCCGTAGGTGGAGCTTCGAGGCTGCGCATTTCGCCCTTTGTGGCGGCGGCACGCAGTTCCCCAAAGCGAAGTCCGCGAAGCATAAGAAACGAGCCCGGGTTGGTTGGATCCAGTTGCCGGAGCTGGGCAGCAGCCTGGACCAAGCCTTCGATGATTGCTTTACGGCTGGTTGGTTCTGTGCCTGCGAATGCACTGATATTGAAGCCTGGGCCGGTTGCAACCTGCGCGCCGGGCTCGCCTGTTGCATCCTCATCGACTCCGGCTGGCTTCTCTTCTTCAATTGGGTCGGGCTCAATTTCACGCTTTTTGTCAAGCAGGGTTTTGTTGACTTGCTTGATCTCTTCGATGGCTTGGACGAAGCGGGTAAACGAAGGGGCGTACTCTCCGAATTTTTCAACGCAAATCGCTGAGAGTGCATTGGTAGTTACGATTACCTGGGCGAGGGTAGCTTCAAAAGTTACATAGAACAACTTGGGAGTTTGAGCAAAGGATTCGTCAAAGATTTCGGGTGCGAGTTTGCCTTCGTCCAGTTTGGTCTTGCGCGCGTTCTTTGCCGCGTCGCTGGTGGCCTGCTCGTCGTAGCCGACATCCCGCGACTCTTTATAACTGAGATAGGAGTAACCGTCTTTGGTCAAGCTGAGCTTGCGGGCAAGCTGGATGACTTGATTGGATAACCAGTCCAGCGCCGTGGCCCGAAATTCAGCGTCTCCGTCTTCGAGTTCTGGATATAGTTGATCCCAAAAACCTCCGACCAGGCCATCTATCAAAGCAAGACCTTCGATCAATCCGGTGAATCCACGCTGGCGGATGGCAGATTCTGTCAGCCAGGCGGCAAGCTGAAGGTCCTTCGAACGAGTGGCGATTGCTTCTTCGCAGAGCTTGCTGACAAGAACCCAGTCGGCTACTTTGCGTTCGCGCTTCCAGTCGCCCTGGTCGAGGTCCTCCTCTTCCCGACGAGCTTCCTTAATCTTGTCGTAGACGGGATCATAGCGCAGGTCCGCGCCGCCGGGATTTTCTCCCGGCACAGGGGTGAGGATATCTTCGCGAAAGGGCATTCTTTAGGAGTTTAGGCTAATTGCAGCTGAATTGTCGTCATCGTTGTTACGAGAGGAGGATTCGCCCTCGGGAATATCAAATTCGATACTGCGAATTTCGAGGAAAGGAACTTCCTCGCCGTCAACCAGAAGGACCTTTTGACCAAGCGGATAACTCTCTCCTTCGTCTGCGGCCCAAAGCGTCTGGCGGCCTAGCCAAACCGATTCATCAGGGTAGGTAAACGAGAAGGGATAGATTGCAGGCAGCAGCACTTCACCCATATCCTGACCTTTGAACTTTGGTCCGGTCTTGATGAATGCGGGTGTCCAGAGCGTGTCGCGAAGCTTTGTGGGCGGCTGGATATTAATGGATGCAATGTGTTCGAACTGTACCCACATGTAAGCACCGGCACCAAAGACTTCGAGGCGGGCGCCGAGGTCGTTGTCGGCATCGCGGATATCGCTAAAAGGTTTGCCGTTGAGTTTGCCTGAAACTTTGGAGGACGCAGAAGACTTGGGGAAGCTCTTGGTCTTGTACATTTCGTGGCGCTGGCGCTCTGCGTGGATGGCAGAGAAATAGAGAATAGCTCCCAACTTAGCCTGTTCGCTGGTGTCGGCCAGCAGGTTGAGATGCTTTTCGGCGCGGTCCAGTTCTCCGGCAAAACAGAGGGCTTCAAACATCGAGGTGCGCGCGGCGACATCGGTCGGGTGATTACGCAGATGTCCGGCAAGCGCTTCGAGCGCTTGCCGGATCTGACCTGCTTCAATGAGTTGGGATGCAGGAAGAGCCATGTTAGAGAGGCTTGTTTTCCTTGATGCTGTACTTCATTGCGATGAAGCCAGCAAGACCCTTCTTGTCGGGCTTTTCGGGGTTGTAGCCGAACTCCAGTTCTTCGTAGGCGATAGAAACGGATTCGGTAGGATTCTCTCCACCGCTCGAAACCTGAAGCGAAGAAATGTACACACCCTTCATGATGATGTGGAAGTATTCTTCGTTGGCAGTTCCGATCTGCTTCATGAATCCGAGGGTCGCTTCCGTGAAGGCTTCGCAAACCAGGCAATGCTTGAGCAGCGTATGCGAGGTCGGATCGACGTTCTTCATGATGGACATCTCGGAGAAATCCGGACGTCCTGCGCGGCTCTCGCCGGATGCCTTGGCTGAGGCAGCAGCGTTGTGTGCCCCCCAGCTAAAGCTCGAAATCTCGATAGCGTCTTTTTTGACGGTTGATGTGCCGACCACGCCTTTGATGAGTAGATAACAATTTGTCATTGTGTGAATGTTGCTCCTTCTGTCTATGTAAGCGTTTGCACCCAAAGTTTTGGGTCATACAAACAGGAAAATTATTTTGCGGCTGTCGGCAATTCAGCGACGAGGCGCAAGGAAACTGTGAGTTCGTCCAACTGGAAGTGAGGACGCAGGAAAGCTACGGCTCTGTAAGCGCCGGGCTTGCCTGGAACATCGAGAACTTCGATCTTTGCTTCACGCAGAGGACACTTCGCTTTCATTGCCGGGCTGGCATTGTCATCAGGCGTTACATACTGAGTAATCCAGCGATTGAGAAAGCGTTCTGCGTCCGAACGGGACATAAAGCTGCCGATCTTGTCGCGCATCATCGACTTCAGATAGTGAGCATAGCGGCTTACGGCCATAATGTAGGGCAATTGCGTAGACAGGCGGGCATTGGCGTTGGCCTTGTCATCGTCGTAGAGCTTGGGCTTCTGGCCGCTCTGGACACTGAAGAAGGCAGCGTAGTCGGTGCCCTTGCAGTGACAGAGCGGAATGAACCCAAGGTCTGCGAGTTCCTTCTCACGGCGATCCGTGATGGGGGTCTCAGTCGGGCACTTCATCACTGTGTCGCCGGAATCGGTCTGAAAGTTATGAACGGGCAGACCTTCTACAAGACCACCACCTTCAACACCACGGATCGAAACGCACATGCCGAACTTCATAAAGCTGTCTGCGAGACGCGTTCCCATCGAATAGGCTGCATTCGACCAGACATATTTCGAGTGATCGGAACCGTCAATGGCCTCCTCATAATTGAAGTCTTCAATTGGCTTCGTTTCGCGGCCATAGGGCAGACGACCGAGGGTACGCGGCAGGCAAAGGCCAATGTAGCGAGAGTCTTCACTCTGGCGGAAGCCTTTCCATTTTGCGTACTCGGTGGAGTCGAAGACTTTGGCGAGGTCGCGAGGCGCGTCGATCTGAGTCCAGCTCTCGAGGTTGACAAGGCTGGGCGCAGCGGCGGCGAAGAAGGGCGCATGCGCTGCAGCAGCTACCTGAGAAATCTTCTCGAGCAGTTCTACATCTTCCGGATGCTTGCCAAATTCGAAGTCCCCGATCAATGCGCCATAAGGGGCACCACCGAAAACGCCGTATTCTTCTTCGTAGATTTTCTTAAAGAGTGCACTCTGGTCGAACTCGGGGGCGCGCTGCATGTCTCGCAGCAAGTCCTTCTTGTTGACGTTGAGGACACGAATCTTGAGGTTGGCACTGGTGTTCGAATTGAATACCATGTGACGCAGTCCACGCCAGGAGCCTTCGAGCTTCTGGAAGTCGACGTGATGGAGGATTTCGTTGAGCTGGATCGAAAGGAGATGGTCGATCTGCGCGATGCGCTGATTGATCATCGTTTCGACGTCGCGTGCCACATTCATGTGGCCTTCCAGGAATTGACCAACAAATTCCTTGACGAGGTTTTTGCCCCGTTCGCGCGCCGGGACATCGGCCCCGAAACGGCCCTGCTCGACAATGCTATCGAGAAGATTTAGTTCTTCCGCCTGTGCGGCTGCTGCTTGCGCTACTTCTTTTTGTTGAGCCATGGTGTTCCCTATTTCTCGTCCTTGCCCATTTCGCCCTTGATTTTGTCGAGCATTTCGGTGTTGGAGACAGCATTCAACAACGACTCCTCAAGCTTGTCGTTGCCCTGAAGGCTGCCTCGCAGATCCGAAAGGCGTGTGCGCAAATCAAGCAGTTCCTTGAGTGGCGCAACTTGCTTGGCAATGTTGCCAGGCTCGAAATCTTCCATGCTCTTGAAGCTCAAATCGACGCGCAACTGGCCAGCGTTTGAATCTTCGCTAAGTTTATTTTCGACGGTGAGGAACAGGTGAGGCTTCATCGCCTCGAGAACCTTGTCGAAGTTGTCGGGGTCGATTTCGACAAACTTTCGTTCCTTCAGTTTTGGAAGCGGATCGGTAGGATGACCGGTGAAGTCCCCCAATACGCCCATTACAAATGGAAGTTCTTTCAGTTCGATTGCGTCGCCAACTTGCACATCGTAAGTGATCTGCACGCGCGGCGGGCGCACTTTATCCAATTTATGCTGGGTACTATCTCGTCCCATAGGTTATCCTCCTTGAAGATTCATCATTGGTCCATGGCCTTCTCACCAAGAGCCGACTTGGATACTGTAATAGAAAACGCTTCCCCTGTGAATGGGGTAAAGCGATCATATCGCGAACTTGCGAATTTTTTTCATGTTTAATAGGGGAAGTGAAACTTCGATGAAGCAACTGCAGCCCGTGATCTGGTCGAAAGGTACTTTTCTGCAACCGCAGCACTTGCAGACACAGGACCGATACCTCGAGAGTCTGCTGCATTTCCGGCAGGAAGCCCTTCGCTTCGCACCCTACGGTTTTCAGAAGCTGGTCTTCAGCAAGCAGGCGCTGGCTGCTGGTCAGTTGTCGATCGAAGAAGCCAGTGGACTGCTGGCAGACGGTATGGCATTTCATATGCCGGGAAGCGATGTTGCCCCGGAGGGCAAAGCGCTG
Organism: Acidobacteriota bacterium; assembly: GCA_025354885.1. Taxonomy (GTDB): domain Bacteria; phylum Acidobacteriota; class Terriglobia; order Bryobacterales; family Bryobacteraceae; genus Bryobacter. The sequence goes on along the minus strand of JANXLY010000403.1, from coordinate 25,139 downwards.
GCCACCTGGTTTGAACCGGTGCAGGGTATTGTGCCGAGTTCGCTCGATCTTTACCTTTGCGTACCTGGCTATCGTCACGGCGGAGCGAACCTGGGGCGTCCGCAGGTCCAGAAGGATGGTCGCTATCTGGTGGAGACGCTGCTCGTTAACGATGAGAACAGCGGTCTGGCGCAGAAGCCGGTGCAGGTGGCTCGCAAGAACTTTCGCATTCTGACGGAGTACGAGTTGGGTGAGGGTATGACCAGCATCAAGCTGGCCCGGGTTCGTAAAGATGAAGCCGGTCAATTTCAATTGGATCAGTCTTTCGTCCCCCCTCTTTTAGACATAGCGTCAAACGAGCACATAATGGGTCTCGCAAGACGCACAGTTGAGCTGTTAGCTGCAAAAAGTGCAAATTTAGCTGGCATGCGGCGGCAAAAGAACCTGAGTCTGGCCGATTTCACTTCCGGAGACATTGCAAATTTCTGGTTGCTGTACACGATCAATTCGAGTTTGCCCGTGATTCGCCACGCTTTTGAATCGCGGCATGGGCATCCAGAAGATTTTTACGCCGAATTGACTTCCTTAGCCGGTGCACTGACCACCTTCTCGAACGAGATTCAACCGGCAGACCTGCCGATTTATCAGCATGACGATTTGGGCCCCTGTTATCGAGACCTGTGCGAAAAAATCTATCTGCTGCTGGAATCAACGGTACCGACGAATTTTGTTTCGATCCCGTTAAAGTTGATGCAACAGAGCATTTATGCGGCTTCCCTCGACGACGAGAAGCTGCTACGGAATACGCGATTCTATCTTGCGGTGAGTGCGGATGTTGGAGAAGGCGAGCTAATCCAGCGAACTCCCCTGCTCGGCAAGCTGTGCTCAGCCACGCATATTGAACATCTGGTTCGCAATGCTTTGCCGGGCGTGCCGCTCACGCATTTGCCGGTGCCACCAAATTCGATTCCCGTGAAATTGAATTTTCAATACTTTGCACTGAGCCAGACGGGTGGAGCCTGGGAAGCGGTGGCTCGCAGCCGCAACATCGCCTTCTACGCGCCGAGTGAGTTGGCACTGGTAAAGGCTGAGGTGATTGTCGTTTTCCCGGGCTGATGCGCTGGCTTTGTTTCATTTTCGCTGTTTCTCTCCTTGCCTCTGATGCGCGCAAGGGCATGCTGCTCTACGAGCAGACTCGTGAGGAAGTGGAGCGGATATTGGCGGATTGTGTCGCTAAGGGGGTGACCCGTCTCGAAATTGTAATCCTCCCTGCTGGCGAACCCAGGCCAAATGTCTATGGCGACTTTGCGATGGGGTACGGAGGGCAAGTACACACAGACCTGGCATTGCCGAACCCTGCGTTCTTTCAACATCTGGACTGGGTGTTAAAGCGGGCTGCAGCGAAGCAGATCGAAGTGGCAATTTTGCCTGCAGACAGCGCTTCATCATTGTTACTCGGCAATTCGACCGAAAAGCTGTTTGACTGGGGTCGATATCTGGGGAGGCGCTATATGAAGTCCCGAAATTTCATCTGGCTGCGCCCATCGACGGAGCGCATCAATGCTCTCCGGGCGATTGAAGAGGGAATTCAGATCTTCGATTCCAAGCACCGTTTTGAATTGCAAGCGAAGGCTAATTAACGTTTGGCGAGGCTCATCAGAAAGTAGGTAGCTCCGCCTAGTGCCGCCCCAAAGAAAAGTGTCATGAGAAGCGACGTAATGAGAGGCCTGTTGGAACTGACCGCAGCTGCACCGAGGCTGAGGGAATGATCCAGGTTTTTCATCGGGTTTCCAATATCGATGGAATTCGTGTCAGCCTGGAAGGTGCCTGAAATTGCCACTTCAGCTCCATTGGAAATCAATTTTTCCTCAAGTGTGAAGCCTCGGAAGGGATCGAGACCCTTCAGGTTGTCACCTTGTTGAGCCTCCATCATTTCGAGAAAGTTTGCATTTGGTGCGGCGTAGTTTGCCTGGACATCACCGTCGGTGTCGTCTATGACCCCGAGCATTTCACTGGCAATTTTTAGCGGGTTATCCGCTAAAGGCTTGAACTTGGTTTGGCGCACAAAGTCAACGGCATTTGGGAAAGCCGTCTGCTGGAAGAGCATCTGTTTTGAGAAATCCGGAAGGATCTGAAATCCCAACAAAGAATGGGATCCTTGCGCTGATCGAAGCGTGCAGGGGGTTGCAATAAAGCCAAAATATTGATTGGCCGAATGGCCTTCTTCCTTCTCGTCTCCGGACTGGATCGCGTATTCCACCATCACTGCCGGTTGCTTGGAAAAGGGTGCAATCAGGGCTCTGCCCTTGGCGTGGACGGTGCCAGAGAGTACAACCAAGTCTCCGGTTTTCCATTCGCTGGCCGGGCGGCCGGCTGCACTTTTCTTTTTCAATGCCTGCAAGATTCCCCACACATTGAGAAAGACCAACATGGCTCCGATACCGTAAACAAAAGGCACCCAGTACTGGTCTTGAATTTCTGTCCCACGAATCAGGGAGTGGCCCACGAAGTAGCCAACGGCGAGGAAGATCAGCGAAATTGCACAGCCTGTTTTCATCTTGGAACTGCTTTCTATTCCTCGTCAATCTTAGCAAGCGCTGGCACTGGCGTATCGGGGCGAATCGGCGCCTTGCGCTTGTGCCAATCCGTCGACTGTTCAAAAGCGTGTGCGAGAGCAAGGACTTTGCCCTCAGAGAAATTGGGGCCCACAATCATCAGGCCGATCGGCATTCCACTCGACGTGAAGCCACAGGGAAGCGAGAGCGCCGGGATGCCAAAGGCATTGAAGTTGCCCGGATTTTCAAGTTCAGGGTTGCGAGGCTTGTCACTGCCCTCGCGCTTCATCGCAGCATCCACAGTGCGCGGTGTTCTGCGCCTGGTGGGAAGCACCATCAGGTCTACGTTTTGCGATGAGAAGGCCTCGTCGATTGTGCGCCGCAGCAACTGCAGCTTCCAGCTGGACCGGATGTAATCGGCGGCCTTGGCTTCTTTGTCTCCTGTAATCGCACGACGCGTCGGGATCTGGTAGAGCGCACCCGCACGGCCGAAATATTCTTCGTGGTAGGCGTAAATTTCCCCACCACTTCCACTTCTTGCTCCTCGGACACTGGGCAACGTGACATCTTTGATCGATGCTGTCATTCCACTGATCGAGCTGATTGCCGCTTCAACCGATTTGGCAACATCTTCATCGAGAAGGTCGAAGTATGGAGCCCGAGGGATACCGATGCGAAGCTGCTTTACCGGCTGACGCATGGCAGCGACATAGTCTTCGCGCGGGTGTTGGACGCTCGCAATGTCGAGACGGTCGTAGCCGGCGAGGACGTTGAGCATGATTGCCGCGTCCTCAACCGTCTTCGTCATCGGGCCGCAATGATCCAGGGAGAACACCAGAGGCACAATGCCTCGGATCGACACAAGGCCATAGGTTGGCTTGAAGCCGACAATGGAGCAATAGCTTGCAGGAGTGCGGATGCTGCCACCGGTGTCAGTTCCGAGAGCCCCGAAACAGAGGTCCCCAGAAACAGCAGCGGCGCTGCCACCAGATGAGCCACCGGGGTGCCGAGCCAGATTCCAGGGGTTGCGGACCGGCCCGAAATAACTAGTAACCGATGTGCCTCCAAACGCAAATTCATGCAAGTTCAATTTGCCGAGAAGGATGGCACCGGCTGCCTTGAGCCGAGTGGCGACCTCTGCGTCGGCGGTGGGCACGCGGTCATCAAAGACGGCGCTGGCAGCAGTAGTTCGAATGCCGGCAGTGTCGATGTTGTCCTTGAGTGCAATTGGCACGCCGTGCAGCGGGCCTCGATATTGCCCGTTACGAATTTCGATCTCGGCTTGTCTTGCCTGGGCAAGCGCGGATTCTTTGAGGACAGTGATGAAGGCGTTTAGCTTGGGCTGGTAGACTTCGATTCGCGAAAGACAAGCTTCAACCAGAGCTGTGGGAGTTGTCTGTTTATTCTGGATACGGTTTGCAGCTTGTGAGAGGGTGAGAAGCGCGCTGTCGCTGAGAGATTGAGCTTGTACGCTAGCTGCTGCGCCTCCCATAGTCAGAGCAAAATTGCGGCGGCTGAGCATTCAAAGAGTGTAGCGTGGATTCTTTTCGTTGACTTGGTGGCAGAAGCTTGATAGAAATTACGATCAATGAAAAATATTTTTTGCTTTTTGGCAGGACTCGCACTGCTCTCTGCTGCCGTCTTTGGGCAGTCGGGCAGTGGTGAGATCAACGGCACGATCACGGATGCCAGCGGCGCGGCTACACCCGGCGTTACGGTAACGCTCACAAATTCCGGCACTGGTCTTGCTCGTATTCTAAAGACCAACGATCAAGGTATTTATGCTGCTCCCGCGCTAACCCCCGGGCTCTATTCGATCAAAATCGAACAGAAGGGTTTTCAGGCGCAGTCGCGGACTGGCGTTGAACTTTTAACGGGTCAATCTCTGGCAGTGAACTTCGCACTGGTAGTTGGTAATGTCTCAGAAGTAATCGAAGTGTCAACCAGCGCGCCTGTGCTCGATACAGAAACCACATCCGTCGGTACTGTGATTGAAAACAAGCGCATTGTGGAATTGCCGCTGAATGGCCGCAACTACCTGCAGTTAGCTTCTCTGATTCCTGGAGCCACGACCAACGGTCCGGCTTCTTCACAAGGCCAACAGCGCATGGGCGGAGCTCGCAACTCTTTCGCCCTCAATGTCGCAGGACAACGCGTCCACTTCAACCACTACACTCTCGACGGTGTCGAAAATACCGACCCCAACTTCAATACTTATCTCTTTCTACCTTCGATTGATGCGCTGCAGGAGTTCAAAGTGGAATCCGGCGTCTTTGGTGCCGAGTATGGCCGAGGCATTGCTCAGGTGAATGTTTCTACGAAGGCTGGCGCCAACCAGTACCATGGCGTCGCGTTTGAATTCTTGCGCAACTCTTACTTTGACGCACGCAACTTTTTCGCCCGCGTCAATCCTCCTTTCCGGCGCAATCAATTTGGCGGCACTTTCTCAGGCCCGCTGACCATTCCCAAGCTCTTCAATGGCAAAGACAAGCTGTTCTTCATGTTCAATTACGAAGGCCTGCGCGAGCGCAGAGCCCTTACCCAAACCAATACGATTCCCGATGCCCGCTACCGGTCTGGCAACTTCGGATTTCTGAACAAGACAATTCGCGATCCTCTCAATCCCGGCCAGTTTTTTCCCAATGCGACAATTCCCGCAAACCGCGTTCATCCCACCTCCACAAAGGTGTTGAATGACTGGTTTCCGCTGCCCAATCAGGCTGGTGGTGGTGCCCTTGGCATCGCCAACAATTATCTGAACGACGAAGGTCGTCGCCTCGATGCAGACCAATTCACTACGCGCACGGATTGGACTGGTACCCAGAACCAGACTTATTTCTTCCGCTTCAGTCAGACCCAGGAGCCCGGATATATTCCTTCGGCATTCTTCAATCAAGGGAATACGGTTGGCATCCTCGGACAGCAGGGCGTTCTTGGACACACCATGGTTTTCGGCTCGAACAAAGTGAATGACTTCAGGTTCGGCATGAACTACTTCAATTCACGCAACAGTCAACAGCGCGCAGGCGTTCGGAATGTGGTCGGTGAACTGGGCCTTAAGGGAGTTTCTCAGGATCCTCTTTTCTGGGGCATCCCGGTCTTTCAAATCACCGGATTCGGAAATGTCGGCGAATGCAACGACTGTCCATTTGTGAACTGGAACACGACTTTTCAGTGGACCGATAACTTCTCATGGACCAAAGGCAAGCACAACTTCAAGATTGGCGGTGAATACCGTCGCCTGCGTTACAACCAGATTGGTGCTGTTGTTCCTCGCGGCCGCTTCAGTTGGAACGGCCAATACACAGGAGAGCCGATGGCAGACATGCTGCTCGGCGTGATGTCGGCCACGGAAGGACAGGTTGGCGCGCCGATCGCAAATTTCCGCAACAACTACATGGCGTTCTATGTTCAGGATTCCTGGAGAATGACGCCGAAGCTCACGATCAATTGGGGCATGCGTTGGGAGTATGAATCGCCGTTTATGGACAAGCACGACGCCATCGTAAACGTAGACTTCAAGTGGGATAACTCGGTGGAGCCGACATTCGTTCGTCTCGGTACCGGCGACATTAATCAGGGAAACCCCGCATTCCCTGCACCTGCCACCTGGAAGCTCGTTCGTGATGGTCGTTTTGGACGTGGTGCTGGCACCCCGGATCGAAACGATTTAGGACCCCGCGTCGGGATGGCTTATCAGCTCAACGCAAAGACAGTACTTCGCACAGGTGCAGGCATCTACTACGTGCGTGACATTGGCAACGCGGTGTTCGACGTAGTGCGTAACATTCCATTTACGATTCGTCAGGCAGAAACGGCTAACACGACCACTCCGAATCTGACTTGGGACAGACTGTTCACCCAGTCTGGTGCGCCCAGCTTCTTGCTGATCAACCAGATGGGCGAACGCACATCTTACATCGCCCAGTGGCAGGCTGCAATTCAAAGGCAGCTTACCAAGGACATGTCGCTCGAGGTCACCTACATGGGCTCCGCAGGCATCAAGTTGCGTCGGCTTTCTAACTACAATCTGCCGCAACCGAAGCCCGGAAACCCCAACGACAACCGACCCTTCCCCAAGTTTAATGGCGCATTTCAGAACCTGTATGCCCCCTCGCACTCGAATTACCATTCGCTGCAAGCCCGGCTGCAACATCGCTTTTCGCATGGCTTCACGCTGCTCAGTTCCTACGCTTATTCGAAGTCAATCGACAACGGTTCCGGCGTCCGCACAACGGACGGGGACGTGCTCACTCCCATGGATCCAGATCGCTCTCTCTGGCGCGATCGTGGCCTTTCGGCCTTCGATTTCCGTCATCGCCTCACCAATTCATTTCTCTATGAAATGCCGTTTGGCAAAGGGCGCAAGTTCGGGATCAACAATGGCGTTGCCAACGCGGTACTCGGTGGTTGGCAGGTGGGCGGAATTCTCACCTTCCAGGCTGGCTTTCCCTTCACAGTGTTTTGCGGAGGTGGCAATATTCAGAACGGTGCTGGCGGCTGGTGCGCTCCGGACGCGCTTGCCGGTGTGAGTGGTAACGGAGGGCCAAAGACAGTTGCTCAGTACTTCAATACCGGTGCCTTTGTGGATCGCCTTGGCCAGAACGCTGCAGCCATCACGGATTTCCGATTCGGCACCGCAGGCCGTAATACTTTGATTGGTCCTGGCATCATTGGCCTCGACGCTTCTGTCAACAAAGCCTTCTCCTGGAAAGAGGGTAAGCACAAGGTGGACCTGCGAGGTGAATTTTTCAACCTCCCGAACCACGCCAACTTCTCTCAGCCTGGGTCTACGTTGCGCACCGCGAATTATGGAGTCATCAGCAGCACTCGTATCGACTCGCGACAGATTCAGATCGCTTTGCGATACAGTTTCTGATCGAAGCTCCATCGTCCATGAAAAAAGCCTCTCCTGACGGGGAGGCTTTTATTTTAGGGAAACGGAGTCGGCCAACTTAAAGTCTGCGGTCTGCAGTGGCACCATTTCGATTCGACGTACGAAGATTTCGGCAAGCTCGCTTTGCACCTGAATCTTCCCCTGCGTGTGCGAGAGATCAAAAGCACCACTCACTACCTTGCCGTTCAGCAGATTGACCATGCGGTCCCCAGCGGCAATTACTTCCTGACGATTCCATTTTCCGACTGGTTTTTCAACATCCTGCTTGCCACGAAAGCCGAATTCATCCTTCCAGTCTCGAGCACGACCGTACCAGTCGATGCGGCCAGTAGTGCGCGTCATCGCTGTGCCTTTGGCGTTGTAGTACATCTCCTTGCCTTCCATCGCACAAATACAGGAAGCAGACATGGGTGTCGTCTTCGACACGACGAGAATATCACCCGAGCCGCCTTCGATGATCTGCGATTCAAAGCTCTCGAGCCAGATGCCGTTGTAGCCGCCATCGGGGCCGGTACCATGGATCAGAATGCCGCTATCGCGGGCCTTCTTCTCGCGTTCATTCCAACCCTTTGAACCCCAACGCCACTCAACAATCAGACGGTAGTCGCGGTAGGCTTCACGGGTAGTGATGCCACCCCATTCCTGTCCGGAAATTCGAAGCACTCCGTTGGCTACCGTGAAGACCTGATTCGGATCCTCGAGCTTGCTCTCTCTCGTGTAGTGATAGAAATTCGTCAGATCTTTGCCGTTAAACAGGATGATCGGTTTTTGAGGAGTGATGGCTGGGTTATCTGGGGCAACATTTCCGTAATCCCAAGCAGCCTTGAAGGCAGCGCCAGCGGCTCGGGCGGATTGCTCTGAAGGTTTGAGCGACTGGATCAGGCGAATCGATTCACGTACCATTCGCGGCCCCGCATCCGGGACGAGGTTGGTGTAGCTGCTCAGCCTCTGCTCATAGCCTCCACCGTGCTCGCCAAAGGCCTCCATGGTCGGCACGTATCCGACGCAGCCATTGGCCAGCGAGACGGGATTCGTAAAGCGGAAAGGACTCGCCTTGCGGATCGCAAGCCCGAGTTCCACAAACATTTCGCCCGGCGCTGAGACATAGACCGCAGGCCCGATGGCGATAGCCTGAATCTCGATCTGCGTTGATCTTGATTTCGCCAATTGCGCATCGAGTAGCAGGATTTCTTTCGCAAAGACCCACTCGGCGCTCGTGCGCTGCATGGCTGTGTTTGCAACTGTTGCTTTCGAGTTTGCGACGCGCTCAGAGCCAGGAATGCGTCGGCCCTCTGCGTATTGCTTCGAAACAGAAGAGATCGGCATGGGCGAACCGGGTTGCATCGAGAGAAGCACCTTGACGGCTTCTGCGCCGACGCGTCCACCAACGAGTTGCGCGGATTCAATGCCAGTGGGAGCAATGCTCTGGTCGAGGTTGTTGACCTGGGTGACGTCTCCAGAAAAGCCCTGCAAAAATACAACAACGACGCCTTCACCAAACACACCACGGATCGCGCGTTCCAAGTAGTAAATCCAGTTGGCAGAGATGCCGGGCGGGCTAGTGGTGGCGTGGCACGAGTAGTTCACCACACAGCCACTGAGTTGCTTCAAATCGTTGAAGACTCCGAGCACAGTTACGGTTCCATCAACTGGCCCTGCCGCTTCGACGATGTCGGGGTTGCCGGGCCTCGGATGTGTGACACTCAAACCGCTCTTCATGCGGAAGCGGCGATTGAAGATTGCAGCATCTTCCTTGCCAGCGCCAAAGCCCCACATCGAAACTCGCGCATTTGCCTTTGCAAGTTCGACAGCCTTTACCGTCTGGTCCTCGACAACTTTGAGATACTTCGCATCGGCAGCAGAACTGAGCTTGTAAGCAAGGTCCTGGATCTCGGTAGTGGCATGATCGTATTCGCCTGGTTGCACCATGCCGATCGGGCCTGAACTGTGAGAGTGTGACGCTCCAATCATCAACTCAATGCCCGGCAGGCGAGCGCGAATCTTCTCAACCAGGTGGCGCGGCACCATGAGAGCGTCAAGGCCCAAGAGACAGACAGCCTTGCCGTTGCCCTCGAAATAAGCTGCACGCACCTTGCAGGGGTCGTGCAGCGCCTTGTGAAATTGCTTCAAGTAATTTCCTGGGATCTCGGTGCCGATTGCCGGCGTGATGTCGGTATCGGCGAAGCCAGCACGTGAGGCTTCCTGCGCAAATGAAGCTATTGGAGCGACTCCTGCCAGCGCAAAAAAGGAACGGCGTTTCAAGCTCTTGCTCCTTTCCATCCTTGCGCCATCAGGACTTTGGCCTGCTCCCGTTGCTTAGAATAAGCAGGATCCGCAAAAACATTTCGAAACTCACGAGGATCCTTGCGCGAGTCGTAAAGCTCTTCCTCGATCTTGCCTGCGGGCGACTTCCATTCCATGTAGTGAAAGTTCGGCGTGCGCACGCCGGTGCCTTTGGTTTCCGGAGTCTGGTACTGCGTGAAGGCCGCACGCTTCCAGCGGCGACCAGAGGACTTCAGCAATGGAACGAAGCTTTGACCTTCTGTGCTTGAGGGTGCAGAAAGGCCAGCCAATTCCGCAAGCGTAGGATACAGGTCTACCAGTTCGACCAGCGCACTGGATGTCTTTGCTCCACGATTTCTCCGCGGGTCGCAAACAATCAACGGGACACGAGCCGATTCTTCGAGCAGGCTGCGTTTCTGCCAGCGGAAGTGTTCTCCCAGATGCCAGCCGTGGTCACTGGTGAAGACAATGATCGTGTTGTCGCGCATTTTCATGGCATCGAGTGCAGATACGACGCGGCCCAATTGGTCGTCCATGAAGGATGTGCTCGCGTAATAGCCGCGCAACGCTTCCCGCTGCTTGGCTTCATCCATGTCCATGTTGTTCCAGAGATCGGGTCTGATGCTGCGAAACATCGGAGAGATATCTTCTTCGTCGCCTGGTGGATTCTTAACCGGGTTGCAGGCAGCGAGCGGATACATGTCGAAGAACTTCGCCGGAGCAACCAGTGGTACGTGTGGACGAACGAAGCCGAGTCCCAGGAAAAACGGATCTTTGCGGTGCGCTTCGAGCAGAGAGATTGCCCGCGAGGCGGCATCTTCGTCGGCTTGGCCTTTGGACTCGGCGACACTCATCCAGTCGATCGCGGAGCCGCGAGGCGTCTTGGGTGTGAGGTGATGCAGCTCACCCGGACTCTTGTCTTCAAGGCCCTGCGGACTTCCGTTGTGGTTCCAACTGGGCGGGTCCTGATAGATGGGAGTACCCACGCCCATGGGGACATTCATGTGGAACATCTTGCCTTCGCGGGCGCTGAACCAGCCGTTGTTCTTGAAGAGCTGAGGCAGCGTAACGACATTCGGATGGCGCTCGCGGATATCCTCGTCATTCCCCCAGATGCCTGTTGTATCCGGCCTCATGCCAGTGAGAAAGCTGGCTCGACTGGGACAACAAAGTGGAACCTGGCAATAGGCTCTTTCAAAGCGGACTCCCTGACGCGCCAGTGCGTCGATGTTGGGAGTCTTGACGATTGGATGCCCGTAGCATCCGAGTGCGGTGTTAAGGTCGTCGGCAACAATCAGCAGCACGTTCGGCTTTGCACGCTGCTGCGCAAACAACGGAGCCGCGGCCGTCGCAAGGAAATGTCTTCTAAGCATGGCTTGGTGCTTTCTGTTTTCTTTCTACCATGGCGATCACTCCAAAGATGATGCAAACGGTGATGGGCAAAATCGTGACGGTGCGCAAGGCTGCTGATGGCCCGGATTGATCGTAGACGCGGCCAATCAGCGGTACCGCGAAGCTGTTACTCAACATTCCTACTCCACCCATGATGGCGAGCAGAAATCCCCCGCCGAGCGGAAAGCGTTCTGCCGTAATGCCCAGCATCGTCGGCCAGAGAAACGTAACGCCTGCAGCGAAGACGGCTGAAGCAGCGAGTGTAGAGGCTGACCCACTCACCATGCTCAGCGTGTACAAACCAATTGCGGCAAGCATCGTGCTTATCATCATCAGAGGGATGGACGAAACCTTGCTGAAAACCCATTCGCTTGAGGCTCGGCCAATGGCCATGATTCCGCTGATCCACACCAGCAGCGCTATGCCGGGCAAGCCGGTGGCCTTCGAAAGTATTGACGGGATCCACTGATTGGGAGCCAGTTCGGATGAGGCCGTGAGTACCATACAGCAAAGCAGCAGCAGGAACATGGGACGCAGTGCTTCTGCGTAAATATTCCTGAGCGAGAGGCCCTGAGCGATGGCTTCTGTTTTGGGGAAGGGAAGCCGGAACATCATCCAGGCGTAGAGCAGTGTCGGAACAAGAATCGTTGCCGTCTTCACGCGCCAGCCCAGATCCATACCAGTCATCATCCAGGCGATCAGGCCGCCGATCACGATTCCACCGGGAAACCATAAGTGCAGCAGGTTTAGCTTCTGCACTTTACGATCGGGAAACAATGTTGCGGCCAACGGGTTGATTGCCGCTTCTACCAATCCGTTGGCGACGCCTATGGCAAGCGTTGCAGCATACAGGCTCCAGAAGCCTTGTGAGGCGATAGTGCCAACTACACCCGCCATGTGCATCACAAAGGCACCAATCAGGAGTGGCTTCATTCCGATGCGATCACAAAGGGGTCCACCGAAAATCATTGCCAGGGTAAAGCCCCAGAATGCAGTGGAAGCAGTCCAGCCGATCTGTTCTTTCGAGAGGGCGAACTCTGCGGCCTGCGCGTCAAAGATGTCGCCGCGGATAGCAAAGCAAAGAGCCGTCGCGATCAGGGCCATACAACTGCCATTGAATAAAAGACTCCGCTGGGAGGGGGTGAGGGTGAGATTAGTAATCATGAGATCAGACGATCTCTTTTATCACCATTCCTTCAATCTCGGTTAATCTTTCTTTTCGGCCCAGGTGCATATAGCTCAAAGCATGTTGATTGAGGCCCAGTTGATTCAGCACTGTCGTGTGAATATCGCGGAAGTGATAAGGCTTCTCAATTGCTTTTAACCCAATGGCATCAGTTGCGCCGACGATGGTGCCACCCTTGATGCCGCCACCTGCCATCCACATCGAGAATCCAAGGTTGTGATGATCACGACCCTTGCTGCCCTGCGACTCTGGGCTGCGTCCGAATTCACCGCCCCAGATCACGAGGGTCTGGTCGAGCAGTCCACGGCGCTTGAGATCTTTGAGAAGTGCAGCAACAGGCTGATCGGTCTGCCTGGCCATACGAAGGTGATTTTCTTCAATGTCGTCATGCGCATCCCACTGTAGATTGCCGGGGCCGCCGCCGGAGGTGACGCAAACAAAACGGACACCTTTTTCTACCAGTCGGCGAGCCAAAAGGCAGCGCCGCCCATAGTCATCTGTTGGTTCCTTCCCAACGCCGTACATCTCTTTGGTCGCATCGTCTTCTTTGCTGATGTCGAAGATTTCAGGAGCTTCCATTTGCATCTTAAAGGCCAGATCATAAGTGGAGATGCGAGCTTCGAGTTCATTGTCATCGCCGTCAAAAGCAGCGCGGTTCATGGCTTTGAGGTACTTGATCGTCTTGGTGCGTTCTTCGATCTGGATGCCACTTGGCAAACCCAAATTGAGCACGGGCTTATTGCCGGGACGCATGGTAGTGGGCTGGTATACAGAAGGCAGGAAGCCATTGAGATACATGGGCTGTCCCGCTTCGAGGGCCCCGTGCGGGTCAGGCAGTACGCAGTAAGCCGGGAGGTTGTCGGCTTCGGCACCAAGCCCGTAAACCGTCCACGAACCCATCGATGGAAATCCCGGAATAATACGCCCCGTCATCATCTGATACTGTGCCGCTGAATGCACCACCATGTCGCCATGACAGGAGCGGATGACCGCCATGTCGTCTACGCACTGAGCCGTGTGGGGGAGCAGATCAGAGACTTCAATACCGCTCTTGCCATACCTCTTAAAGCTTCGTTTTGTGCCCAGCAATTTTGCCTCTGAAGTCACAAACTGATACTTTACTTCGCCAAATTCTGCAGGGCGTTTCTGCCCGCTCAACTGGTTGAGCAGCGGCTTGGGGTCGAAGGTTTCCATGTGGCTTGGCCCGCCAGCCATGAAAAGATAGATTACGCTCTTGGCCTTTGCGGCATGGTGCGGCAGCTTTGCGGCAAGCGGATTTGTTGAGGTAGCCTGTGCTTCCATCGCTCCGTATGCGAGGGCGCCAAAACCACAAAATGCATCGGTGAGAAATTCGCGCCGATCGCGTGTGTAGCGGATATGTTCGCTCATGTCGCTCCTTAGTTCACGTAGATAAATGCATTCAAATTCAATAGCGCCAAAGCGAATTCATGCGGCTTGGCACTGCGGGCAAATTCGAGAGCTACCAGTCGTTCTTTGGCGTTAGGCAGACGTCCTGTCGCCAGCAGATAGCCTTGGTCCACAAGCTTTTCGCGATTGGTCCCGGCTACTTTGGCAAGTCTTGCCGCAAACGCTTCGGCCTGTTCATTGCTGAAGCTGCCGTTGAGCAGTTCCAACGCTTGCGGGGCATGTGTGGACGATTCGCGCCGAGGACAACTGACCAAAGCGTCGGGAGCATCAAACACTTCCATCATCGGCAAATGCATATTTCTTTTGACGAGCAGGTAGATGCTTCGACGTTTATGATCCGCTGCATCGGGGCTCACCTTCCACTGTGTGGGGTTGTAAAGCGCAGCTAGCAGTTCCGTCTCGATCGGCACGATGACCGATGGTCCGCCCTGCTTCAGGTTGAGGTTGCCAGAAACTGCCAGCATCGCATCTCGCATCTCTTCTGCTGATAGCCGGCGGCGGCTGTATTTCCAAAGCAACTTATTCTCGGGGTCTTGCTCCGTTGCCTTTGCATTGATGGAATCACTGGTCTGCATCCAGGTATTCGAACTCAGTATGAGCCGGTGCATGTGCTTGACGCTGAAGCCGCTGGCAACGAATTCATTTGCCAGGTAGTCCAGAAGTTCCGGATGCGACGGCTTGCCACCCATGCGTCCAAAGTCATTGGGTGTTACAACAATGCCTTGTCCAAAGTGATACTGCCAGATGCGGTTCACCATCACGCGTGCTGTCAGGGCGTTGTCTTTGGACGTAATCCATTTGGCAAGCGTGGTGCGGGGTTGCTGCTGATCGTTCATTTCAGGCAAGCCTTCGGGTAGCAGAACGCCGAGCGGGCGCATGCCAACCGAATCGCCCTTGGCGGCATAATCACCGCGAGCAAGCAGGTGAATCGGCGACGCCTTGGTCATGTCATTCTTTACGCTGTAGAGAGTGGGCGGCGGGGCGGGTTTGCTCGCCTCAAGCTCTTTAATTTTTAGATCCGTCGCGTCCTTCTCGCTTTGGCCCAGTTTGCCTAAGGAACCCTGCAACTTCTTGATCTCCGCATCGATGGGTTTCACGATTGCCTCCCATGCTGTACGGTCTTCGCGACTCGTTAACGGAAAGTCGTTCTCAAGCGTACCGGCAAAGTAGGCTTGCATGCGATAGTAATCGCTCTGACGGATGGGATCGAATTTATGATCATGGCAGCGCGCACAGCCAAGCGTTACTCCGAGAAAAGCCGCTCCTGCGGCATTGGTCATCTCTGTGAGTACTTCGTTGCGTGAAGAAGCAACTTCCTGATTGCCGGCGTTCTTGCGGAGTGGCCCGAGCCGGTTAAAGCCGGACGCGATCAAGGTCTCCTGCTCCTGCGGTGCGATCTCGTCTCCAGCCAACTGCTCTTGCAGAAATCGGTCATAGGGTTTGTCGTTCTGAAAGGCACGAATCACATAGTCGCGATAGCGGTATGCCTCTGTGCGATGCGTATCGTATTCGAAGCCGTCCGTTTCTGCAAATCGCACTACGTCGAGCCAGTGCTGTCCCCAGCGCTCTCCATAGCGCGGGCTATCAAGGAGCTCGTTTACAAGACGCTGCCAGGCATCAGGGCGCTTGTCCGATTCAAAGGCTTTGATTTGTTCCGGTGTCGGTGGCAGGCCGGTCAAGTCGAAGAAGACTCTGCGGGCGAGCACTCGTCTCGAAGCAACCAGGGAAGGTGACAACTCTGCTTTTTTGAGCCGCGACAGCACAAAAGCGTCGATCGGATTTCGGACCCAGGCCTTTTGTGCCAGCACATCAAACTGCGGTACCGCAGGATTGCTACGCGGCTGAAAAGCCCAATGCTTTCGCTCAACTACTGTATATTTGCCAAGAGGGGCAACCGTGGCTGCAATGAGCTGTAAGCAAATCGTTAAGGCCAAGAGAGTTCGCATTATGCTCCAAGTCGAATCCGACTGTTAGCCATTCTATTAAAATTAAGAATCCGAAACAAGGGGGCACTCAAGGCAAGTGATTGATTTAGCAGACATTTTCGTACTACTGACGATTCTCAATCCAGGAGATGCACCGCAGCTACTCGAAGCCGACTTTGCCATCAAGTTGCGAGCAAAGGTAGATCGCAGTTGCACCCTGGTTCGCGAACGCGAAGCAGTCGGAGTGGAACTGGAATGGGGTGACAGAGCAGGCGCAGCAGCGATCGCGACTTTGCCATCGAGCAGCGAAGGCAAGCAATTCTACATCGGCTGGCTCAAAGACCGTTATCGCTACAACATTGCAAAGATCAACGAATCTTACGGAACAGAAGCGACAAGCTTCAGTGATCTGTCAGAAAACAACTTCCGCAAGGTAGACCGTAGCCGCCCTGCGGTGGCGGAAGATGACAAATTGTTCCTGTCGGACCTCGAAGGGATGCTCAAACAAAAAGTAGACGTATTGTTTCAGGCCTGTTCGCCAGTTCCCAAGACTGCGTGGAAGCGCAACCGGACATAATCCACAGTCCAGTTCCCTTCGTGATCACGCAACGATCCTGAAAGCAATTCCACCGCGCGGGCAATAATTCGCTGTTGCGTTTTTGCATCCAGATGAGCCACAAAGGGCACGCCAAAGGTATTCAGCCAACCCAGCATTCCAGTCGGTGCATGCGTGGGGCGCGGAATCAATTCCACGCGAATCGCTTCGAAGCCATGCCGTGCCAGGACGGCACGAAACTCATTGGGACTCGGGTAATACCAGGAAAAGCCACCATCCTCTGCACCTTCAAGTTGGATCGCTGCCCGCATCGCTGTCACCACTGCCGCCACATTTCCGAAACCACCAAACTCTCCCACGAAGCGCGAATCAGATTTGAGATGTAAAGCAACGCAAGCTACTACGGCATCAATATCGCGTGTCCAGTGCAGGACGGCATTAGTGAAGACGGCATCGAAGTGCCGCTCCAATGCGAAGTTATGCATGTCTGCCCGTAAAACGCTTAGCCCCAGTTTGCCGGCTGCATCGACCATCGATTGCGAATGATCGATGCCCGTGATATCGACTCCCATCGCAGCCAGTTTTGCAGTGAGAGCGCCATCGCCGCATCCCAGGTCCAAAATCGATTCGGCCTCCTGTGGGTTGAGCCACTCCACAACTGGCATCCCCAAGTCAGATACAAAGCGCGCGTTGTGGGCATAGCTTTGGGCGTCCCAACGATTTTCAGACATGTTTCTAATCTACGTCATCAGTAGAAATCGAAAGCGGCGAACAGACACCATCTCTGCTGCCTGTTCGCCACAGAAGACCTTGGTTTCCCAAGGGAAGGGGGAAAGATTAGTCTCATGATGGATGCCAATGCTTGGTGCCAATAAAGAATTGTGCTGAAGTGGACCGAAGGAGTGCTCAAATGAACCTCTTCAACCCCCATACGGTTGTAGCTTGGAAGTTGCGGTTGCGACAAAGCGGTTTGAGCATGATGTGGCTCATCACTTTTTTCTGGGTGATGATGGCCGCCGTGTCCTCGTTTCAAACCTATTACTTCTTTTCGATGATGCCTTCGGGTCCGCCGGCTTCTCGTGCGGTTTACCTGGCAAGCCTTTACAGTTTGCTGTGGGCGCTGGTAACTCCACTCGTCTTTTTGCTGGCCCGCATTTTCCCGATTGAACGAAATTCAATTTGGAAAAACATCTCCCTTCATCTCCTGTTCAGCATAGTGCTTGGACTCATTGTCCGGGTTGTGTTTCTACTTCTTCAGGTTTCGATTCCAGGACTTCGCCCCTACAAGCCAATGACCATGGAGCGGGCAACAAGCGATATCGTAAATACCCTGGACTATCAGGCGATGGTCTATTGGGTGATGCTCGCGATCCATCAGGCGGCGCTCTATTACCGGAAGTACCAGGAGGGAAAGCTTCGGTCCTCACAACTGGAAACGCAGTTGGTGCAGGCTCAGCTATCGGGATTGAGAATGCAGTTGCAGCCACATTTTCTCTTCAACACCCTGCATGCCATCAACTCGCTGATGTACGAGAACAAAGATCGAGCCAGCGAAATGATCGTTCGCCTCAGCGAGTTTCTGCGGCTCTCTCTCGACAACACGGGAGAGCAGGAAGTAGCTCTTGGCCGCGAGATTGATTTCATCGAACGTTATCTGGAAATTGAGCGCGCCCGCTTTGAAGAGCGCCTGAATGTTGAGTATCAGCTCGATCCGGCCGCCTTTGACTATCTTGTTCCCAACCTCTTGTTACAACCGCTGGTGGAAAACGCAATCAAACACGGTATTGCGCGGATTGCAGGCGGCGGAGTGCTGCGAATCTCGGTAAATATCCGGAACGAATCTTTATTGATCTGCGTTGCTAACAGTGGGCCTTTTCTTTCGTCTGATCCCCTGAGAGGTCCGAATGAGAATTTGATCGCAAAGTGTGGCATTGGGCTGACCAATAGCTCCGCCCGGTTGAAGGCTCTTTATGGCGAGGCGCACACCTTTGAATTGCGCAACTGGCATGAGGGGGGAGTTGAGGCTTTGATCTCTATCCCGGCCCGACTCGTTCCGCCAGATGAATTTGTGAATAGTATGCCTGATCGAGGAGAGACATTCACTCATGAGAGTACTAATCGCTGACGACGAAAGACTGGCTCGGCAACGACTGTTGAGCCTGCTCGAAAAAGAAGAGGATGTGCAGATTGTCGGGGAATGCAGCGATGGGGCCGCAGCCGCCGAGATGCTGAAATCAAGACCCGTCGATGTTGCTTTTCTAGACATCGAGATGCCTGGGCAGAATGGCCTTGAAGCCCTCGGAATGGCTTCAGAGACCAAGCAACCACTCGTGGTTTTCATTACGGCTTTTGAGCAGTATGCCGTTCGTGCTTTTGAAGCTAATGCCTTCGACTACCTGTTGAAGCCCTATCGTGAAGATCGGCTTCGCAATACGCTTTCTCGTCTGCGTGGTCATCTTGCGCTCCTAGGCAAGCAGGCTTCGCCTGCAATGCGCGATGCAAGCCCTGCCGATGTCGAACGGATCCCAATCAAATCGAACGGGCGAATCCTCTTGCTCAAGACAGATGAAATCGACTGGATTGAGGCCGAACACAACTATGTGCGCCTGCACACCAAAGGTGTCACCCACATGATTCGCGAGACCATGTCGGCTCTCGAAGCAAAGCTGAACCCACGCCACTTTCGACGCATTCACCGATCCACAATCGTGAACGTCGATCGCATCAAAGAAATTCAGCCCTGGTTTCGCGGCGACGCAATCGTAGTTCTCAACAATGGCCAGAAGCTGACCGCAAGTCGCAACTTCCGCGACCGTCTGAGCGAGTGGTTGGGCTAGTTTCCGGCGCTGCTGCTCGAAACAGTGGCCGCGGGTTTTAGAAACTTTGCGTACCAGTCGAGATAGCGCTGCATGCGGTCGCGCTGAAAACTTGGCCTTGCAATGCCATGATTCTCGCCGGGATAAATGATCAACTGGGTTTCAGTCCCGACATTGCGCAACGCCTGATACATCTGTTCTCCACCGAGCAGCGGCACATTGAAGTCTTTGTCGCCACCGAGAAACATGGTTGGGGTCTTGATTCGATCGGCATGCAAAAAGGGATAAGAGATCTTGATCCAGGGCTCAAGACCCTTCTGCCAGGGCGGTCCGATTTCGTTATCGTACTGACGGATGTATTGATCGTGGCCGTAAAAGGCCAGCGGAAAAGCTACTCCAGCCCCACTGGTCGCAACCTTGAATCTTGTATCACTCGCGATCAGATAATTGGTAAGAATTCCACCATAGCTCCAGCCCCCAACGCCCATCTTGTCGGGGTCGGCGATGCCCAGTTTTACGACGTGATCGACACCGGCATGCAAATCGATTACTTCCTTGTTACCCCAGTCCCCAGCAATACTGACGGTGTACTGCTGACCACGTCCGCTGCTGCCTCGATAGTTCACATTGAGTACTGCATAACCTGCTGCTGCGAAGAGTTGTTCTTCCATGCGGAATGCGTGTTGATCCTGTCCGTTTGGCCCGCCGTGAATGCGCAGAAGAAAGGGAACTTTCGTGCCGGCTACATAACCAACCGGTTTGAAAAGTAATCCGTGCGCCTCATTCCCATCCTTGCCCTTAAAGCTAAGCTCTTCGGGCGTCACTAGTTTCAAATCCTTCAACAACGAATCGTTGTGTGCACTCAGCTTCTTGAGCGAAGAGCCTTCGAGCACATGCAATTCGGACGGCATCAAATCGGTAGAAACTAGCGCAGCCACACAAGCGCCAGCCCTGTCGATGCCCATCATCGAGATCTTGCCGCCCAGCATCCGTTCCACCGCGCCGCCGCTTACACTCACTCGCGCTGGATACACGCTCATGTCGTCGGCAACAAGGAATTCAAGTTGCCGCCCGTCGGCTGTAAATTGATGACTGTTCACTCCACGATCCAGAGAAGCCGTGACGATTTTAGGAGTGCCGCCCTCCACAGGAATCAGGGCAAGACGGTTCATGTTGTATTCGCCCATCTTGTGCTCGCTACCCGTTAGATAAGCAATCGATTTCCCGTCCGGGCTCCACACCGGCTGTGAGTCGCTACCAGTAAAAGTACTCAACTTGCGGGCAACAGAGCCTGCCTTTGCTTCCACCACCCAGATATCCATGTTGGGAACGCGATCTCCGTCTAAAGCGCGGTTGCTGCTAAACGCCAACTGCTTGCCATCCGGACTCCAAACCGCAGCCGCTTCGTCATAATTTTCGGTCGTCACCAGTTCCGGCTTTTTGGTTTCGAGATCGTAAAGATAAATGCGGCTTCGCTTTGCCCCGCTAATGTATCCCGTGCCATCGCGTTTAAAGGCGTAACGATCAATCACGATTGCTTTCGGCTTCTCCGCTACCGCCGCGCCATCCGGCTTCTTTTCGTCTTTCTTGTCGTCGTCTTCTTCGCGTAAAATCAGCGCCAGTTTCTTCGAATCCGGGGACCATTCGTAATAGGTCAAACGCCCCTTTACGTCGGTCAATTGCTGTGCTTCTCCCCCTCGCCGGTCGATCACCCAGACTTGCGATCCCTTCGCTTTACCGGGCCTTGAGGAAAGGAAAGACAAATACTTGCCGTCCGGACTCCACTTGGGAGAAGTCTCCGCTTCCGTCGAGGTCGTGACGCGAATATTCTCTTTGCCATCCACACTCGCCATCCAGATATCGGTATCGCGTTTGTCTCCGGTGACATCCACGGTGGACAGCGTATAAGCAACCCATTTGGCGTCCGGGGAGCAGCGTGGATCTCCGACAGTTTTCATGCGGTTCATGTCGTCGATAGTGATTAGACGTTGTTGCGAAAATGCAGCAGCGGCGAGGAAGAGCAATAGGTAAAATAGGCGCATTAACCGAAGTGTATCAATTCGACGAAGGTTGAATCAGCAGCTTGCCGCGGGTTCGGCCCGCCTGGCTGGCTGCAAGTGCTGCCGCAACTTCTTCGAGCGGGAAGACCCTTTCCACAACGAGACGTACCACTCCCTGATCCACGATTTGCGCGATCTCTTCCAGTCTTTCGCCTGAAGGCTGAATGCCAAACAGGTGGGCGATTGCCCGGTGAGCCGCAAGTTGGTCTGCTTCCGGTAACGCGTAAGAGGTTGTCACATAGGTGCCGCCAAACTTGAGGCTGGGCAACGCCGCCACTCCGCTGGCAACGCCAACACAATCGAGGATCAAATCGACTTCACGAGCATGATCCGCCGTAGCTTGGGAGCCATAATCTATGGGTGTTGCTCCCAGGTCGCGGAGCCATTGCTGGTTTTTGGCAGATGCGGTGGCAAACACTTCGGCCCCCTTCCACTTCGCCAGTTGCACCGCGGCGGACCCAACGCCCCCAGCACCGCCAAGGATCAATACCCGCTGGCCAACCCGCAGATTGCCGTAAGTAAACAAGCCGTCGTAAGCTGTCATGACTGCAACCGGCAGCGCGGCCGCTTCTTCAAGGCGAAGGGAACTGGGAGCCTTTGCAAGTTCCTCTTCCTCGAGGCAAACATATTCGGCAAATGCACCGCAGCGAAGCAGATTCGGATATCCGAAAACAGAATCTCCCGGCTGAAAGCGAGTGACACCCTCTCCCACTTCTTCAACCGTCCCTGCGACATCGCAACCCAACGTATAAGGAAACTCAATTGGTAACATGCTACTCATGTAGCCTTCACGAATTTTCCAGTCGACCGGATTCACAGCAGCCGCTGCCACTCTTACCAATACTTTTCCCATTGCAGGTACAGGCCGGGCAATCTCTTCTACAACTACTACTTCCGGTCCGCCGTAGCGGTGCATACGTGCTGCTTTCATTCTTTCCATCGGATGCGCGGCACATCGCAAAAGATCCACGACTCTTCTTTGTGCTTAGGGCTTGGGCGGCTTGCTTCCGTTTTCTTTCGGAATCTCGCGAGTGGTGCTCTCCTTGGGCTTAGGTTCCTTGGTCTTTACATCCTTCGGCACATCGCGATTCGGGGTTTCGTTGACGATCTCAGAAGCAAGCGGTTCGGGAGTATCAAACGTGATTGAAGTATCAGCGCCGAACTTGCGGTAATTGCGAAATTCAATATCGTTTCGGATCAGCATCCGTCCTTCCCGCATTCTTACCTCCGCTCGCAGTGGCAATAGATACGTACTGCCACTGATCTCGGCATAATCGTAATCCAGTTGATTCTTCGCCACCTGCACAGGAAAACTGGCTGGAAGATCCAGAGCTTCCAGCGTGACTCTGGTAATCAATCCAGTGTTGGCATCGGCAAAAATCAAACCCGTATAAGCCGGGCGTATCGTCATCGATTTTTCGTAAACAATGGCCCATTTCGAATTCGATTGCTGCACGCTGTAACGGATGACGTGATTGCGCTTTCCACGCAGGGTCCCCCACCGTTCCCACTGGAATGTAGCTTGTGTTGAGGACTCGAAAATCTCCCGCAGCATGTCTCCAAATTCACCGGTCGACGAAGCACCGCCCAGCTTTTCCCAGTCAATGTCTTTGTACTGGTTGTTGACGAAAAGAACCTTTTTCTCTTCCTTGTGCTGGAAATAACTCAGTTTGGCTGTGATCGTGTCGGCACTCACCCAGTATTCAAGGCCGGAAGGATCATAAAAGCGGCGCGTGACCTGAGTGCAAAGAAAGTCCGGAAGTGTCTTGTCATAGTTGAGCGCATATTCACGCAGTGCCTCCATCAGCTTTTGCTGTTCCGCCGCAGTGGGTGCCGGAATCAGCTTCGTGACAGGCTGATCGATCACCGGAACAATCTTGGGAAGGGGCAGGGAAGCGGTCGCAGACACCATCAATTGCAGCTGGTCGTAAGTTTTGGGGCCCATTCCTGTTGCCAGCAAGTCCTCAATCTTTCCTGGGGGCAACTGCTCGCTCAGCGTTACCTTCTTGAGATAGGCCGCCACTTGCGCATCGGGGTGCTTCAGCTTGACGGAGCTTTTTACAAAACTCACCAACTGTTCAACGGTGAACTTCATTTGTCCGGCGACGACGAAGGTGAAGCACAGCAGGACGAGTGACAAACGGCTCATTACTTAAGCATACGGCTACGGCAGGCATCTGGTTGCAAGGTCACAAAATCGAAATTTGTCAAAGTATTCTCAACTTGGTCGATAAGGGTTGCTGATGTCTAGACGCGTCGGAACTCTTCGACTCTCCCTCCTTCTGATTCTGCTTTGCCGCAGTGCTGCTGCATTGTCCGGCACAAATTGCTCCCTGGCTGTAAGCGGTGCCGTGGGCGCAAATCTCAGCGTTCTGAGTAGCTGCGTAACCATCAGCGTCTGGGTTCAGCCAAACATCATCCTTTTGTCTGGCACGCCTATGCCGTCGGGCTTAGGCATTGCGAAAACTTCGAACACAGCGGGAATCCCGCAGACTGCCACCTGGCGTGTTTCTGGCAGCCCCACGGTTGCCGGCACAGGGTCTGGAGTTTATCAATTCAGCGACCCTAACGCCGGTACGGTCACGATGACTGTGAACTTTTCAATCATTTCGGCTGTGCTTCCGGCTATTACGATTTCTGCGGGCACTGTCGGAAGGCCATACTCCGCAACGGCTTCGGCCAGCGGTGGCACCGGTAGCGGATTCAGCTTTGTCGTAAGTGCAGGCAGCTTGCCGAGTGGCTTGGCACTGTCGAGTGGCGGCATCATTTCGGGCAGCCCCTCCGCAACGGGAACTTTCGCCTTTATGATCCAGGCAACTGATTCTGGTGCCACTACAGGAGTGTTCGCAACATCGATTACGGTCAATCCTGCAGTTTCTATGGCAGGCACCGCTTCGATACAGCGAACCATGGGCCAAAGCTTCAGCGGCACCTACAGCGCCAGTGGTGGAACTGCCCCACTCTCCTACACGCTTCTGAGCGGAAGCTTGCCGCCCGGAGCATCGCTAAATGCAGGTAGCGGTGCCGTGTCAGGATTCGCCACTGCTGCTTCTTCTGGAGCCTTCCAGGTACAAGCTACCGACGCCAATGGTTCTTCTGCGGCAACAACGGTTTCTTTCACGGTCGTGGTCGCTCCTGTCTTGTCCCTATCCACTCCATCAGCAGTTGTCGCTACACCCTACTCACAGGCCATTCAGTTTAGCGGCGCGATCAGCAGCGCCACTCTATCCAGTGGCACGATTCCTCCCGGGCTAAGTCTTTCAGCAGGCACTGCCATTTCCGGAACACCCACTACTTCTGGAACCTACAACTTCACGTTGTCGGCGACGGATACCAATGGAGTGACTGCAACCTTTTCAGCCAGCATTGTCGTCTCCTCATCCGTTTCGATCAGCACCGCCGTGTTTCCAAACGCTACGATCAGTTCTCCCTATTCGGCCAGTACCGCAGCAAGTGGCGGCTCCGGCACTGGGTTTAGCTTTGCCCTTGCTTCCGGGTCTCTACCGCAGGGCTTAAGTCTCGCCCCTAATGGCTCGATCACAGGCACTCCTGGCACTGCTGGATTTTCGAGCTTCACGATCCTTGCAACCGATAGCATTGGCAATACTGGGTCTCGAGCCTTAAGCCTGCAGGTGGATGCAGCCCTCGTAATCAACAACTCCGGCTATCCCGCTGCTTTGATTGCCTCACCCTATTCGGGACCAACTACTGCCAGCGGCGGTTCAGGGTCCGGCTATTCGTTCGCCATCAGCGCTGGCACCCTGCCCGCAGGTCTCACAATTTCTTCAAGCGGCCTGATATCAGGCACACCAAGCGTTGCCGGGCTCTCCAATTTTACAATCACAGTTACAGACAGCTTGAGTAATTCCGGGTCTCGAGCCTTAAGCCTACAGGTGAATTCCCTCCCTTCGATAAGCAGCGCCAGCTTTCCGGCTGCTGTGCTTGGTTCCCCCTATTCGGCCTCGGCTAGCGCCACTGGCGGCTCAGGGTCCGGCTATTCCTTTGCGCTCAGTTCTGGCACCCTGCCAGCAGGCATTACACTTGCTTCAAGCGGCCTGATAT
>JANXLY010000399.1 GCA_025354885.1 Acidobacteriota bacterium | reverse complement strand
CAAGGCGCGTTCGCTCGATGCCCTCGATCTGGCAATCCCCGCTGCGCTTGGCTCGGTTTCCAAGCAGATCATTGCCAACTGTTTCCGCCATTGCGGCTATGCTTTACATTAAGTCGGAAACTGGTCTAGTCAACGATAATTTTCTCTGACAAAAGAGTGTGTCCTCATTGGTGACCATTGCCGACGCCGACTTTGGTCTGCAACGGTGGAGTTCCCAGCCAGCGGACCAGCCAATCCACAGCTGTCCTCAGAGACTCTGAGTTGACCTTATGCGCTGTGTTGGGTTGAAGGATGAATTCGAATTTATCCAGTGCGCCGGCAATCGAGTAAGCGGCCTTGATTTTCCCAACGGCCTCGAGAAGCCCAGGCTTGGGAGTACGCGCGTCGATTTCTCCGTTGATCACCAGAAGCGGACGGGGCGCGATGAGAGGAGCCATCATCGGCCCATCGAAGTCTCCGTAGATACCAGGAGCGACGCGATCATAAAAGCGTCGGAGGAACCCTGCGTCCGGGGCCGCAGATGCCTCGCGGGCAGCTTCATTCAAGGCGAGCTGGAATGTGCCTGCTCGGGACTGCCAGGCGTCGTGATCGAGCGCCCAACGGAAACTCTGCACACTGATACACGGAACCGAAGCACGTATTCGCGAATCAACTGCGGCGGCAAGATAGAGTTCCATCCCACCCTTTGAAAAGCCGATCATGCCGACTCGCGAAGCATCGGCATCGGGTCGGGTCTCGATCCAGTCGATCAGACGCATGATGTCCCACACGGTGTCGTAGAGGAAGGGATGTTCTCCGCTGCCGCGATAGGCATTCAGGATGGCGTCGACGTAAGCCTTGGATCCTTTGGCTCCTTGAGTACGTTCGCCATGATAGCGGCCATCGATCGCAATCGCGAGGAAGCCGCGACCGGCTAGCTCTTCAAGCAGAGGGAGCTGCGATTCCTTGTTGCCGCCCGTGCCATGCAGCGCGACGACCACGGGCAGTTTGCCGGACGCTGTCCTCATTTTGACGATCAATCCTGTGACGCGCTGTCTGGCTTCGGTGGCGAAGCTGAAATGGAACTGCTCGAGCGAGTCAGTGCGCTCCATGCGTTTCGTTTCTGCAGAAAGAGGCACACGGGGGCGATCAATGATTTTCAAAAAAGCTTCGCGAGGCGAAGCGGCGTGAGCAAAGGCGGATGAGACGATTGCGATGACCGGGATAAGGAAACCGGAACTAGTCAAGGTTGTACTCGAGTCCTCCACCTATACCAAATCGATGCGGAAGATCCAGCCTGCGGTGGGGCTGTCGTTGTTGGGCCAGCCAGGATGAATGCCGGCATCGCAGCTGATAAGAGCGCCGTCGTGCAGGGTGAGCCCGTGTGGATCACATGAATTGGGGGCGAATTCCACTATTTCGAGCACTTTACCTGTTGAGGCCTCGTAGCGGACCAGTGCCGGTCGATATTCGGAATAC
Source organism: Acidobacteriota bacterium (assembly GCA_025354885.1). Lineage (GTDB taxonomy): Bacteria > Acidobacteriota > Terriglobia > Bryobacterales > Bryobacteraceae > Bryobacter. The sequence continues at coordinate 4,281 of JANXLY010000399.1, read as the reverse complement.
TTCGTGCAGTCGTTGCCGACGATTTGCCAAATGGATCCGTTGTCCCAGGTGACATCGTGATAGCGGGTCTTATTCGGCGCCTGGTAAAAAGGAATCATGAATTCTGGAGCGAAGGTTTTGGGATCGACACGGAGAATGCCGCGGAGGCGAAGTGCTGCAATCCAGAGCTTGTCCTCGTGCCACATCGCGCCGTGGCAGCCGCCACCGTCGTTGGCTGGACCGAGCGGAATCTGACGGTGACTGATGAGCTTCGAGTTCATATCGACCTGAAAGACGCCCTCTACAGATGAATTCGCAATCATCCAGACGTAGCCGCCCCCGACAGCCATTCCGCTGGTGTTTCTGGAGGGCGTTGCCACGGTCTTGAGGACCTTGCCGTTCCAGTCTACGAGCCAGGCATTCTCTATGAGCGAGGCTGGTTCGGGTAAGTGATAGGAGGCGGCTTGAGCGCCAGAGAGTTTTTGTTCGGCAATCCACAAGCCCTCCGAAGTAGCGGAGACTCCATTTGGAAAGCCTGAAGGGCACTTGAACAGCTTTGTAGTTTTCGCGATGCGAGTCGGCGGGCGCTTGGTTGCGTTTGCCTGCAGCGCGAAGGCAGCACTTACATTGGTCAGGCCGATGCCGGTTGCCATGCTACCGCTTAAAAATTCACGTTTGGTCATTTGAACTCCGTCCCTTGAATCGTAATTGAGCTCTTGCTGCAAAGTGTTGTCGCGAGGCTTAAAAGAGAATGCGCAACACCACTTCGCTTTGCCGACTGATATTTGCCTGGCTGGTAATCTGGCCAAACTGGGCTTGGCCAAAGGTTGTGTTCGGGCCACCGAAGACCGGGTGATTCATCAGGTTAAAGGATGAGCCGCGGAGGTTGACCTTTAAGCGCTCTGTCACGGTGAAAGTTTTCGTTAAGGTCAGATTCCAATTATTCATTCCGGGACTGCGAAGCCAGGATGTCCGTGCCGCTGTATTGCCGAATGAGAAGTTCGCCGGTTGGGCGAATGCTGCAGTGTTGAAGTAACGGCTTAGACGGCTTTGGACAGATCCACTGATGCCGGCATTCGGGTCACCGATAACGTTCGGACGTTGTCCACCAGCCCCAGCCAGGAAGAGCGTATTCTGATTCACGCCAAAACTCTGAGCAAAGCCACTCTGGAAGGTATTGAACATTGCCATGTTCCACCCGCCGATCGCGGCGTCAAGCCACTTACTCATGTCGTGGCCTGCAGACCGCCCCCGCCCAACGGGCAGGTCCCAACTCACTGTAGTTGTCAGCCGCTGTGGCACATCGAAAGCCGCCGGGCCGCGCTCTACGCTGCGGTTGTAGGTATTTTGGTATGGCTGTATGTCGGTAAGGTTTTTCGAGATCGTGTAGGACACAATCGTCGTCAAGCCTTTGTAGGATCGTGTCTCAAATTTCGCCTGCATCGAATGATAGGTGGAATTGCCGAAAGTGGGAAGGTTCCGCGTGATATTTCCATAGGCGGGATAGGGCCGCAAGAGTTGCTGCCGCTGCACCGTTGTCCCTGACAGCGGTCCGATGGTGAAGGCGGGGTAATAAGGATTGGGCACTACGGTCAAAAGGTTTTGCCCTTCTGAGAGATAGCGAGGATCGACCTGGTTAATATTTTCGTTGACGTTGTTTCCAATGGCAACCTCACTCGTGAGGCGAATGCCTCGGCCCCCGATGTAGCCCACCTGCAGGAGCGATCGAGCGAACAACTGGCGCTGTAAGTTCACATTCCAGGTGTGATAGATCGGCGTGCGATCTTTGGGATCGATGTAACTCACGTTCTGACCGATGAAGGCCGTTGGATTGGCGCCGACTGGGGACAATTGCTGCGGAAATGGATTGGAAAGTCTATTGAATGGAGTGATCCCGTCCTGCGTAGTTACCATCGGGGTGCTCACCGAAAATCCTACGGCATCGACTGACCCAACGACCGGCACATAGTTGAGGCCATAGCCGGCACGGATTACCGTCTTGGAATCCCACGAGTAGGCGAGGCCCAGACGTGGAGCAAAATTGTTGTTGTCAGAATTGAGGATGCCTCGCGCGCTGTTGCTTGCATAGACGAGTGCGCCCAGAGCCGTTTGTGTCCCCACCTTGTTGGATGCCGTTCCATCGAAACCTCGTGTGGCCCGGTTGTAGCGCTCTGTTCTTGGCGTTTCATACTCATAACGCAAACCCAGATTCAAGGTCAATTTCGAGGTGATGCGATAGTCATCCTGCAAGAAGAATCCGTAGTATTTGTTCAGGATAGAAACGCCAGTGTTTTTGTCTACCGATCCGCCTGAGGCAGTACCGAGCAACATGGACGCCATCGGAAAGCCGGTAGTTGCTAGCGGCGTGTCTGCGCGCGGACCGTTGGTCCAGGCATTGGTAAAGCTGTAGTTTCCGGGGCCGTTTAGATTGCGGAAGAAGTTTCCGTAGAGAAGCCGCAGGTCAGCACCGTAATGGAGCAAATGCTTGCCGTGCTGTTCTGAAACGCTTGGCTGGAAAGTGTAAGTGTAGCCCGGATCATTAATGAAACCGCTACCGGCCAGATTCATGAAGCCGTTCACCCGCATAAGAGGAAAGGAGGGTGCCTGCAAGCTGCTCACGAAGGAACTTGGGAAACCCAGCGCAGGAAGATCAAACCCTGTAGACCACGGCTTGTTGTCTTCTTTCGCCCTTGCGTAGCCCAAACGAAGATCGAGCGTGCGGCGAGGGCTCATCAAGAGCGTGCTGCCCCAGGAAATACCGAAGTTCGGTCGGTTCACAATGTTTCTTCCATCTGTACCAACACCGTCAAACTGGAAGGGGAAAATCAGGAGCGCTGTGCCTTTGTTGACGCGCACGAAGGTGGTGAATTTTTCGCTGAACTTGTGATCAAATTTCAGAGTCCCCATGTTGTAGTTTCGCGGCCACTTGCCGCCGAAGGAAAAGTTATTCGCCCATGGCTGTGCGGCGTTGGGAGGAGTGCGGTTTGCGGTCGGGAAGTAGGTCATCACCTTTTGCGCTACTGCATCCTGCCGGTTCTGTGGAATCTGGTTGCCGGCAAAGGGTGTTCTCGTCGGCACACCGTTGACGGATGTGACAGAGAAGGGGTCATAGAGGACCTGAGGTACTTCGCTGAAATCTCCTGTGCGCATTTTCGATGTTGGAGTTGAGCCTACAAAGTCAATTGCGTTTCCTTCTTTGGCTCCTTCAAAATTTACAAACCAGAAAGTGCGGTTGCGTCCGTCGTAGAGCTTCGGAATCATGACTGGGCCGCCAAGGCCGAAGCCATAGGTATTGGCACCGAAGGCCGCGAGTGGTCGACCCTGACCGCGTGCAAAAAACTGATTGGCATCGAGCTTCGAGTTGCGGAAGAACTCATACGCAGTTCCGTGGAGCTGATTTGTCCCGCTCTTGACGACCATGTTCGTCATGCTTCCGCCGGAGCGTCCGAACTCACTCGATAAGGAACCGACTTCCAACTTGAATTCACCAATAGCATCTACGGCCGGGACCCATCCTGAAATGTTCACGCCCCGGTTCACATTCACAGTGTTTGCAGAGCCGTCGACAAAAACGTCGGTCGCTGCTACTGGTGCACCGTTGGCAGCGAACAAGACATTGGTGATTGTGTCATTCGGTCGTGTATCTTCGCCGTAGCGGTTATTTACAACACCCGGAGTAAGCGTAAACATGAACAACGAACTGCGGCCCTTGAGAGGCAGATTGTCGCGTACCTCCTGACGAATCGCGGTGCCGAGAGAGGTGGTGTCCGTCTCGAGGGTGGCCGCGCTTGCGGATACTTCCACTGTCTCTGCAGTATCACCCAAGGCCAGAGAAAGATCGAGGCGCAGAGTCTGCGTCACGTTCAATTCAATTCCGCTCCGCACCAAGGTCCGAAAGCCGGGAGACTTCACCGTCAGTTGATACTTGCCAGGTGGCTGGAACTGAAACAGATAAGCTCCATTTTCATCTGTTTGAATTATGCGATCCACGCCGGTCTCAATGTTCTTCAGAACGACTTGGGCTCTTGCTACCGAAGCGCCTTGCGGGTCAGCAATTGTCCCCTGCAGAGTCGATCGAAAGTCCTGCGCGAGTAGAAAGCTTGCCGTCAACCCCAAAAGAGAAAAATACTTCATGGTTTTCATGCTTGGGAAAACATATCACACGGGGGTAAGAACAGCAAGCCATAGTCTTGTCTCATACAAGATGAGCCTGAAGGAAAGAGCGATTCTCACACAAGATGAGCCTGAAGGCAGAGAGGTGGCAGAAGCTGGGGATTGATCATCAGCATGCAAGGTGGCGAG
>JANXLY010000344.1 GCA_025354885.1 Acidobacteriota bacterium | reverse complement strand
GATTGCCGAAACCGTGAGGCGAATTGAGGAGTGTGGCTCATGGATGGTTCTGAAGAACGTGCAACAGGATCCAGCTTACGGGAAACTTTTGCGAGAAGTACTTGACAGTGTTTACGGCAATCTCGACCCGTCCTTTGGAGGGATGCATCGCGAAGAGGCATTTATCTTCATTTCGTCTCCGAACTCGGTAACTCCCTACCATCTGGATGAGGAACACAATTTCCTCTGTCAGCTCCGCGGCACCAAGGAAGTAAGCATGTGGGATCCTCGCGACCAAACGGTCCTCCCTGAGGCACAGAAAGAATACATGCTCCAGATCTGGCATGACCCCGCTTACCATCGGAACATGAAATTTCAGGAGAGCTTTCAAGAGCGTGCGACAGTATTTCCGCTTGTACCGGGAGAGGCGTTGCATTTTCCTGTGGGAGCGCCACACTGGGTAAAGAACGGACCGGCTGTTTCGATTTCATTCAGCATCACGTGGAGATCCAAGCTGTCGGAACGTCAAGCTATCGTCTATTTTGTGAATGGGAAACTGAGGAGGATTGGGTTAAACCCGGTAGCACCGGGTCATTCGGCATTCCGTGATTCTCTAAAGCATGGCCTCTTTCATTCGGTCCGCGTCCTCGGCCGAGTATTCGGTGGCTCCTGGCTGAAAAAGAGTCAGGCGAAGTGGGCCTGAAGAAGGACATGTAGTTGACTCAAGTACTGTACATGATCGACAGCCTTTGGGGCCGAGGGGGAGCCGAGCTTGCTTTGGCAAAGATCGCGCGCGAACTACCCAAAGATCAATACCAGTGCCGGGTGATCTGTTTCAACGGTGACAAGATTGGTTGTTCCCTGTTTGAAAGCTCTGGAATCAAAGTACACTACTGGCCTCTATCCAATCTCTATGGGCCCAAAGCCTTTCGGACCGCCAGCCTTATTCGTCAGCTGGTAAAGCGTGAAAACATTGACCTGGTTCACACGTTTTTCCCGGTATCAGACTTATGGGCAGGCCCCATTGCGAAGCTAAGTGGGGCAAAATGCCTGATTTCCAGCCGACGAGACATGGGCATCCTCAGGCGGGGATGGCATCACTGGGCGTACCGATTGATTTCACCTATGTATGACCAAGTGCAGGCGGTGTCTGAAAGTGTTCGCCAACACACAATTGAAGTAGATGGCATTGCTGCGGATCGAGTGATCACGTGCCCGAACGGGATCGACCCGGAACCGAACATCTATAGTCAGGATGATGTTGCAGCGCTCACGAGCCAGGCTAAGCTGGAACCCGAGCACATGGTTGTCACCTGCGTCGCCAATTGGCGCAAGGTCAAGGGAATCGACATTCTAGTTGAGGCTGCGGCGAAAATCGCGAAAACACATCCGCATGTTCGTTTTCTCGTAGCCGGAGATTTTGGAAGAAGTCCTGCTGACCTGGCGTTTACACAAGCTGTCATGGCTACGGCGGATAAGGTAGGCGCTGGCAATTATGCGAGCTTTCTTGGTGGGATAAATTGTATCCCAGCGCTTCTCTCCTTAAGCGACATTTTTGTTCTTCCTTCACGTAGTGAGGGTATGTCAAATGCGCTGCTTGAGGCGATGAAAGCGGGATTGCCTTGCGTGGCGACCGATGTGGGTGGCAATCCTGAAGTGGTCTTGGACGGCGTCACTGGATTTATCATTCCTTCAGAAGATCCTCAGGCACTGGCTGACAAGCTCTTGCTGTTGATTGACGACAAGGCCCTCTACCAGTCGATGAGTGCAGCGGGCAAAGCCAGAATTCTGTCGGATTTCAATTATGAAACAGTGATCGCCCGAGTCACAGAATCTTATGAAAATCTGTTGGGAATTTCGACGGCAAAAGTGAATGAGAATCGCGTACCAAGCTCAGTTTGAGCCCAGTACGCGATCCTCATTGACACCAATCCGTCTGAACTACAATATGTCGATTGGTGTGCTGATTACTACCGACACGTAGCCGCCCTGCGTCAAATATCGCAATTCGTATCTGCCCGGTTTGGCCGAGCGTGGACTCTCACCAATACCGGACCTTGCACCGCCGGTGGGCACAAACCAGACCATAGCCTCAGAGGGTTTGCCTACTGGGACGAGTGCGACGCAATCGTCTGGCAGGGGATTGGCAGCAGAGTAAGAGAATTTCACGGAACCAGCCGGACTCGGCAAAACGAGGGTAGGAATTACCGTATATCCAAGAATATTCACGGGGACAGGTGGCGTTTTAAAAAGTACCTGATAGGTACCGCTGCTGAAATATCGGAACTCGTAGAGGCCTGGCGTAGAGGGCAATGTGACATCAAATGAGCCAGATGTCTTTCCGAAAGTGTCTCCCGACCAGAGCGTCCACCAGGTTGGGGCGCCCAAGGAAGTCATGCCGATATAGTCCTTGACAGAGCGGCCAGCAGGAGCAGTCCAACTGACGCGCATCTGTCCTCCTCCCAGTGATTGCAAGCTAAGCTTGGGGCCGCTGACCGTAACGATCGCAGTAGCACTTAGGGTCGGGTTTGAAACCGAAGTTGCTTTGACTGTAACGGTCTCGGAACTAGATAGTAAGGTCGGAGCGGAATAGAGCCCAGTTTGCGAGATCGTGCCAGTTGCCGGACTTATGGACCAGGTTGCGGAGGTAGAAGGCAGACCCAAAGTGGTGGCAACAAACTGCATGGTTGTGCCGGAGGCGACCGTTGCTGCGCCGGGTAATACGCTGATCGTGGGCAGGCTGCCACCGGATGGAGCTGTCGCCAGGAGCGATACGATGGCGGAGGCTGTTTTTGTTGGATCGGCCACGGACTTTGCAGTCACAATTACCGACTGAGCCGTGGTCAAGGTCGCAGGAGCGGTGTAGAGACCAGCAGCCGAAAGACTGCCGACTAGAGGGCTCATAGACCAGGTCACAGCCAAATTGGTGGACCCTGCAACCGTAGCGACGAACTGACTTGATTGAGTAGCGGCTAACGAAATTGCATTCGGGCTCACTGCGACTGCAACCGCTGCAGCAGCCGTGAGCGACACGGAGGCAGTTGCTGATTTGGTCGTATCTGCTACGGAGGTTGCCTTCACAAGCACGGTCTGGGCGGTTGTGATCGAAGCAGGAGCGGTGTACAGGCCAGTGGCCGAAAGGGTTCCGACGGCTGGCGACATGGACCAAGTTACGGTCGTGGTTGTGGAGCCGGTTACAGTAGCAGCGAACTGCTGGGTTTGACTTTGAGAGAGTGAAATGGAAGCTGGGCTCAGTTGAACGGCGATGGCAGCCGGGACAGTCAGAGAGAC
>JANXLY010000343.1 GCA_025354885.1 Acidobacteriota bacterium | reverse complement strand
TTGACCTCTACCAGCGAATGCTACGGCGACCCCCTCGAACATCCACAAAAAGAGACTTACTGGGGCAACGTCAATCCGATCGGCCCACGGAGTTGTTACGACGAATCCAAGCGCTTCGCCGAAGCCCTCACCATGGCCTACCACCGCAAGCACGGCCTCCGCACCAACATCGCTCGCATCTTCAATACTTACGGGCCCCGCATGAAGCTCAACGACGGTCGTGTCGTTCCGGCCTTTCTTTCGCAAGCTCTCGAAGCCAAGCCGATCACCATCTTTGGCGATGGCACTCAGACCCGCAGCTTCTGTTATGTTGACGATCTGGTGGATGGTCTCTGCCGTCTCATGCTCAGCGAAGAAAGAGAGCCGGTCAATCTCGGCAACCCCGAAGAAATTACGCTACTCGTTTTTGCCGAACGCATTCAGCGCCTGCTCGGTTCCAACTGCCCGCTCGAATTCCACCCTCTGCCAGAGAACGATCCCACTCGCCGGCAGCCCGATATTTCTAAGGCAAAACGCACACTCGCATGGGCACCTACTGTCGATCTAGAAACAGGCCTGACTCGCACCACCGAATACTTCAAGACAAAATTGGCAGCCCTCGTCTAAACTCGCTTCACCCAGACTTTCGCCGCGGCTCCACTGCCTAGTGGAACCAGTTTCCCTTCAACCTCGAGCGTAATCGTCTCATCCACATTACTCGATACTAGCCGCAGCGTCGCCCCTGGCTTCACCCCAAGTGCGTTCAGGTATTCCAGCAATTGCCTGTCTCTCTCAAACGCACTTTGCACATGCACTATGGCCCCAGCGTCAATCTCCGCCAGCGTCATCCAGCCCCGCTTGCGGCGGTCCTTAGGCGAATCAAGCCCTATCCGATTGCCATGCGGACACTCTTCACTTTCCCCTAATTTCTCAACCAGCTTCTTCTCAAACTCGGCGCTGACAGCATGCTCCATCTGCTCAGCCTCGTCATGCACCATGTACCAGGCCATTCCGAATACTTCCGTCAGCATGCGTTCAATCAGATGGTGACGGCGGATCAGGCGCTGCGCAATCTCTCGGCCCTCTTCACTCAACCGGATCACACCCTCTTCGTTCACCCGGATCAGCTTGTCGCGCTTCAGTCGCCGCATCGCCATCGTCACCGCAGGCGCACTCACTTTGAGCCATCGCGAAAGCGTCGCCGCGATCACGAGTTCGCCTTCACTTTCTGCCTCGGCGATCGCCTTGAGGTAGTTTTCCTTAGAGATGGTGATTTTCAAGCTGATCTCTTTATTGTAACTGGATGCCCCACATTGCTACACTCCCATTAATCCTATGCGCAGACGCAATTTCCTTTCTCTCTCCGCGCTTCCCTTTGCCGCTCCAGTAACTTTTACTCTGGCCGCTCAAGGCGTTGAGACAGTGGACCTGAACGTGGTTCACCAGATCAAGACAGAAGCCTTCAACAATTCGCAGGTCATGGACACAATGTTCTACCTTTGCGACGTCAATGGCCCCAGAGTCTCCGGTTCACCCGGCCACAAAAAGGCAGCCAACTTCGTCAAGACTCGTCTCACAGAGCACGGTATTACCGATGTCAAATTCGAAGACTTCGAATTTGGACGTGGCTGGCAACACTCGAAGTTCGCCGCCCACATGATCGAACCCGCCTACTCCGAAATCATCGGCTTCCCCCTCGCCTGGACTCCAGGCACCAATGGTCCCGTTCGCGCAGAGGCGATCCACGCGCCCTTGCGCACTCCCGCTGATCTCGAAAAGTGGAAGGGAAAACTCAAGGGCAAAATCGTGCTCGTCGACGCTCCGCGCACTCTTGAGATGTCCGACAAACCACTTGGCAAGCGCTACGCTTCGGATGATTTGACACAGATTGCCCAGGCTCCAGAGCCCGGCGCAAGCCCCTTCGGTCGCCCTGCCGGAGCACCTGCTGGCGGTGCCGCCGGTGCACCGCCCATGACCCGTGAACAAATGCTGGGTTTCCGTGACAAGCTCAACCAATTCCTTCTCGACGAAGGAGTCCTTGTCTTCATCAAGACTAGCTATGCCGGTGCCGGCGGTGCTGTTTTCGCCAGTAATGGTGGTCCTTACCAGAAGGGCAAACCCGTGCCGCCGACCGGCGTCGCCATTGCTGCTGAAAATTACAACCGCATCCTCCGCATTCTCGAAAAGAAAGTTGCGGTCAATTTGGAGTTCGATGTTCAGGCCCAGTTTTATGATGAGACCACCAAGGCCTTCAACGTCATCGCCGAGATCCCCGGCACCACTCGCAAAGATGAATACGTCATGCTCGGTGCTCACCTCGATAGCTGGCAGGGAGGCACCGGTGCAACCGACAATGCAAGCGGTGTGGCCGTCATGATGGAAGCCGCCCGTATCATCAAGGCACTCGGCCTCAAGACACAGCGCAGCATTCGTCTCGGCTTCTGGTGTGGCGAAGAACAGGGCCTCATCGGCTCACGCGCTTACGTCAAAGACCATCTCGCCGATCCTGCCGACATGAAAACCAAGCCCGAGCACGCTCGCATTACCGCTTACTTCAACGTCGATAACGGAACCGGAAAAATCCGTGGCATCTATACCCAGGGCAATGAAATGGTGAAGAGCCTTTTCAACAATTGGCTTGCTCCCTTCGGCGACCTTGGTGTCAGCACCATCACCAACCGCGACACCGGTGGCACCGATCACCAGTCCTTCGATGCTGTCGGTGTCCCTGGATTTCAGTTCATTCAGGATCCAATGGACTACAGCACGCTCACTCACCACTCCAATATGGACACGGTAGACCGTGTGCAGAAGAGCGATTTAATGCAGATGTCGGCCATCGCCGCCAGCTTTGCCTATCACGCTGCCAATCGCGATGCTGCCCTCCCTCGCAAGCCAATGCCCAAGCCAAGGCCTCAGCGTGGCCCAGGCGAAGGCCCGCCTTCACCTTCCAGTGCAGGTGGCAACCAATAATTGCAATTCAAATTAGATAAGCTTAAGGGCATCTTGAAAGGGGTGCCTTTTTGTTTGCAATCCGCTGCTGCTTCCTCTGTCTGATCGCGGTCCTCGCTTTTGCCGCCAACCTCAAAAAGGATATCGAGTTCTCTCGCCCCGGCGGTGTGCCGCTCACTCTCGATGCTTCAATCCCTGAGGGCAAAGGCCCACACCCTGCCGTCATCATCGTTCATGGTGGCGGCTTTCTTCGTGGTGACAAACAGACCTATGTGCCACCGCTTTTTCCGCCCTTGACCGAAGCCGGCTTCGCCTGGTTTTCAATCAACTACCGCCTCGCTCCAGACCACAAATTCCCTTCGCAGATCGAGGACGTAAAGGCGGCATTCGAATTCGTCCTCAAGAACGCCAGGGAATACAACATCGATACCCGGCGCATTGCCCTGATGGGTGAGTCCGCTGGAGCCTCGATCATCGACTACTACGCAGTCACCGCCAAGGGCAAACTGCGGCCACGTGCGGTCGTCAGCCTTTACGGCGTCACCGATTGGGAATTCAACCGCGACACTCTGGGCCAATTGAGCGAAGGGGCCACTGCCTGGCTTGGCACCACAAACCTCAAGACTGCCTCTGCGATGACTTATGTCAAAAAGGACACCCCACCCTTCCTCTTCATCCACGGCACAAACGACCCCCAGGTGCCATTCGCCAATAGCCCGCGGATGTGTTCCGCCATGCGGCTGGCGGGAGCAAGCTGCGAAGTTCTTACCGTCGAAGGTGCTGGTCACGGCATGGGTGGCTGGGAAAAAGTCCCCACCTTTCAGGTATACAAAAAGAAGATGGTTGAATGGCTCAATGAAACCATGCGTTAAACGTGGATTCCCAGCTTCAGGATCCCAATGCGCGGGCTAAGATCCTCACCCGTATATTTGCCACATTTCAGCTTTCTGATGTCCTACAAATTCAGCCCACTTGGCAGCCCCTGTGCCATTCCGCACGATTTTGTGGCATCCTGTGAATCGTTGCCACTTTGGGAGAATTTATGATCACTTGTCCGGCTTGTAATACCGATATCGATTTTGATGAAGAAGATCTGGACGAAGGCGACCTGTTCGACTGCACTGAGTGCGGCGCCAACCTCCGTGTTGCCAGCTTGAAACCGCTGGAACTGGTTGTTGTAAAGGACGATGCCACAACGTCAGATGACGAAGAAGAAGACTTCGACGACGACGAAGAAGACGACGAAGAAGAAGAGGACGACGAAAAGGAGAAGGAAGACGACTACGAAGAAGAGCTCGAAGAGGAAGAAGACAAAGAAGACGACTGGAATTAGCCGCCGCTCTTTCCTGTTCTCTGCGGCAGCCTTTTCCACCGCCGTCGCCAATTCTTTTGCTTATTCTGTAATCGCTGGAACCATATTCAGCGAGAGCGGTCACGCTCTGCCCGGTATCGAAGTCGATCTTTTGCCTGCAAAACCGGGCAAAAAGAACAAACGCCAGACCGAGCGAAGCAACGGTCGGGGTGAGTTTGCTTTTCGTGTTCCAGCCGAAGATATGGAATACACCTTGAGCATCAAAACAGATGCTTACCGTCGAGAGACGAAACGCGTCAAGATAGTAGGGGAGGAGCGTGTGGATCAGAATTTTCTGCTCGAGCGTTCCCCAAAGAAGGATTGAGAAAATGACTCTCTCGACAACAATGACCCGGTTTGGCTTCTGCCTTATGTTAGCCGCATCGGCATCCCTGATTGCTCAGGAGACCGCGCCGCCCGCTACCAAGAATCCCCCACTCTTCAAGGGCGACAAGCCCAAGAAGGATGATGGAATGCGTGCTGTCGCCGGATTTGTTCGCGATGCTGATGACAAACTTCATGATGGCGCTGTTGTTAAACTCAAGGACACCAAAACTCTCGCCATCCGCAGCTACATCACCAAACAGGATGGGTCCTACAGCTTTCAGGGGCTTTCCGTTGGTATCGATTACGAACTCCGCGCCGAGACCCGGGAAGGCGCTGCCAGTCAGACCAAGATCCTTTCCGTTTACGACAACCGCCGCGAAGCGGTGATCAACCTCAAGCTCGAAGCTAAAAAGTAGGAGGCTATGATGATGTTCCGTTCTATGGCTTTTGCCACTCTCCTCAGTGCTGTCAGCCTGTTTTCAGCAGACTCTTTGCTCGTGCGGGATCTCGCCGGGAAACAGCTCTCAATCCAGACCGGCCACGATGTGACGGTCATTACTTTCATCTCCACGCAGTGCCCGATCTCGAACGATTACAACGACCGCATGAGCGCAATCTATAAAGACTACTCATCGAGGGGAGTCAAGCTCTTCTTCGTCAATGCCAACTCCACCGAACCCGCTTCTGAAGTCGCAGAACATGCCAAGTCCGTCGGATTTACTTTCCCGGTTTACAAGGATGAGAATACAGTAGAAAAGCTTGGGGCTCAAAACACACCAGAAACCTTTGTCTTCGACAAAAGCGGCAAGCTGCTCTATCACGGCTACATTGATGATGCCCGTAACGTCGCCCGCATTCAGAATCACGGCCTGCGCGATGCAATCGATGCCGCCCTCGCGGGCAAGTCCGTAGCCAATCCCGTAACCAAAGCCTTCGGTTGCACGATCAAGAAAGCCCGCCGCAGCTAGATGAAATTCGCTGCATCCTTTCTATCCCTTGCGCTGCTGCTGCACGCTGCACCACCGGCCAAGCTCATCCCTCTCGATGAAGCGTCTTTCCCGCAAACTGTTGCTTCAAAAAAAGGCAAAGTCCTGCTCGTAAATTTCTGGGCCACCTGGTGCGAACCTTGCCGCAAAGAGATGCCCGAGCTCGCAAAGATGGCTGCATCACTCAAAGCCAAAGGCCTCGAATTCATTACGATCTCTGCCGACGAGCCCGAGGATGAAAAGGCCGCTCTTGCCTTCCTCGCCAAAGCCGGCGTCGTCGATCCTGTCTATGCCAAGCGCGCAAAGAACGACGACAAATTCATCAATTCGATTGATCCCAAATGGTCTGGCGCTTTACCCGCCCTGATCCTCTACGACAAGCCCGGCAAAAAAGTAAAAATCTGGATTGGCGAAACAGACCTCAAAGGGCTGGAAGCCGAACTCCGCAAACTGCTTTAGTCCCTTTTCCCGCTACCCTCGGAATGCGCCGCAGTAATCCGCTGCAGGAATTCCGTTTCTTCATGCAATCCATCGAGCGCCATCCGCGCTTCAGTGATCAGCCGGATCGCGGCAACCAAAAGCATCATGGCTCCACCCACTCCAAGAATCACCGGGATGACCGACCACTGCGCAGAAAAGATCGAAACGAACCCAATCGTTACGCTCGTCAGCACAAACATTCCGCTCGCTATGTAGAGTGAAACCATGCTGCGCATCAGCAGGCTGGCCCTCTTCGATTGCAGCTCCATATGCTTTGAGATCATCGCCCGTCTCTCGGCAAGCAGCGCCGGATCACCCTCTTTGTTCATCAGTTCTTCCATGCGGTCAGACAGCTTGCGCACACGGTCTACTACTCGGCCAAGGCGGTTCGAAGTGGAGATGATAAAACTCCCGCAAGCGCTCAGCAGCAAGGCCGGCGTCAGCATTGCGGTGAGCACATGCAGGGCACTCGAGAGGTTCTGAAAAATTGCGGGCAATGGGAGGAAGGGGTTCATACAAACTGCACTATTGATGGTATCCAAGTGTCCGCAAGCGGACACTCTATCTCACTCCTTCTTTCCCCGAATTCAGTCGCCTGCGGTTTCACCCTCCAGTATCAGTTCCCTGGATTACATTGGCCACGGCCCTCAAAGATGGACCAGAACTTATCCAGTGCCATCTATGACTGCCTGGCTTGGCGGGTTTCTCCTGCTGTTGGCACTCCGTTGCTGGCCCCAGTTGCCACGCCGCCCGAAAACCTTTCTTCCGTTGTGTCGCCCTGCGTATCACGACGGAGTTATGAAGACGATAAACGGCACTAAGCAGATTGCCCTGCTGAACTTACTTGCGGCATGCTCAACTTGAAAAGTGGTGCAGTCCTTCTTCAGTCTTGTCCAGCCTGCATTTCATTTTGTCACCACGTTGAATGCCTCGATAGCCGAATCATTCGGTATCGTGATGTGTGCGAAGATCTAACACATGCGATTGCTGCACTTGATAGCATGCCTTTTATTTGCAGTACTACTGGGAGCACAAACCCGCACCCGGCAAAATCTCGCCGAGATCCTGGGCTTTGAAAACGGAGAATCCGGTTTGTCCCCGTTCGGTTGGATCGCCGATCAATCCAATACTGCGTTCATCGATGACAAGGTTGTGCACGGTGGGAAGTACTCCGCCCGAATCGAGCGCAACTCCGCGAGCTTGGGCACCGGATCCACCCTGATTACGCAAATCCCTCTAGATTTCGCAGGAAAAACGCTGGAGTGGCGTGGTTTTCTCAGGACCGAGAACGCGAATGGTGTGGTGGCCATTTTTCTTCGAGAGGATGGCGAGCTTCCCAATATTGCCTTCGCAACCTCACAGGGTTTGGGCGTCAGTGGGACCACAGGTTGGAAAGAGTATTCCATTACTTTGCCTGTCGAATTCGAGGCGAAGAAATTGGTGTTTGGATTTTTTCTTCTCGGTACGGGGAAGGTCTGGGCTGACGACATGCGGCTGCTCGTAGACGGCAAGCCGGCGGCTGATGCGCCAGACTATGTTCCAACAGCCATTGACCTGGACCACGAATTTGACGGCGATTCGCACATCAGACTGACCAGTCTCTCCGACCTCCAACTCAGTGAACTGGCCAAGCTGGCTAAAGTATGGGGATTCCTGAAGTACCACCACCCTTCGCTGACTAACGGACAGAGGCACTGGGACTTTGAGCTATTCCGCGTCCTTCCACAAATTCTTGCTGCCGAGGACAGCATTGCCTCAAACGCGCTGCTATTGAATTGGATCGTTGGCTTGGGGGAAGTCGCGGAATGCTCGAATTGCGTCAGTCTGGACACGAGCAACTTGTACTTGGGCACAAATCTCGAATGGCTGGGCGACGAAGCATTGTTAGGTGCAGATTTAAGCCCGATGCTGCGCTCGATCCATCGAAACCGCACGCCAGCCGCATCTACTTTTTTTGTGTCGATGGCCCCGCTCGTAGGCAATCCGGTTTTTGAAAATGAGCCGTCCTATCGAAGCATCCGGCTGCCCGACGCCGGATTCCAACTGCTTGCCTTGTTCAGGTTCTGGAACATGGTGCAGTATTTTTATCCTTATCGAAACGGGATGGCTGACGATCCCGCTCAGGCCTCAACTTATTGGGAAAACGTGCTCCAGGAATCAATCCGTGGTTTTGCCCTGGCCGAGGACAGCCAGACATATCAGCGGGAATTGATGAAATTCACCGCCAGGATAAACGATACTCACGCCAATCTGTTCAGCTCATTGGCGGTTCTGCCTCCCGTCGGCAATTGCCAGATTCCCGTTGATGTGCGTTTCGTGGAGGGGCGCGCTTTCGTGTGGCGCCACAACACAGCTTCGGGGAGCGCGGGTGGCCCGTTGCGCCCGGGGGACATCATCGAAGAACTTGAGGGATTAGCGGTTGAAGACTTGGTGAAGCAGTGGACACCAATGTACGCGGCTTCCAACGAGCCAATCCGACTGCGCGACCTTGCCATGAATCTTACGCGCGGAGCCTGCGGAACTGTGGAGGTGGCGATTACTCGCGGCAATGAGCGGATGCAATTAACCGCAAATCGTGTGCCCGTCAATACCCTCACTGTGAGAACCTCACACGACAGACCCGGAACTGCGTTTCAGATCCTTTCCTCCGAGATCGCTTATTTGAAGCTTAGTTCTGCGGGGGCCGCGAATTCGCCTTTCTATATTCAAGCCGCAGAGCGGACAAAGGGCCTGATCATCGATATCCGCAATTCTCCGTCCCAGTTCTTTGCCTTCTCGCTTGGGTCGCTGCTGGTTTCTGAACCAACTTATTTTGTGCAGTTTAACAGCGGCGACGTCACCAATCCAGGTGCGTTTCATTGGGGGGCGAAAATAGGGCTTAGTCCCGCTCAGCCGCACTATTCGGGCAAGGTTGTGATTCTTGCGGACGAAGTCACCCAGGGTCAGGCTGAATACACCGCCATGGCATTCCGTGCCGCACCGGGCGCAATCGTGATCGGTAGCACCACGGCTGGGGCGGACGGCAATGTCTCGAGCGTCCCCCTCCCAGGTGGACACAGGGCAGCCATCAGCGGCATCGGGGTTTTCTATCCCGATAAGCGTCCGACTCAGCGGGTCGGAATCATTCCGGACTTCGTCGTGAAGCCGACGATCGGAGCGCTGACGAGCGGCAGGGATGAAGTAATCGAAGAGGCGATGCGCCAGATAGTTGCCTCGCCAACCCAGATGTTGACGGTTTACAAGAGCGGGGGCGGAACTCTTGTTAGTGAGCCTGTAGGGATACTCTGCGATGCAGACTGCACCAATGCGGCCAAGTTTCTTCCAATGGGCCGACTTGTACTAACTGCGTCTCCGGCCTTGGGCTTTCTGGGCTGGACTGGTGCTTGCAGCGGTACGGCTCCCACCTGCGTTTTGACACTGGACCAGCCTAAGAGTGTATCCGCGCGCTTCGCGATTGCGCCTGCTTTGCGACTTCTGACATTGGCACCCACCGCAGCCGCCTCTGGTTCCAGCGTCACCGGTACGGTCACGCTGACCGGCCCCGCACCCAACGGCGGGGCGGTGGTGACCTTGGTGAGTAGCAGCGCGGCCACTGTTACTGTCGCTACTCAGTTGACAGTGCCTGCGGGTCAGACGCAAGCGTCGTTTCCTCTGTTAACGAGACCTGTGGCCACACCCCAACAGGTCGTGATTACGGCTCGGCTCGGGAGCGATTCGAATGCCGCCACCCTCACTGTGATTCCACCGCCTGCCACCGCCACTCCTTTCAACATGCAGTTCGTCCCCATTCCTCCCGGCCAATTCATCAGAGGGAGCGGAACGGACGCCCAACTTGTAAGGATTACCAAGTCAATCGAGATGGGGAAATTCGAAGTGACTCAGGCAGAATTTGAAGCGGTGGTCGGAGGAAATCCCAGCCGCTTCATAGGTGCCGACTTGCCCGTCGAGTATGTGACCTGGTCTGACATCCAGGACTTCCTCTCTCGACTGAACGCGAGGAACGACGGATACGGTTACCGCCTACCGACTGAGGCGGAGTGGGAATACGCAGCTCGGGCCGGCAGGACGCAGGACTATTCCGATAGCGAGTTAACTCAGTTCGCGTGGTTCCGCGAAAATGCCGATAACCGGACGCATCGCGTTGGCACCAAATCGCCCAATGCATGGCAGCTGTACGATATGTTCGGGAATGTTTTCGAAGTTCTTCAGGACTGGAGTGGAGATTATATTCCCGGACAGTTCACAGATCCTCCCGGTCCCAGTTTTGGCTCATTATCAATAGGGGAATTTTTCCCTGGAGTGCAGCGGGGCTGTTCCTTTGGATGTTTTCCTGGTTCGGGATTTCGGTTCTCTACCAGGTCGGAAGCCGACCCCCTTGGCCGATACTCCCAAGTCGGATTCCGTGCTGTTCGAGAGCGAGCGATCAGTACCGGACCCCGATTGATCGATTTCGGATTATGGGATCAAACAGCACGTTCAGGGGACAAGATCATAGCATCTGTCGGTCTCTCCGAGCCTGCGGGCGCGGCTGGTGCTGTTGTCACAATCGAGAGCGGCGAGTCTCCAAGTGTCAAGGTGTTCGCAAACGTCACCATCCCTGCTGGACGCAATTCGCTGGCTTTCTACTTTCCGGCTCCTCTTTCGACGCTGAGCCAGCAAATGGTGCTTTCCGCACGATCGGGCAGCGACACGAAAACATTTCGATTGAGCGTCACGCCCAGGCCAACTTCCGGAGCGATGAGCACAGGACCGTTCGGGATGCAGTTCGTCTCCATCCTCCCAGGTGAATTCTCCCAGGGGTGCTCAAAGTTCGATTTAGATTGTTTCCTGACAAACACGAACCGGAACGTGCATGATACTCCGCTTCATCAGGTGTGGTTGACCAAGCCCTTTGAAATTGGCCAATATGAGGTGACGCAAACCCAATGGGATGCCGTAATCGGCAGCAATCCGAGCTATTTTAGAGGGCCGGATCTACCTGTTGAGCAAGTAAGTTGGCAGGCCACTCAGGAGTTTCTGAGCCGACTGAACCAGCGCAAAGATGGTTACCGTTACCGGTTGCCGACGGAGGCGGAGTGGGAGTACGCAGCCCGAGCCGGTACAACGGACGAGCACTTGGGAGGCGTGCCGGCAGAAATTGCCTGGTACGCAGCTAACAACGGCGGCTGGACCTATCCGGGTGGACTAAAAAAACCCAATAACTGGGGCTTGTACGACATGCTGGGAAATGTAGGCGAGTGGGTCCAGGATTGGGCCTCAGCTTATTCGAGCGCCGTTTTCACTAACCCGGTGGGTCCGGCCTCCGGTCTCACCAAGTTAATTCGAGGGGATTGGACCCCGCCAGGGCCCCAGATTGCGCCGGTCGTGCTTGCAAACCCTGCGCTAGCATTGCGTGTTTCGCGCCGCGCCGGCGGCCATGAATCAAACTTCACATCCAGATATGTTGGTTTCCGTTGCGTCAGGGAAAAAATTGGTAATTGATTTCACTCCCAGCTCAGCAGCGAATTAGTCGGCTGTGAAACGTTTCGCTTTGCAACTTACTCTGCAAACGAGTTTGCCCGCCAGTATCATCCGCTACGGAATCGCCAAAGCTGCATCTGGTGTTCGGCCCTGTGGGTTTGCTTTTATCCTAAAAACGGCGGATTGACTGTCGCGGGAATAGCATTGCGGGGATAAGTCTTTCATACTGAGAGGCATGGCGAAACTCAAGAGCGCGGAAGTGGATCACCCTGCGGGTGAGCCGAACGGGGCAGTGGAAGCAGAG
>JANXLY010000383.1 GCA_025354885.1 Acidobacteriota bacterium | reverse complement strand
GCGACGACGATTTCGCCTTCGCCCAAGAAAACTTCAATGAAAGGAGCCCCGGTCAACAGCTCAATCCTTTAGGCCATCCTTCAATGAGAAAATGCTGGGATGAGAACAAACGTTGATCCCCGCTCCATGCCGATTCGAACCGCCTCATAACGTTCTGCTCAGCACTTATAGACAGAAAATCTGGCCATTGAATTTGGGCAGTCCTAGCAAGCCCAATAGCCGAAATCATGGTCTCTGGCGTTACGTGGCTCCCCGAAAAATTTCAGGATCAAGGAATCTCAAGGTGGATGGTCAACGCGACTCAAGTGTGGCAATCTTATAGTTGAAGTTTTCGATCAGTTCGAGGTTGGTAAGGCGCGCAAATCGGCCTTGATGGCGAGTTCCGACAGAGGCTTGGATTTGTCCGATTTCACTTTCAGAAGGTTTCGGCAAAGCACGTTTTACGCGGCGAAGGGAGGGTCTTGGACCCCGCGTTGCGTATACCCCTCGACGATCCAAGGTGCGGCGAAAATCGTTAGCTCAAAGTCTGCCCGAAAGGGCACATCGGTCAGATGGTGGCATTGCCGTCCCAATGTTCAATTATATCGGCCAAGTTCTTAATAGCGATACAAATCATCAGCAGCGACAGCCTGGCATCCGTCTTTGTTACGTACAATTCCACGCAGACTAGCTCGCTGCCCGCCATCCCTGGAATCGCCGCATGTTAACCGGATGTTAGGAGTGCATATGATTCTTTGGTGCTTCGGCCTATGCGCCCGGGTCGTCATTCTGCTCATCCTCCAGTTTGCGCGAAGCAGTTCTTACATCCCAAAGCATGGAAAAACGGGCTGAGCTCCTTATTCGCGGGCGTGCTGCGGAGTGCGTGTTCCGGTGTAGCGAACTGATAGGTGTGGTGTCTCGAGGCGCTTTGCGCCCTGTTTGCGGGATTGCAAGCAACTTTCGAGGGCTCCGCTTACAATTAGTGTTCGCTCCACTGGATACGGAGCTTTGCCCGTTGTAAATAGCTCTTCGATCTTGCTTACCAGACATGCCGAGTAAGTTACATTCGGCGTCGGGGACAGGAAGAACTGCGTTGACGCGATGCCTTTGCCTTTGATGCGCGCGGCGAAGTTGTAGTCGCGGACTGCGCCGTTCAGCATCAGGAGAGTGGTCAGTAAGCCGTCGTTGCGTTCGATGAAATATGCTGCGGGTTTTTCGACCAGTTTGCGTAGCTCGCCTGAGCCCCAGAGATCCTGCGTGCGCCCGTCTTTCTCCGTCAAGCCCAGCGGCGTGTCGCTTCTGGAAAGAGCGGAAACCAGCAACTGGCGTGACCAGCGCTTGTCTTCCCAAACCGCGTCTCCATCGACCAATTGCACCGATTTGATGCCTGTTTCGCCGCCTTTGCGGCGTTCCACCATACACTGCATCGCCTCCAGCGCGTGGTAATCCATCGGGTCTGAACCACCGACTCCAACCATCAGCGCTTCTTCGATCTCGCAGCCGAGGGGCAACTCCAGATCGGGTAGACGCCATGTTACCGGTAAGCTCGAACCAGCTAACATGCTGAAGCCCATCTTCTTGGATTGATCGACCATCCATTTGGCTTTCTCGAAGGAATACGAAAGATGCTTGTCGTTATAAACAGGTACGCTGCGCCCGTCTTTTACGAACACATCGACGCACTCTTTGAAAAACTCGTGGCGGGGATAGAGTACTTGGCCCAAGTCGTTTTTGGGATAGTTGCCGTGTTCGCCAATGATCAATACTGCGTCGACCGCCAGCTTGTCTCCGCCGCAGCGGAGCGCTTCTGAAATGGTTGGATATACCGAGAAGCCGAACTCTTTGGCCCGCTCCTGGCTTTGGTCGCCATCGGGCTTCTGGTCTACATAGAGCGAGACGACTTGCATTTCGCCTTTGTGCCATTTGCCGTGCAGGGGATAGCCAATCAAAAACCTGTCGCCCATGTGCTGGGCATGCGACAGATAGCGGTAAATCGTGGTGATGATTGCAACGCGTGTAGGCATGTGTGTTAGCTCCTCCAGAAGGTTGAGTCGGTGGGCGCGGGATATACAATGCCCGATAAATGCGGTGTTTCGAGGCGCTTGCCGGTCTGGAAGAGGCTGTCCACTCCTGAGGCTGTAAGGCCTGTGGTTAAGAGTGTTCGCTCCAGTGGATAGGGGGACTTTTTCGTCAACAGTAGCTTCTCGATGTTGTTTGTTAGCGGCGAGAAAAAGTTGGCGAGTGTGGTGCGTCCGGGAGGCATTGGCAGATACATTTGCGTTGAGAAGGGATCTTTGCGACCGTCGATGTGGCAGGCGAAGTTGAAGTCTTCAACCAAGCCACTGAAGAGGATCATGGTCGACTTTAAGCCGTCGTTGTGTTCATACACGTAGGCCACTGGTTGCTTGACCAGGCGTTGCATGGATTCTGGAGTTGGGAAATCATCGTTGAAGCCCTCGCGCGATGGCTTGAGGGTGTGGCTGCGGCAGAGCGCAGAATCCATCAACTCTTTGGACCAGACGCCGTCTTTCATCGCCTTCCAGAAATTCTCGCCCTGGTAAGCCTGCATCCACTTGACGCCGGACTCGCCGCCTTTTCTGCGCTCCACCATGCATTGCAGGGTTTCGAGGGCATGAAAGTCATAACTGTCAACGCCACCATAGCCGACGCAAACGGCCTCGCGGACTTTTGCGTTCAGAGGTAGCTCGAGGGACGGCGTGCGCCAGGTTAGGGGCAGACTGGAACCGGCCATCAGCGGGAATTTCATTTGACGGCTGGTGTCATACATCTCCTTCGCCCAATCCCAGTTCCACGACAGATGTTTGTCGTTGAAGACTGGAACCGTGCGGCCTGAAGACTCAAACACCTTGACGATTTCTTTGAAGAATTCATAGCGCGGGTATTTGGTTTGGTGCATTTCATTTCGCGCGTAGCGGCCATGCTCTCCGATGAGAAGTACGCCGTCGACGGCGAGCTTGCCGGTGCCGAGTGTGAGAGCTTCAGCGATGGAGTTGTAGATCCGCATTGTGGGGAACTCTTTGGCGCGACCGCGGCTGAGGTCGTTGTCACCGACCTGGTCTACCCAGATCGAGACCAAGTCGAAGGGCGGTTTGTGGTGGGTGCCATTCCAGCCGTAGCCGATCAGGAAGCGGTCCACAATGTGTTGGGTGTGCGAGAACTTGAAATAGGTGGTGCAGATTGCGGCGATGCGTGGGCGTCCTGTTGGTGCGGCCATTGCCACGAGGGGAGCTCCAGCCAATACCTGTCTTCTGGTGATCATTGTTTTGCCTCTGTGTTCGCGAGCGTTCGAATATTAAGGAATTTTCTTAGCGTATCATGTGGCTTGTTGTTGGCTGTTGCGATGCGGCTTTGTGTTAGCCTTTGCTAGTTCCGGCTTTTGTGGAGGCCGGGCGCATTCAAAATACTTCGATTGGAAGAGTGAGAACCATGAGCAGCGAATTGTCCTACGTGAATGAATTTGACGCGATCACGAAGGCTGTGCAGATTTATCTGGATGGCGGCAGGTCTGGTAAGGGCGCGGATATGAAGCTGGCGTTTCATGCGGATGCGACGATTTTTGGATATGTGGGGCCGGACCTGTTTGCTGGTCCGATTCAAGGGCTCTTTGACTGGAATGACCAGAATGGGGCGGCGACGGGGCTTGAGGCGAGACTGGGCAGCATTGATGTCGCTGGAAGCGTTGCGAATGTGCGAGTTGAAATTGATAACTGGACCGGGCATCGCTTTACCGATTTCCTGAATCTGCTGAAGGTGGATGGGGAGTGGAAGATCATGAACAAGGTGTTCTATTTGCACCCCTAGGGGTGGAGCGTAGCTGAAGATTTCCTATGGCATTTGAAGTTGAAGATCCAGAGGTAGAGCGACTTGCGCGTGCGCTTGCCAGCGTGACGGGTTTGTCAGTCAGCGAGGCGGTCGTGATGGCCTTGCGAGAGCAATTGAAGCGAGAAGCGGAGTGCTCTGATGCCGGTGCATTGGGCGACGAATTGAGGGAAATCAGCGATCGCTGTGGATCGCTACCAGACCTCGATATACGCAGCCCTGAAGCGATCTTTGGTTTTGACGCGCATGGTTTGCCGAGGTGACGGGTTTATTTTGACGGCGTAGCGTGATTGATGAGGCGGGGCTCAAGCGCAGAACGGGATTTCGATGTGGGGTTGTCCCTGGCTCAAATCGAAGGAGCGTCGTTCGAGAGAGTTTTCGGGTAAGCCTTAGTGGCTGGGGACCGTTGCGTTCGACGCAAGCGCGTGATACAACACAGCGGTGACCCAACAACAGATTTACTTTTTTGGTTTCGCTTATCTGCTGGTTTTGCTCGTAGTTATTGTGCTTACTCGGGCGACGCTGCGGCGTATTGCGGGCGCGCTGATTGGTGGGGTGATCGGGATGGCAGTGTTACTGGGTGTGTTCGTCCTGGGCCAGTCGGCTGGATTGTGGCATATGGTGTTGCCGAGTGAGCCGAGCTACCTGGCAATGGCGTTGATTGCAACAGTCCCGAGCGGGTTTGTTTTTTTGCTCACTTGGCGTATTGCGCGGCGCTTTGGCGGGCGCGGTCTCGTTGTGGCGGCGATCTTTGTCGCGATTATCGGGCCGGTGAGAACTTACATTTATTTAGCGGTCTTTCCGGAATGGGGTAGCTACACTCCAGGACCTGCGTCTGTGCTTGTAATTTCCGTTGCCTATGTAGTGGTGGGGGTGTTGGGACATGCAGCGATGCGACTGGTTGCGGGGCCTGCTGGGGCAGATGGATCGGCACGACGGCCGTGGGAAGGTAAGGATCAGGGAGAGGCAGGGCAAGGTGTGCACTTGCAGAATTAGCGCACTTCACTCCCTTATCGTCGTGGCTCGGAATTCGGCACGCGTCCCTCGCTTCGAATGTTACAGTAGCGGATCAATCCAGTTTGATGGTGAGGGTTGTGCCTTCTTTGACTAGTGTTGCGGGGATGGTTTTACTGCGGCCGTCTTCAGTGAGGACCGTAATCTCGTAGTCGCCGAGGAAGCCTCTTTGTGTGGCGAGGCCTTCTTCGCCCGTTTTGAGATCGGCGTTGGTCCACCACTCTTTGGTGATCAGATCGCGCCAGACTTCGCCGTTCGGCTTTAGAGTCCAGTCGCGGCGGAGGATTGCGCCTTGGGGCTTCCAGTGGCGGGCTTCCCAGAAGCCCCACATGAGGAAGCTGTCGATCGAAGGGTGTGAGAAGCAGAGGGTGAGATAGTCTCTGGTGTAGTCGGCTTGCAGCTTTTCGTCGTAGATGTCGATGTCGAATTCGGTCACCTCAATTACAAGGCCGAGTTCGGCGAAACGGTCGAAGATCTGTTTGGCCTTGTCGATGCCGGTGAGAGTGAAGCCGAAGTGGCCCTGCTCGCCGAGCCCGTCGAGGGGAGCGCCTTTTTCTTTGAGCCAAGTAATGAGGCGGTAGTATTCGTCCTGCTTGACCTTGTTGGCACCGGCGTTGGGGATGATGTCGTATTCGTTGATGAAGAGGCGGGCGGCGGGGTCGGCTTCGCGGGCCTTTTTGAACCACTCCACCATCTCGAGGTCGCCGAGGACATTTTGCAAATCGCGGTTGGGGATTGGTTCGTTGAGGACATCCCAATCGCGGAACTTGCCAGCGGTGGCGCGACCTTCGTCGAGGATATGGTTGTTGATGCGCTGGCGCATGGCTTCTGGGTTGTTGGCGAGGGTGCGCAGGTCAGCGGGGAGATAAGTGAAGTTGGGCCAGACGAGGGTGTGGCCGCGCAGCATGGTGAAGCCCTGGTCGCGGAGATAGTCGAGGGCGGTGAGGGCGCGGGTGCGGTTTTGCTCAAAGCCGGGCCATTTGAAGTCGTTTTCAAAGACGGCTGAATTGAAGAGACGGAAGAACCATTCTTTGTACTTGAGGTCGTCGGGGGCGCTGCTCAAGAGAGCCTGGGCAACGACGGCTGTGCCGAAGGCAAAACTGTGACGCTTCATGCGGAGTTGCACGGTGGCCTGGAGCGGCGCGTCGTTTGCGTCGGTGACGGTGAGTTTGAAGTCTGCCTTGCGGTATTTGTCAATGCGTTCGGCAGCGTCTTTGCGCCAGGCTGCGTCGGCTTCGCGGCCCTGGTAGGAGTAGCCGGTTTCAATGCCTTGCACGTTGAAGCCGGTCTCCTGCTTTTCGATCTTCACGCCACCGATTTCGATAGTTTGCGGGTCGTAGCCGAGCCAGAAGTCGAAGTAGGCTTCGCGCGGGTTGTAATTTTCAGCGATTTGGAATGGGATCTGGTAGCGCTTCCATTCGTCGGGGACGGGGAGGCCCGCGCTCAAAGATTTAGTGTAGGGACTTACAGCGCGTTCGAAGTTGAGTTTGACGAATGCGGTGTCGCCGCTGCGCTCTGTGGCACGGACGAAGAAGGTGGCGAGGACCCAGTCGTTGCGCTTTAGCTCTGTGGGGACAAGGGCGCGGACACGGATGGAGTATTCACGGGCGGCAGTAGCGGGAAGGCCGTCGGGAGTGCGGAGACGCATGGCTCGGGTGAAACCCTGAGCTTCGACGGGGACGATTTCGAGGCGACTGGTAGAAGGGCCGGAGTAAGTGAAGGGCTCGATGTCGGGCGCATTGAAAATGCTGGTTTGAGCCGAGAGGAGGCTGGTGAGGAGGGCGAGGATTAACGTTGTGAGACGGGGATGCATGCGCGGAGACCTGTGTGAGTTGCGGAGAAGCTTACTACTTTATTGTCTGTCAATCCTGCGGCTTTGATGGCGGCCATGACTTGAGATTGTGTAATGTGTTTTTGACCTTTTGGATAGATGACCCAGATGGCTCCGCTTGGGATTATGGATTTTTTGAGGGTGGTGAGGCGTTCGAGGTGGGTTGTTGATTCGACGCCGAGGAAGATCAGGTCGGAATCTTTAGCAGGGCTTTTTTGTGCAGGGTTCGCGACCTGGGGGAGGACTTGACGGAGGAAGTCCGGGTCCTCGATTCCGATCAGAGAGAGTCGGCATTGAGGACGGATGCCGAGTTTGGCGAGCAGCGGGCGGTGGCTGTAATCGTTATCAGACAAGGGACTTGAGAAGAGTGATTGCACCAGCGACGTTTTGGGTCCAGATCTCGGGGGTGGTGCCTTCGCGTTCTATGACGAGAGGGCCGGTGTAGCCGATTTCTTTGAGCTTGGTGATGTAGCGAGCGATGCCAACGCTGCCTTGACCGAGGGGTTTTTCAGCACCGAGACTGCCGGGCTTGGCCTTGTCGGGCCACTCGCCGTCTTTGACGTGGACGCTGCGGATGTGGTCTTTGAGAATCTCCATGGCTTCGATCGGATCACTGGTGCCGTAGAGGATCATATTGGCGGGGTCGAAGTTGATGGCGAGGTTGGACTTGCCGGTGTCGATGAGGAAGTCGAGGAGGACGTTGGCTGGTTCCTGGCCGGTTTCGAGATGGAAGTGCTGGTCGTTGGCTGCACAGTGGTCGCAGATGCGGCGGACCATGGCCTGGACTGCGATGTAATCGGCGTTGGTTTTATCGTGAGGAACGAAGCCGACGTGGCAGGCGAAAACGGGGATGCCGACTTGACTGGCGAAGTCGGAGAGGGCGAGAGTACGGGCTTCGCGGACGGCGCGCGTTGCGGGAGGAATGAAGCCGACGGTGCGCTCGACGGTGGGGATGTCGGCGTAGTCTTCGCCATCGTAAGCGGCGACTACAGCGAGGAGTGTAAAGGCTTCGGAAACACAGGCGGCTTTCCATTCGGCGGCCTTGCCGGTGAAGTCGAATTCACCCGAACAGCCGAGCTGGGCGCAGTGGAGACCGAGAGCTTTGAGGGCTTGGAGTTGTTCTGTGGCGGGCTTTGAGCTGGAGGCCCAGAAGATGACGCCGAGTTCGAGAGGGGCTAGAGTTGGCATGAAAGATTTTCTCCGTGATGAGAGCGGGATTTGAGTAAGAGTAGCGCGAGTGCGACGGCGCGGCCGGAATCTTCCGGGTGGCAGCGAGTGGGCTGTTGTTTGTTGCGAACGCAATTGACGAAGTATTCGATTTCCGCGCGGTAACCGTCTGTGGAATCGGTGGGGGTGACTTCGGTTACAGGAGTTGCGGCGCGAAAGAGGGAAGGGTGAGCTTCGCGAGAGTGGTAATCGAAGGTGCCGTTGTCGCCGACCACGGTGAACTCCATCGAGAAGGGGAAGCCTTCGTGGTGCCAGCCGCCTGAAATGTTGACGGTGAATGTCGGATAGAAGAGTTGAGCGCTGAGGACATCGATCTGATTGGGGAGATCTTCGTGGCCGGTGGCGGAGACGGACTGGGGCTCGCCGAAGAGGTGGAGGGCCATGTCGATGTCGTGAATGAGGAGATCGAAAACGCCACCGCCGGACTGGGCTTTGTCGCGGAGCCAGGGACCCCAACCGGGGGCTGCGCAACGGCGACGGAAGGTGGCAGTGCAGATGTCGCCAGCCTGATTGTCGATCCAGTTCTTGAGTGACACGTAGGCGGGGAAGAAGCGCAGGACCTGGGCGGACATGAGGATGCGGTTGGCGTGTTTGGCTTCGGAGATCATGCGGTCGCAAGCGGCGCGGTCGAGGCCCATGGGTTTTTCGACGAGGACGTGTTTGCCGGCGCGGAGAGCTTCTACGGTGAAGGATTCGTGGAGGGCAGTGGGGAGGCAGAGGTCGACGGCGTCGACATCGGGATCGAGGAGGACTTCGGGGAAGCTGCGGAAGGTCCGGAAGTTGGAGAAGTCCATCTGCGACTCTGTAGATTGCATGTTGCCCGAGACAGAGGAGAGGTCGCCTTTGAGCTTCTTGTCGTCCCGTGAAACGACGGCGATTTTGAGGTTGGGTATGGCTGATGCGGCTTTGAGATGGGTAGCGCCCATGAAGCCGAGGCCGACGATGGCGAGTTGCATAGAAACCACTAGCGTATCAAAGAGTGGGAATTCTTCGGATGGTTGTGACGGCCAGGGGTTTCGAGAGGAGCTTGTATTTGCCGGTTACATGGGATAAAGTGCAGGTGCCTATAGGAGGCTTGTATCGTATGAACTCTCATCTAACTCGATTCGCTGTTTGTTCGATTCTGCTGATCAGTCTGGTTCAACCGGTTGTGGGGCAAGGTACAGATTTGGGGACGATCCGGGGCACAGTTGTCGATGCCAGCGGGGCGGTACTTGTTGGTGCCACTGTTGAAGTGGTTGATACGGCAACGAATCAGGCCAGGCAGTTAAAGACGAGCGGTGATGGCAGTTTCGAGGCGCTGGCGTTGCGTTCTGGCCAATATAAGGTTTCTGTTTCGATGGCTGGGTTTTCGACTACCGAGATCAAGGATATTGCACTGCGGGGTGGTGATGTGGTGCGTGCGGATGTCCGTTTGACATTGAGTAGTTCGGCGACGGCGATTACAGTAGAGGCTGCGGCAGGGTTGATACAGACAGACAACCCGACACTCTCCACTTCACTGAACAATAAAGTACTGCTTGAAGTTCCCAGGGACAGCCGGGATATCTATCAGTTTCTATATCTCAATCCGAATATTACGCAGTCGGCCAATGGGAGCGGCAGTTTCAAGTTTCTGGGGGCGCAGAGCTATGGCGCGAGTTTTTCACTGGATGGACAACGATCGAATGGCGGCATCTTTGGGGAGCCGACGAACAGCCAGCCGTCGCTCGAAGTGATCGGGGAATTGACTGTGCTCTCGAACAGTTTCAGTGCGGAGTATGCGGGCATTGCAAATGTGCGAGTGACGACCAAGCGCGGGGAGAAGGATTTTCATGGCTCGCTTTTTTACAACAACCGGAATTCGGCGTTGGCGGCGTGGGCATTGCGGGACAAGGTGGAGTTGTCTTCGTTTCGGCCTTCGCCGGAGCGGCCTGATTTCAAAAAGCCGTATTCGAACCTGAATGAGTTTGGAGGATCTTTTGGCGGGCCATTGAAGTTGACGAAGAAAACCTACTTTATGACTGCTTTTGAGCGACGGCTGGGGGCGACGCCCATCACAGCGCAGAGTACGACTCTGCCGCATCCGACATTGTGGACTGGGGACTTCCGGAAGTTGAATGACTCGGCGAAGCCTGTTGTGCCTGCGGGTATTGTGTTGACAGCGGCGGAAGTTGGGCAGAATACAGTAGGTGGATTGGGACAGCGGTTTACGACGATACCTTCGCGGCTGCTGAACTCTTCGACGCAGTCAATTATCAAGAATTTTTTCCCGCAGGTGAGCGTGGATACGGCGATCAATGCTGCGAACGGGCGAGTGGGGCGCTACTACCAGCAGCTTCCTTCACACGCAGAACGAACGCTGGGAACGGTAAGGGTGGATCACGATTTCTCTGACCGGAACAAGGTGTATGGGGTTTTCAACATACAGGACGGGAATAGCGACGGGTCACTGGTACAGGCACCGTACACCGGGTTAGGCAAGACTCAGACTACGTCGCGGAATTACACACTTTCACTTTCTTACACGAAGATTCTGTCTTCATCCATGGTGAATGAAGCGCGTGGTGGATTTAATCAGCAAAATCTAATCCGGCGGAGTAACAGCACATTGCGGGAGTTTTTGACGACGGCTGGATTCAACGCGGGCGAAGTGGCGGCCTATGGCGCGACTGTCGGAGAAAGTGCGCTGGATACTTTTGGCCATCCACGGATCCAGTTTGGGAACTTTGCGATATTCAACAATGGCGGGCGCAATACGTACCGGCCGCTGGACCAGAAGCTGATTACATTTGGAGATACTTTGTCGTGGATCAAAGGCAAACACAGTGTGCGTGCGGGGGCAGATCTGGTAAGGAATGCGGCGCTCGACGGGTTTGCAAACAACCGCGGACAAGTTCGCGGGGCGATTAACTATACGGGTGGAGCGGTGGACGCATTTACGCGGTTTTTGCTTGGAATGCCCGCGAACTCGGCGCAATCAGTGATCGCGCTGCGACCGCCCATGGACGTGCACAACTGGGAGATGGGCTTTTTTGTGCAGGATGACTGGAGAGTGAATTCACGCCTGACAGTGAACGTGGGGTTGCGTTATGAGGTGTTGACGCCATTTATCGAAAAGAACGACCTCATGGTAAATTTTGACCCCGATGGGAAGGGCCAAAACGGCAAGCAGGGATATTTTATTGTGCCATCAGAAGCAACATTGAAAACGGCAGATCCGCGCATTTTGAAGTATGGTTATAAACTGGCCAAAGACGTTGGGGTTGGGCGTGGATTGGTGCGTACAGATACGAACAATTTTGCTCCACGAGTAGGCGTAGCGTACCGGGTTACAAGTAAGTCGGTCTTGCGAGCCGGGTACGGATATTTCTATCCGACATCGGCGGCGCAAGGGATGCGAGATGCGCTGGCAACCAACCCATTCAATCAAACGATTACCAAGACATCGACAGCGGCAGCGGCACTGCAGGGCTGGCCTGGGGCAACGCGGGGCATTACGCCGCTGAGCGGGGGACAGCAACGGGCAACGGGTAATTTACCAGCTTTCAATATTATTCCGCTTGGATTATTTTCGCCGCGCATTCAGCAATATAACGTCACGTTTGAGCATGAGCTGCCGATGCGGATGTCGGGGCGAGTGTCTTACCTGGGAACTCGGATGAACAATCTGATTGCCGGAATTGACCGCAACATGATCGCTCCGAGTGATCAGCCGTTTGGCACGACGACTGGCGACGGAGTGACGGCGTGCAGTCCCGATGATGGCGATTGCGATTTATCGCCTGCGGATTTCAAGCGGCTGCCTTTTCCGGATTTGGGCGACTACATGGCGAGTTACCAGAACCTTGGCGGCGGGAGATCGCATGCCTTTCAGACCGAGCTGAACCGCAGAACTGGCGGGTTGACTTTCAATGTCGCCTACACTCTCTTGAGTCAAGAGACGGCGATTCTGGATGGCGGTAATTCGACTCTCGGAGGACCGACTTACAACCAGTTCAATCCGAGTCAGGACTATGGGCGGGATTCATTTATCAGCAAGCACAGGCTAGTGGCGTACGGCCTTTATGAAGTGCCGCTTGGACGTGGGCGAAAGTTTGGGCGTGGAATGACGAAAGGGCTCGATGCTGTGGTCGGAGGCTGGCAGGTATCGAGCAATATGTATGCAAAGAGCGGCAGCGGTTTCACGCCGTATTGGAATTGCGACAATTGCGGGCCGGCTTTTCCTGGCAACATCGGGAGCGGCTTTATTGATGCATATGGTGGATTTGATTTGTCGTTTCGCCCGCTGCAGACCGGCTCTGTGACTAAGGTGGGGGATCGGCAGTGGAGCCCTGAATCCTTTGGAGTTCCGACGGTTGGAGCGGACCTATTCAGCAATGCGAATGTGGTGAAGCGGAATGGGCTCATCGGACCGGGAAGCGTGGGAGTGAATCTGGGCGTCCGCAAGGTGTTCCGGATTGGCGAGCGCGTGCGTGCGGATTTTGGTGCGGATATTAACAATCTGTTCAATCACCCGTTGCTTTCACCGTCGGATAACTCGATTGCGAATCTGGGATCTTTTGCCATTGAAGTGGACCCCAAGACAACAAAGATTTTGCCCATCAAACAGGTAACGCAGAATCCTGATTTTGGCCGGCTGGTGAACAGCTTTGGGCAGGATGGAATCGACCTGCGGCGTGCGGTTCGATTGCGTATGCGTGTTACCTTTTAAGCGCATGAACAGAGGAGCGGGACTGATTCTGTTGCTTACGCTAAGGACTGCGTGGGCGCAAGACATTGGTGGATGCAAGATGTTTCCAGAGGACCATATCTGGAATACAAGGGTGGACCGCCTGCCGGTGCATGTGCAATCGGATGCCTGGATTCGCAGCGTAGGACGGGATCGAACGTTGAAGGCGGATTTTGGAGCGGGACTCTATGAGGGCGCGCCGATCGGGATCCCGTTTGTGACGGTTCCTGGGGATCAGGCTCGCGTGGCAGTTCGATTTGAGTACGAGGATGAGAGCGACGCCGGGCCTTATCCGATTCCTGCGAATGCACCGATTGAAGGCGGGCCGCAGAGTAAGGGCGACCGGCACGTGATTGTGGTGGATCGGCAGAGGTGCCGCCTGTATGAAGTGTATTCTTCGTACCCGAATGCGGACGGGAGCTGGCGGGCTGGGTCGGGTGCGATTTATGATCTGAATGCCTATGGTTTGCGACCGAAAGGCTGGACTTCGGCGGATGCGGCGGGATTGCCGATCCTGCCCGGCCTGGTGCGTTATGAGGAAGTGGCGAGCGGGGAAATTCGCCATGCCTTACGATTTACGGTGCCGGAAACACAGCGGGCCTATTTGTGGCCGGCGAGGCATTTTGCGTCCCGATTGACAGATCCGAAATATCCCCCGATGGGGGCATGGTTTCGATTGCGTGCGGACTTCGATTTGAGTCGTTTTTCGACAGAGACGCAA
This sequence comes from Acidobacteriota bacterium, assembly GCA_025354885.1. Lineage (GTDB taxonomy): Bacteria > Acidobacteriota > Terriglobia > Bryobacterales > Bryobacteraceae > Bryobacter. The sequence continues at coordinate 32,943 of JANXLY010000383.1, read as the reverse complement.
GTGATTCTGAGGGCGCTGCAACGCTATGGAATGATCCTTGCGGACAACGGATCGAGCTGGTATGTGAGCGGAGTACCGAACGAGAAATGGGCGAATGACCGGTTGCGGGAGCTACTTACGGTTAAGGGTAGTGATCTGGAGGCGGTGGATGTATCGAGTTTGCAGAAGGAGGCGGACAGCGGGCAAGTGAAGCAAGTGGATGCTCCGGCTGCGGTGCGCAATGCGGCGAGTGGGGAAGCCGGGGCCTTGGCGCCTGGGCAGATTATTTCAATCTATGGAGCGGGGCTTGGGCCGAAGGATGGATTGGCAGGAAGTGGTGAAACTCTTCCGACGGAATTGGGTGGGACGAGAGTGCAAATTGGCGGGAGAGCGGCAGCATTATTGTATGTTGCGGCAACACAAGTAAATGCGATTGTGCCCTATGGACTTAGTGGGAGTGTGCCGGTTGTAGTATCTCAAGGAGGGACCGAAGCGGTGCGGGTGGTGGCGCTCGTCGCCGAGACGGCACCGGGGATTTTTCGTTATGGCGATGGTTTGGCGGTGAGTTGGAACGAAGATTACACAACGCAGGCAACGGCGAGGGGATCGATTGCGAGTGTGCTGGCTACTGGCGAAGGTGAGAGTACCCGGCCGGAACTGTATGGGCGGGTGGTGCAAGGGGAGTTGCCGCGAGTATTAGCTCCGGTGCGAGCTTGGATCGGCGGGGTGGAGGCGGAGGTGACTTATGCGGGAGGGGCACCGGGACTGCGGACGGGAGTTGCGCAGGTGAATGTTCGCCTGGCGTTGACTACACCGGTAGGATTGCAGCCGATTTCGTTGCGGATCGGAAGCGTAGAGAGTGGGCCAGGGCCGAAGCTTCTGGTGCGGTAGTAGCGCTGGATTTGATAACATGCTGGCGTGATGATTCCATGCTTGGCACTGATGGTTGCGCTGGCAGCCGATTTTGAGATCAAAGACCCGAAGGCGTTTGCAAAGCTCTTTCCGAAGGGTGCGAAGGTGAAACGGCTGGCGACCGGAATGCAGTTCCTCGAAGGGCCAGCCTGGGTGGCGAAAGAGAAGCGGCTTATCTTCAGCGATATTCCGGCAAACGAAATGAAGCAATGGTCGAGGGCCAAGGGAGTCGAGAGCTTTCGTAAGCCCAGCAACAACACGAATGGCAATACGCTGGATCGCCAGGGTAATCTGGTCAGTGCGGAACACGGCGCGCACCGAATTTCTCATACGCTGCCCAATGGAAGTGTCGAGATGGTGGTCGAAAAATTCGATGGCAAGGATCTCAATTCTCCGAATGATGTTGTTGTGAAGTCGGATGGCTCGATGTGGTTTACGGACCCGGATTATGGGCTGGGTGAGCGCAAGAAAATGCAGGCGGGCAATTATGTCTATCGGGTGGATCCGAAGACGAAAGAATTGACTGCAGTCATCAAGGATTTTGACAAACCGAATGGGCTGTGTTTTGCACCTGGGGAAAAGAAACTTTATGTAGCTGATTCGGGAGGGCCGCGACATATTCGGGTGTTTGCGGTTTCAGCGGATGGCAAGTCTGTAAGCGGCGGCGCAGTGTTTGCGAAGATCGACAAGGGCGGGCCTGATGGCATTCGTTGTGACAAGTCGGGGAATGTCTGGTCCAGCAGCGGTGACGGAGTGCAAGTGTTTGCTCCGGATGGGCATCTGATCGCGCGGGTGTTGCTGCCGGAGTCGGCAGCCAATCTCGAATTCGGTGATGGCCTGCTATTCATGACGGCACGCAAATCACTTTACGCAACGGCTGTGCGCGCAAAGCGCTAGGCTGCTACTTATGAATCGCCGGAATTTTATTGGTGCGCTCGCAGGAGCTGCCACGGGTAGTCTCGCAGCTTCTGCGTTGCCGAAGATTGAGGCGTCGACCATGCAGGCTCAGCTCGAAGCCTTGAGCGTGTTTGGCCGACCAGCTGGCGGTACTTTTCAGAACGGGGTTAGCAGAGTTGGTTACTCGGACGAGGATATCGCCGGGCGTAAGTTCGTGATGGACCTGATGAGAAAAGCCGGTGCAACTGTTCGCATCGATACAGCGGGCAACATCTTTGCATCGCGTCCTGGAAGCGAGACTTCGCTGCCACCCGTATTATTTGGGTCTCATATCGACTCTGTCCCCAACGGTGGCAACTTTGATGGCGACCTCGGTTCGCTCGCCTCGGTTGAAATTCTGCGTATCTTGAATGACCGGAACATTGTCACGAGGCGTCCACTTACAGCTGTGATTTGGGCTTGCGAAGAAGCATCTTTCGCTGGCTCTGCTCTGAACGGCAGCAGAATCGCTGCGGGCATTACGAAAGCGGACGAATTGAAGCAGGTGTGGAGAGGCATTACGAAGGCGGAGGCGATCCGTCGAATTGGAGGTGCCCCGGAGCGACTTGAAGCAGCGAGAATCGCGAAGGGTGCTTACCACGCCTACCTCGAGCTTCATATCGAACAGGGAGGTACGCTGGCGCGCGAAAAGGTGCCTGTTGGAGTGGTTGAGGGTATTGTTTCGATCGATAATTACGAAGTCGTGATCCAGGGATTCTCGAACCACGCCGGCACTACCCCGATGCTCGACAGACAGGATGCGTTGATTTCGGCGTCACATTTAACATTGGCAGTGCGTGAGATTGCGATTAGCGAAACAGGTGGGCAAGTGGGAACCGTGGGCCACCTGGAGATTCTTCCAAACGCTACGAATGTCATTCCGGGCGAGGTCCGGATGCACATTGAATTTCGTGACTTGTCGTCTGCAAAGCTGGATCGAATGGGGGAGAAACTCAAGGCTCGGGCTGCAGTGATCGCTACGGATTCGCGAACGGAGATCCGCATCACTCGCGCCGGCCACAATGAGTCGGCTATGGCGGCCACTGAGATACAGCGTTTGATCGAGTCTGCCGCGAACAGGCTTCGCCTCGATTCGCGCCACCTGCCTAGCGGGGCAGGGCACGATGCGCAGATGATGGCTACCTTGATGCCGATGGGGATGATCTTTGTCCCGAGCATCGGCGGGATTAGTCATTCGCCCAAAGAGCTTAGTTCGTGGCAGGATTGCGCGAATGGTGCCAACATTTTATTTGAGACCGTGATGGATCTAGCCCGGTAGTGCAGTTTCCAGTCAATTGATGGGTCAAACGTCTGATCAGCGGCGATCCTTTCCACGCATCGGGTCAGATCGAAAGCTACGGACGCGATGAATAAAATCAATCTGAAATTGTTAAAACGATTCCTTGTCCTTGCAAAACCTTATTGGTTTTCGAAGGAAAAGAAGAAGGCTCGCTGGCTGATTGTGGGTCTCCTCGTGCTGTTGGTTGCTGACACAGAATTCAACGTTCTTTTCAACGAACAATCGGGTGAGATCACCTCTGCTCTTGCTGCTCGAGACGCCCCTCGATTGTGGCATTCCATTCGGGTTTACTTTGGATTGCTCTTAGTTGCGGTGCCAATTTATTCCTATTACTATTTCGTTCGCGACAAGCTTTCGCTCAACTGGCGCGGCTGGCTGACAAGCGAGTTTCTGAATCGCTACTTCGAGAATCGCGCCTTTTATCGCCTTCTCACAAAGCCGGAAATTGACAACCCCGACCAACGAATCGCTGAAGACATCAACTCATTTACAGACCGGTCGCTGAGTCTTCTGCTTCTGTTTTTGGGCGGGATATTGCAGTTGCTGGCGTTTGGCCATGTGTTGTGGTCGATCTCGAGCTATCTCGTTTTTTTTCTGATTCTCTATGCGTCCATAGGAACCCTCATCGCGTTTGGGGTCTTTGGCGAAAAGATGGTCGCACTCTATTTCAATCAGCGCAGGCGTGAGGCCGACTTCCGCTTCGGTCTCGTCCGAATCCGCGAAAATGCGGAAGCGATCGCGCTTTACCGCGGGGAACGGCAAGAACAGCGTCAGGTTCAGGGGCTCTTTGCGAAGTTATATGCGAATTTTGACAAGCTCATCAACTGGTCCTTGCGGTTGAATTTTTTTCAATATGCACAAAGCCTACTGACAACGGTTTTGCCCAGCGTAATTATCGCGCCCCGGGTGCTTTCAGGCGAACTTGAGGTGGGCAGGATTGTTCAGGCCGCAGGAGCGTTTTCTGCCATTCTGGGAGCACTCACGCTACTCCTCGATAACCTGGACAGCCTCAGCCGCTTTGCTGCCGGTGTAGGTCGCATTGATACTTTCGCCCACAGCCTTGAACTTCCAAAAGCTCGCAAAGATCCGGCACGCGGCAAGATCGTCACCAAGGAAAGCGAGCAACTGAGTTTCAACGAAGTAACCATGCAGACCCCAAACTACGAGCGAACTTTGGTGAAAGCTCTCACGGTTGCGGTGCCGCCCGGAGAAGGGCTGATGATTGTTGGTTCGAGCGGCCTCGGCAAGAGCTCGGTGCTGCGGGTCATGGCGGGACTTTGGGATGCAGGCACGGGTACGCTCGAGCGACCGAAGCCAGAGGACATGCTGTTTCTTCCGCAACATGCCTATATGGTGCTTGGCAGCCTGCGTGTTCAACTAAATTATCCGAATCTCGATAAAAACTTAACCGACGCAGAGCTTGGTGAAGTGCTCGAACTTGTCAATTTGCCAGGTCTCATCGAACGGTGTGGTGGATTTGACGCCGACTTCGATTTCGAAAAAATTCTCTCGGTTGGAGAGCGCCAGCGCCTGGCGTTTGCGAGAGCAATCCTGAAAAGTCCCCGATACGTTTTGCTCGATGAAGCTACAAGTGCGCTGGATCGCGAAAACGAGTCTGCTCTCTATCGAAAACTGATCGCAACGTCCACTACCGTTGTGAGTGTCAGCCATCATCCCGCACTCGTGAAATACCACAGCCAGGTGCTCGAATTGAAAAGTGACGGTGCGTGGGAGTTATATTCCGCGAAGAAGTTTCGTTTCAAGGAAGACCTTGTGTGAGGTGAGAATTGAAGCGGCTATTGCCTGAAGCTTAAGCCAGGAGGCTTTAGAAGTGGGCTAACGAAGCCTCATTGGCGCGGCTTAACAGGAGGGACGGGCTTGTCCAATCTGTTCCACCCGCCTGTCGAATTCGGGATAGCTTTTATCCCAATCACGTTCCCCCAAGCGGTACCAGCATCTCCTTCAGCCGCGATGCTGAAGGCCTTCTGCCGATTACTCAAATACGCTGCGACGGGATTAAAGCGCGCCCGTACTTTGGACAACAACGCAGCAAAGCCGCGGTTCTCATCGCAGAAAGTAGCGATGATGTTGAAGGCCCGTGTTCCAAGGCGGAAAAACTGGAAAGAATCGGCCAGTTGCTTCTCGAGAGTGAGATGGCCTTCGTGTCCGGCACGGAGCCCTGTTTTATTGGGATTCGAGGCGTCTGATATGAAAATGTTCGTCACGAGGATTGCCAGGAATTCTTCGGAATCCCCATAGTCACTCAGTTGGCCGGTCTGGAAATGTCTGTGGTTGTGACCGGATACCCTACGCAAGGCATGCACCAATTCATGGAACAGAATTTCATGGGGCAGGGTAGCGCTATTATTTCCACTGCTCCTATTCGAACATGGGCTCTTGCGCAAACGTCGAGGGGAGTAAAGTACAACAACCTGGGTCGAAATGGACGAAACGGTATCCGTTTGGGCGTTGCAATCCTCGCCACTATAGGGCATCAACAAAATGGTTTTGCGGTGATGCTTCAGTGAATTGGCGATTGCCTGTCCTGCCTGAGAGCGTAGAATTCTTACCAGTTCAGAGCGCACATCGGCAATAAATTCTTTTGGGGTGCCCTCAGCTTTGTCAGGCCACATGGGCCGAATCTCAATCCCGAATTTTTGTTCAAACATGAGTCTCTCTCAGGCTGGCAAACTGGTGAGTCTATGGCGGCAGCATAGCATGGCTGCCAGAGCGCTTCTATGATACGATCCCTCAATGGCCGATTCTGTTTATGCGCCGCGCCTCTCTTCTGCAGTTTCAGACGGCAAGATGCCAGCCACCACGATTGCTCTGCGGCACTCCGGGGTGGTCCGTACTACTCACTGGATCACAACAGTCTGTTTCCTGGCTTTGCTTGTGACCGGAATCGAGATTGTCATTTCTCACCCGCGCTTCTATTGGGGTGAAGAGGGTAACTCTTTAACGGCTTCGCTGTTCGACTTGCCGATCCCCGCTTCGCGTGGCGGCGTGAAGACGGGCTACTCGTATGTGCTACCGGATCAAAATGGATGGAGCCGCTACCTCCACTTTCAATCTGGCTGGCTATTGGTATTCACCGGCTTGCTGTATGCAATTCACGGCCTGTTGACGCGGCATTTTCGAAAGAACCTGATCCCGGCTGGGGCCGATCTTTCGTGGTCGGCGATCTCTGCCGTGATCCGGAAGCATTTGCGCTTTGAAACCTCAAGCGCGGCAGCAGCCTCCTCGTACAACGTTCTTCAGCGACTTAGCTACCTTGCAGTGATCTTCGTGCTCGTACCTTTGATGATCTGGACGGGTCTTGCGATGTCCCCTGCGTTCACGGCAGGATTCCCCTTCATCGTAGATGTGTTTGGCGGTTTTCAATCTGCGCGCACGATTCACTTCTTCGTCACGCTGTTGTTGGTCCTCTTCGTTCTGGCACACGTTGCCATGGTTTGTATTTCTGGATTCCGGCTTCGGATGCGTTCGATGATCACTGGCCGGGACAGCTTAAATAAGGAGCACTCATGAGCGACACAACACGCCGCAAACTGATCACCACGGGGATTGCTGCAACAGCGGGAGTGGCTGGTCTGGCTGCAGCCGCCCGCATTGCCGATCAATACGGATTGATCCCTCCCGATAGTGGAGGCATCTATGGCCCAGGCGAGACGCTGACCTATGCGGCTCATCGACTTCTTGCTCCCGATTCGCTTGCTCGCGAACTCCCGCGCAGCAAGATCTCGAAAGTTCCTTACCCAAACGGCAAGCCACCTACAGACGAAATCTTCACCAGCCAGCAGGCGAATGGCTTCGCGGACTGGAAGCTGACTGTAGAGGGGATGGTTGCACGCCCTGCATCGTTTTCCATTGCTGAACTGAAGCGTTTTCCTGCCAGCAGTCAGATTACGCATCTGTCGTGCGAGGAGGGCTGGTCCTACGTGGCAGAGTGGACTGGCGTGCCACTTTCTCACGTTCTGAATTTGGTAGGGATCCTGCCGCAGGCCAAGTATGTCGTCTACTCCTCACTGCCGATCAAGCGCCGCCGTTACGACAGCGTTGATATGTCGGATGCATTGCATCCGCAGACACTCATTAGCTATGGAATGAATGGCGGGGATCTGCCTGTGGGCCATGGGGGGCCGCTCCGTTTGAGAGTCCCGCGCCAGCTCGGTTACAAGAGCGTCAAATACATCACCAACCTGACCGTCACTGATAGTCTCAAAGGCTTCGGCAAGGGCCGGGGTTCCTCAGCGGCCGATGGCGCGTATGCCTGGTACGCGGGAATCTAAGGGACCTGTCTCTCAGGCCGAAGGGTAGACCTTGCGTATCGCCTTTACGATGTCATCCAGGTCTTGACGAAGGAACTTCGGATCCATCAAGACACCACCATAGCGCCCAAGGATATCGATGGTCTTTGGACACGTATCAGGGCCGTAGCGGATGGCCTTGCCCCGCTCGGAATGGAAGCTAGGCCAGTTGGGATGAATCGTTTTTTTCGCCATGATGTGCGGCAGAGTGGGTAGGATCACGGAGCCACCGGGCTTGCTGGCCGGGATGTTCTCCGCCTTCATCGCAGCTAGAAATCGATCACATCGCGACTTGTTTCCAAAATCGAGAAACACTCCTGAGCCCAGTTCTCCTTGCGGGTCTGGCAACAAGCGCAGCTTCAGATTCGGCAAGTCCCGAATGCCTTCATACAGCAGACGCGCGTTGCCGCGTACGGCCGCCACAATGCGGTCTAGCTTTCGCACTTGTGCCAGCATAACGCCGCCACTGAATTCATTCATGCGGAAGTTTGCTCCGAAGAGCCAATCGAGTTTGGCACCGCCTACAACCTGTTGGTGCGGCGCTCGAAAGCCGCCAAGATCATGAAAGCGGGCAGCGCGCTCAAACAGCGCCGGATCGTTGGTCACCACTACGCCACCTTCGCCTGCACTGATGGTCTTGTTGAGCTGCAGGCTGTAAATGCCGATGTCGCCCAGGGAGCCCAGTGGCTTGCCACGATAAGAGGCGCCTGCACTCTGCGCGCAGTCTTCGAGAACGCGAATCTTGTGCTTGCTGGCGATCGCGAGGATGCGATCCATGTTGCAGGGATTGCCTTGCAGATGAACAGCCATGATCAGTTTGGTGTGTGGCGTGATCAGCCGCTCGATGGAGTCTGGATCGATGTTGAAGGAGTCATCAATTTCGGCGCACACCGGCAGAGCGCCGGCCAGGATGACTGCGTTGAAGCAGGAGTGCCATGTCCACGCGGGAAGGATGACTTCATCGCCAGGGCCAATTTCAAATGCTGCCATGGCGCATTGCAGTGCCCCGGTTCCGGAACTGACGGCCAGTGCAAATTTGGTTTGCATCCGGGCTGCAAACTCTTTCTCAAACTGCAAAACCTTAGTTGGCGTCTGAGTGCCATACCAGCGAAACGGAGACTTTGCCTCGAGCACATCGAGTACTTCGGCGCGTTCTTTTTCGTCGTAATATTGTGTTCCCCAATAGCCGGCCTTAAGCGGGGTGGCCCGCACGGGAGTGCCGCCATCAATGGCGGCTATCTCTGCGGGTGCTGCTGAAGCTGTGGTGGCGGCTGCGGCTGCGGCAATAAATTTTCGGCGCTCGATGGCTTGCTTCATGACGCCATACTATTGCAATTTCGATTCCCGCGCGCAACTCCTGCCGTTGCTATCATGGCACTTGTCTGGCGCGACCTCTGTCGGTCTCTGTTTTCTCCAACCACTCTTAATATTTACGGTTCCTTGTAGGGCTTTGTCCCGGCATGAGAACAGGAAGATGCAATGAAAAACTTCAAGCGAAAGCTCATGATTGCCGGCGTTACGGCGTTTTCTATCGGACTGTTGTTCCAGACAACAGTAAAGCCGAGTCTGGCGCAACCGAACGATGCGGCCTTGATCGCCAAGGCTAAAGGGATTCACGACCGTGTTCTCAAACTCGACACGCACAACGATATTGAGGTTGGAAACTTCACTGCCGATTGCAATTACACCAAGCGTTTAACGACGCAGGTCAATCTGCCGAAGATGATCGAAGGCGACATGGATGTCTCGTTCATGATTGTCTATGTTGGCCAGGGCCCACTTACGCCCGAAGGCTTTGATGGCGCATATAAGCAGGCAATTGCCAAGTTTGACGCCATTCATCGTTTGACGGAAAAGATCGCACCCGACAGCATCGGTCTGGCGTTGACGCCTGCCGACGTGTACGCATTGCACAAGAAGAATGCTCGCATTGCGGTAATCGGTGTCGAGAACGGATATCCCCTTGGTAACGATCTGAAAAAAGTGAAGGAGTTTTACGACCGTGGCGCGCGATACATCTCGCTGGCGCACAACGGCAACAGCCAACTCGCCGATTCGAATACCGGCGAGACGCAGGGCTATCTCTACAACAATGGACTGTCGCCGCTGGGCAAGGAAGTGATCGCCGAGATGAATCGTTTGGGCATCATGGTCGATCTTTCTCATCCCTCGAAGGGCGCGAATATGGAAGCCATCCGGCTTTCGAAGGCACCGGTAATTGCGTCGCATTCGGGGGTCCGCGCACTTGCTAATGTAAGCCGCAATATGGACGACGAGTTGCTGCTGGCTCTCAAGAAGAACGGTGGCGTGGTTCAGGTGGTGGGCTTTGCCGCTTATGTCAAAGCGGAATCGAAAGAGCGGAGTGAAGCGCTCACGAAGTTGCGTGATGATTTTGGCCTGGCGATGCAGGCCGGCTCTCGTGGTCGTGGAGCCGGTGCAAGGCCGCCAGCGTCCGGAGCATGTTCGGTAGAAGACCCCAACAGTCCTCTCCCGCAAGCTGCCAGCCGTACGCGTGGATTTCTTGCCGCACTTCCGCCCGAGCGTCGCGCTGAGTTCGAAAAGCGGATGGCCGAGATGGACGAAAAACTTCCACCTGCGGCCCGAGCGAACGTAAAGGATTTCGTCAATCACATCGACTATGCGGTAAAACTGATTGGCATTGATCACGTTGGAATTTCGTCGGACTTTGATGGTGGCGGTGGAATTGACGGTTGGAACAGTGCAGCGGAGGCATTCAACGTCACACTGGAATTAGTTCGCCGCGGTTACACGGAAGCTCAGATCGGAAAAATGTGGAGTGGCAATCTGCTTCGGGTGTGGGCAGATGTCGAGAAGGTCGCGCAAAAACTGCAGAAGCAATAAGACTGTAGCAAAAATGATCACGATATGATTTACTCTGTTCCAATACAAGAGGAGTCATGATGCTGACACGCGCCATCTTTGCGATCGTTTTCTCCGCCACCCTATCCGCTCAAACTCAGGGCACGATCACCACTTACGCCGGCAACGGAACTCCGCTCTTTTCGAGCGATGGCGGCCAAGCCACAAGTACAGGCATCGGAGGCGGTGGCGAATCTCTCACCATCGCAATCGACAGCCTCGGCAACCTTTACATCTCCGATCAAGCCAACAATCGCATTCGCCGCGTCAATACCAGTGGCATCATCAGCACCTTCGCCGGTGGTGGCTCTGGACCTGGATTAGGTGATGGTGGTCAAGCTACCAGCGCGCAGGTGTTTCCCAATGGCATTGCGATCGACTGACTCAACAACGTCTTTATCGCCAGCGGCGCACAAGTGCGCAAGGTCGCGACAAACGGCATCATCACTACCATCGCCGGCACGGGCATCCCGGGAAATTCGGGCGATGGCGGAGCTGCCACGAGCGCCCAGTTTCAGGCAACAAGCGTTGCTGTTGATGGTTTTGGTAACCTTTACATCGCTGACGCATTGGCGAACCGCATTCGCAAGGTCAGCTCTGCCAGCGTGATCAGTACTTTCGCAGGCACGAGTGCAGGCGGTTTTTCCGGAGACGGTGGACCTGCCACTGCCGCAAGGCTCCAGCTTCCTCAAGGAGTTGCCGCCGACTCCGTTGGCAACATCTACTTCGCTGACGGCGGAAGCCGTATTCGAAAGGTGAATACCGCTGGAGTCATATCCACCTATGGTGGCAATGGCTCCCCGATTGGCCTTGGCGAAGGCATCGCGGCGACCTCTACTGGTATGACGCCAGGCAATGTTGTTGCCGACGGCGCGGGGAATCTCTTTTATTCCGACACGGGCACGAATCGTGTCCGCCGCATTTCCACTGCGGGCCTCGTCACCACCGTTGCCGGAACTGGAATTCCTGGCTTTACAGGCGATGGCGGACCCGCCACCAGTGCCACTCTCTTCAGCCCCAGATCCCTCGCCATCGATGCGGCGGGCAACCTTTACGTCGCGGATACCTACAATTACCGCATTCGCAAGATCTGGGGTGTCGCCGCTGTAGCAGCAGTCGGTCCCGCTATCTTCCCCGATGGCATCGTCAACGGTGCCAGCTTTCTTCCTGGAATCACCCCCAATGGCTGGGCGACGATTCAGGGATCTGGGCTCTCTGAAAAAACTGCCACATGGGATAACTCCATCGTGAATGGACGCCTGCCCACCAGCCTCGAAGGTGTCAGTGTCACCATCGATGGCGTGCCTGCCTACATTGCCTATGTCAGCCCCACGCAAACCAACCTCCTGGTGCCTGATGGTGGTGTGGGGCCGAAAGTAGTGGTCGTCACTGCACCTTCAGGTACAACAACGTCCTTCACTGTGGTCTCTCGACTTTACGATCCCGCTTTCTTTGCCTGGCCCGGTAGTCAGCCGGTATCCTCGCGACAGGATTACACCTACGCCGCTCGTTCTGGCACATTCCCGAGCCTGCCAACCGCTCCTGCAAAGCCTGGTGAAGTATTGATCCTATGGGGCGTCGGTTTTGGGCCAACTTCTCCACCAATCCCCTTTGGAATTCAGGTCCCGACAACGGCAACCTACTCCACTACGATTCCGCCTCTTGTCACGATCAACGGTGTCCGCGCCACAGTTTATGGTGCGGCGCTTGCACCCGGTTTTGCTGGCCTATATCAAGTGGCAATCGAAGTTCCGCTATCGCTCGCAGATGGCGACTGGCCCATCTTAGCGACCATTGGCGGTATCACTTCGCCCACTGGCGTTCGTCTCTCCGTACGTCGGTAGCTTGTGCCATCCACAACTTGAAAAGTGCGGATTGCGAGCCAACAACCGGCTCGGAGCTTTAGTTGTCCTTTCAAGCGAGCCAGGCTCGCGCAACTGTGAGATATTGCATAGCAGTTGATCCCTATGAGATTTCAAATTTACTTGCTTTTCGTTTGCCTGATTCCATTCACCGCGTGGGGGCAATCAAAGTTCGTTGGTTCCGAGCGTTGTAAAACCTGTCACACCGCAACCTATGAGCGGTGGAGCAAGACTCGCATGGCGAATGTCGTGCGAGATCCGAAAATCCACCCGGAAGCCATCATTCCGGACCTGTCCAAGCCCGATCCGCTGGTCAAGTTCACGGTGAACGATATTGCCTGGGTGTACGGGAGCAAATGGAAGCAGCGCTACTTCACCAAGCGCGGTGATGACTACTTTCCGTTGGGCGCGCAGTGGGATGTTACAAAGCAGATCTGGCGTCCCTATATGGTTGCGGCCAATACAGACTGGTGGGTGCCGCTGTTCCCGGCGGACAATATGAAACGGCCAACCAGCCAGTTATGCGATGGTTGTCATTCTGTAGATTTCAATATCCAAACCAAGGTCGTTTCGGAGTGGAATGTGGGCTGCGAAAAATGTCATGGCCCCGGCTCGGAGCATGTTGCGCGTCCATCACAAACCAACATCGTGAATCCGGCAAGACTCGACACCGTGCAATCCACAAACGTGTGCATGCAGTGCCACTCGCAGGGGCAGCCCACCACAAATCCAATCAACGGAAAATATTACGACTGGCCTGTTGGCTTTCAAGTCGGCATGGATCTGAAAAACTTCTGGAAGCTCGAAGAGCACAAGCTTGGCGAGCAGAGTTTCACTCATTTTGCGGACGGAAGCGCTCACAAAAACCGGATGCAAGGCAACGACTTCATACAGAGTTCCATGTACACGCATGGCGTAAGTTGCAGCAGTTGCCACGACTCACACGGAACGCCGAACAATGCCGACTTGCACAAGCCCGCGAACGTACTCTGTCTGCAATGCCACGGCCCCAATTCACCCAACGGACCTCGCGGAGCCAGCGTTGAAGCACACACGCATCATGTCAAGGGCAGTACTGGCAACGAATGCGTAGGCTGCCACATGCCAAAAATCGCACAGCAGCTTGCGGACACGAATGTGAGAAGCCACACTTTCCGCTTTATCCCACCGAGCGATACAGAAACGTTGAAGGTGCCCAACGGCTGCACTAGTTGCCACACGGACCGAAGCACGGCTTGGGCCAAGGGAGAGCTTAAGAAATGGACAACGGTTTCTCCCTGGCGGGTGGCAAGGTAGCGAAGATTCGCACCAAGTGTCATACTCGCCATGAGCTGGACACATGACCACACAAACAGAAGTGCCAAATGCGAAGCCACCGATAGTCTCGGGCTCAGGTTCCTTTTTCTTCCGCATGTCGGTTGCCTGTTTTGCAGTGGCCGTGATTGGCTTTGCGCCGAGCTATTGGGTTCCCCTGTTGTGGGGGAATCTGGATGTTGCTCCCATTGTGCACCTCCACGCTGCCTGCTTCTATGGGTGGACACTCTTGTTCATGCGACAGACCTGGCTAGTGTCGGTTGGACAGACGGGGCGGCACAGGGAATTGGGAATGGCCGGAGTGGCCTTGGCCGCAGGCATGTTCTTCGCCGGAATGGGGACAGCGATCCATTCGATCAAGCGTATGGATGCTTCTGGCTTTGGTCCTGAGGGTCGACCATTCTCGATCATCGCCGTGAGCTCAGTGACGACCTATGCCGTGCTGGTTGCATTTGCAATTTTCAAGGTGAGGAACCCGGAACTCCACAAACGCCTGATGCTGGTAGCGACGGCCTCGATTTTGCCTGCAGCGATTGCCCGCTGGTTCATCCTGATTTTCGCGTCGAAAAACCTGAGCCCGCAGGGAGGCGTCCTGGCTCCACCTCCGATGTTCGTTACGATCCCCCCTAGTTTGCTTTCAGATCTCTTGATTGTTGTGGCGATGGTCCACGATAAACGAACTCGCGGGAGCGTCCATCCTGCGTACTGGATTGCGGGCGGATGTGTACTCGCAGTCCAAATTCTCCGCGGGCCGTTGAGCATGACGAGCGCCTGGTTGTGGGTGGTCAATTGCCTCGTCGCGTTCGCGCCCTGATGTACAATCGCAGAGTCCACTAGCCCGTGAAAGAAGTCCGCGCAGATGCAGGATTCACAGGGCAAGCGACAACTAATTTCATAAGGCTGAAAAGGAAACCGATGTCAACTGAGCTGCCCAAAAAGCTTCACGAATACACAAACCACAACGCGATCGACAGCACCCGATGGCGCGTCTACAAGCATCGTCCTGGCGATATTGTGATCTCGACTTCTTACAAGACGGGCACAACCTGGATGCAAACCATCGTGGCGAATCTATTGTTCCAGGATGGTGTGTTCCCGGCACCCGTGAGTGCGATGTCGCCGTGGCTCGATATGGCGCTTCCTCCTCTCGACAAGATCTCAGAGGCGCTCGAGGCCCAGACTCATCGTCGCTTTATCAAGACCCATCTCGCACTGGATGGGCTGCCCTACTTCGAGACAGCACGCTATGTTGTGGTGGGCCGCGATGTGCGAGATGTCTTCATGTCGATCTGGAACCACCACTCCGGGTACTCGGACCAGGCGAAGGCGATGTTCAAGGAACGCGATGCCGTGACAGGCCATGAGTTTCCGCTGGACATCAAAGACCTTCACGAAATGTTTAAGATGTGGATCGAAAAGAGCTCCTTCGAATGGGAGGGTTCGGGTTACCCTTACTGGTCGCATCTGCACCACGCCCAGACATGGTGGGACTTCCGTCACCTTCCCAACATCCTGCTGGTCCATTTCACAGATCTGCTCGAGAATCCAGAAGCTCAAATTCGCCGGATCGCGAAGCATCTCGACATCAAAATTGACGAACAACGTCTCCCTGGGATCCTTCAGCGAATCTCATTCAACGGCATGAAAGAGAACTTTGATGCGATCATGCCGGAAGCAAATATGCTGTGGCGCGAAGGCAGTAAAACCTTTATGAACAAAGGCACGAACGGTCGATGGCAGGGCGTCCTGACCGAGTCGGAACTGGCTCAATGCCAAGCAGCCGTTGAACGCGAACTGACACCGGATTGCGCCGACTGGCTCGAACACGGCGGCGAGCAGCGCATTCAGCTCTAGAGCGCTACATTGGATCGGGAGAGTATTGCTCTAACGGGCCTTCTCTTCCGCCTTGCGCAGGACTCGAATCGCATTGCCGCCCATCACCTTGCCAATGTCAATACTTGAGAAGCCGCGTCCTTTGAGCGCAGCGACAAGATTCGGAGTCTTGCCGATATGTTCCAAATCTTTGGGCAGCTTGAGCCCGATGCTATCGTAATCTGAACCGAGGCCGACATGGTCGATTCCAGCGACCGAGGCTGCATGTTCAATGTGATCCACCAATTTGCTGATTGGCGGTTGCCCGATCAATTTGACCTCGGCCAGATTGAGTTCCCAAAGCTCTTCGGACAGGCGCTTATGGTCCTCTTTGAATTGCTTCACAACTTCTGCGCGCTGACGTCCGATTGCCGCGAGCTCAGGAAATCGCGCCCGGTGAGCGTCATCGAGCATGCCGCTGAAGTAGGCTACGCCCAACACGCCACCGTTTTTGGCGAGGGATTTGAGCATGTCGTCGGTCAGGTTTCGGGGATAATTTGCAATGCTTCGGCAGGCTGCGTGGGTGTTGAGTATCGGCGTGCTTGAGGTCTCGATCGCATCGTAGAAAGTCTGGTCCGAGGCATGCGATGTATCGACCATCATTCCCAGCCGGTTCATCTCGCGTACCACTTGTTTGCCGAAATCGTTCAGGCCTTTGGGGCCATCCGGATACTCTGCCGCTCCAACCCACGGCGTGTTTCCGCTGTGCGTGAGTCCCAAATATCGTGCCCCGAGCCGATAGAGTTGCCGCAACACTTCGAGGCTCGAATCGATCATGTGCCCGCCCTCGACTCCAAGCAGGATGCCGATCTTGTTTTCCTTTTTCGCACGCAGAACGTCCTGCGAGGTAGTGGCGAGAAACAAATCCTTCGGGTAGCGCTTGATCTCTTCGACAATGAGGTCGGTGATCTTCAGAGCCTGCTTGACTGCCTCGACGGGAGTGATATTTCTGGCAGGGGCGAACACAGCAAAGAAGCCGGCGTTGAGGCCGCCCTGTCGCATCTTGGGGATGTCGACGCAATGGTAGGGTTGACTCTCCCCAAGGTGCAAGCCTTCCGACACCATGCGCGACGGCGTGTCGATGTGCAGATCGAAATAGAGTGGCTCAGCGGAAGCCTGTTGTGCGGCCGCAAGAGAGATTGCAAAATCGCGTCGTGTCCACATGGCAGTTCAATCTTATATCCTCGGTTGCCGGTTAGACAGGCTTCGATTTAGCGAGGGTGTCGTTGAGTCGAATTCCGAAGCCGGGGCGAGAGGGGACATCGATAAAGCCTTTTTCGAATCGTTCGCCCGGAATGATGAGTTCGGACCGCCAGTCTACTTCACCCCATTGCAGTTCGAGGAGCCGGAAGTTCGCCATTCCCGCACAGATATGCACGGAGGCCATAGTAGCAACAGGCCCACTTGGATTGTGCGGTGCAACAGCGATTCCGGCGGCACGCGCCATCGCCGCGATCCTTGTCATTTCGAGCAGACCCCCGCAGTGTTTTACGTCAGGCATGATGACTTGAACAGCCTGCCTTTGACAGAGCGGTTCGAAGCCTTTAACGGTGAAGAGGATCTCGCCTCCCGCCATGGGCTGTTGGATCGAACGCCTGATTAGCTGCGTCTCTTCGGCGCGTTCGGGCGCAATGGGTTCTTCGTACCAGGCGAGATTGTATTGCTCCAGATCGCGGGCGACGCGGATCGAGAGGGGCACGTCGAAGAAGCTGTGGCAATCGACCATCAGTTCCACATCCGGTCCAATTGCTGCTCGTATTGCAGCTACACAGTCGATGCCTTTCTGGACGGCGGAACGGATCTCGGCATCTGGCGAACCGGGCTTTGGAAACCCATCGAAAGGGGCGGCCTTAACGGCACGAAAGCCGTCGGCAACAGCCCTTTTCGCGGTTACTGCAAATCCACCGGGTGTGCGCGGAGTTGTTGCTCGGTTGATGTTGGCGTAAACCGGAAGTTTGTCTCTCACCTTGCCGCCGAACAGATTGTAGGTTGGGACATCGAGCGCTTGGCCGGCGAGATCCCAGAGAGCCTGCTCGATGGCGCTGTAGGCTGTTGCGGAGGGCAATCCGCCCGCAATCGCGAGGGGCTCTGCTTTTTGACGGTACGCCTCGACATCTAGCGGCGACTTACCCTGCACCAATTCAAAAAAGGTGCGAAGCTCGGATTCCATGCGCAGCGCATCCTGCTTTGTCGTAGCCGCGAAGCCGAAGGCGTCAGAAGCCTCGCCGAGACCCGTGAGACCGCTGTCGGTCTTGAGCCGAACGATGAGCCAGACGGTGCGCGGAGTTGCGCGTACCGGGATCAATTCAAAGCTGGTGACTCGAAGTTTGGGCGCGGCCTGGAGCTTTTGAAGCAAGGGAAGGGACGCGCTCGACCCGAGGAAAGCGCGTCTGCTGAATCTCACTTGGACCACCTTAAATATTGCTTTTCGAGAGATGCAAGCGTGAGCATGATTCCATGTTTACATCAATCGTCGTGGTGGGCGCTATTCAAGATCCAGCATGACGACCGATTTCGCCGGCAACACGATGCGCAAGGTTCCGCCGCGAAGTTCAGCCCCTTCGAAGCGTGCTGGCTCAATTGCGGAAGGCGTCTCGAAGGAGTTCCGCGCATCCATCGTTGGCGCTGTGATCACGCGTCCGCTGACCCGCGATCCGCTCCACCCTGAGAGTTGAACAGTAACCGTGACGCTGCGATTGGGGTCTGCATTGGTAAAGCCTGCGTGGAGTTTGCCTGCGACGTCGCGGACGGCCGAGGCGCTGACCGCAGGAATGGTCCAGGCATCCTTGTTGTACCAGGGCGTCTTCAGATCGATCAGAAGGCTGGTCGAGTCCATGTAGGCCTTATAGAGTTCGAAGACATGATAGGTGGGGGTCAACACCATCTTTTCGTCTTTGGTAAAGATCATTGCCTGAAGTACGTTAATCATCTGCGCGATGTTGGCCATCTTCACGCGGTCGGCGTGCTTGACGAAGAGATTTATGTTGAGTGCCGCAATCAAGGCGTCCCGCAAAGTGTTCTGTTGCTGGAGAAAGCCGCGGTTCGTGCCCGGTTCCGGGTCGTACCATGATCCCCATTCGTCCACTCCGAGCCAGACGCGCTTCTCGGGATCATACTTGTCCATAATGGCGCGGTGGCGAGTGATGTAGTCGTCCAGTTTCAGGGTCGCCGCCAGGGTCTTTGCCCAGGCAGTTTCGTCGAATCCGTAAGCGGGGCCCTTCTTGGCCCAGGTTCCAGGCAGCGTGTAATAGTGCAGCCCGATGCCGTCAAAGTGCTTGCCTGCGTCGCGCATCATCACTTCGGTCCAATGGTAATCGGCGTCCGAAGGCCCACTCGCCATCTTCATGATCCTGGTGCCTTCGGGTACCTTGATGAAGGTCGAGTAGCGGCGCGTAACGTCGGCAGCATACTCAGCCCGCATGTTCCCCCCGCATCCCCAAAGTTCATTCCCGAGCCCGAAATAAGGCAGTTTCCAAGGCGACTTGCGCCCGTTGGCAGCCCGTTCATCAGCCAGCGAACCGGCAGGAGAAGTTATATATTCAACCCATTCGGCCATTTCCCGCGGTGAGCCATTCCCGACATTGCCGCTGACGTAAGCTTCGGCTCCCACTAGCTCTGCAAAGTCCATAAACTCGTGAGTGCCGAAGGTATTCGGCTCGGTGACGCCACCCCAATGGGTATTGATTTTGATAGGGCGTTTGGAGCGCGGACCGACTCCCTCGCGCCAATTGTACTCGTCTGCGAAACAGCCGCCTGGCCAGCGGATTACAGGTACTTTCAGGTTGCGCAGAGCCTGGAGAACATCGTTGCGAAATCCTCTGGTGTTCGGAATTTTCGAGTCTTCACCGACCCAGATTCCTCCGTAGATACCGTAGCCGAGATGTTCTGCGAACTGCCCGAAAATTTGACGATTTACCTGGAATCCGGGTCGGTCGGCGTGGATCACTAATTCGGCGTTCAGTGGCGTTTGCGCAGAGGAATCGAGCGAAAACCCGATGAGGAGCGCTGCCAACGGACAGCATCTAAAACAAGTAAGGAGAGAGATTCGAGACTGTGTCCAAGCCATATGCGTGCAATGATCCTATCATTTGCAGCGATGGGCTGAGCCGGTAAAAAAGAATGGCTCCCTTGATGGATGCGTTTCGAACTGTCTCCCCGCAGAATCAGTTGTTTACAGGGAAAGCCCTTTGATGCCGCGCGGCCAATTCGCAAAGGATTGACGGCAGAACGTGGGGCCGACGGTTGATCTGCATCGCCGCTCGACGGACAACCCTGACTAGCGATACACTTGAGGCTCGCCCGACCGTTGCGGGAGCCCCGGCCTGCGATGAGAACAAAAAGCGAATAAAATGTTTTAAGCTGGTTGAGTCTTTGCCTCACATGCTAAGAGAAATGAAAGAGCGAACCACAACGGTGTCGTCGTGCTGACGCCGCAGGCCATCAAAGCTCCGCTGCGGGAATGCGGTTACCGCTCTGACTTGCTCAGGGCCGACTTTTCCTATGGCCACAGCGAACGCGCCGCACTGGTTGCATTTGCCCAGCAACCAGCGGACTCGCGCTCAGCGTGTGTAGCGGTGCTCTCTGAGCCCCACTCTCCCAGGCTCGCCGTCGAAGCCTGCAAACCCCTCGGGACTCCCATCGTGTTTGTCTGTTATCAGGACAGTCTTCAATGGTGGAAGCAAGGCTCCGTTTCTGCGGAGCACCTCAAGAGTATCGAGGCAAGGGATGTCGAGAGCTTTTTCCGGACGAACCAAGATCAATTCTCTCCGGAAGCCGTATACCGAGCCAAAACATGGGGACGCTTTCAGACTGAGTATCAACTCAGCTTCGTGGACCTCGGCCTTATGCCCGTCGTTGAGCAGCAGGTCGGCAACGCCCTGGGTGAACTCATCGAGCGAAATGTCTCAGGGCTTAAGCACCGGTTGGGTTGGGATGTAATCTCTAGCGAACAAGGCCAGTGGCTACTACAATCTGTCTTTTGGTTGCTGTCCGCAAAAATTCTTCGTGACAAGCAAGTGGAGAGTTTCGGCAATCTCGACCTTGGCGACGTTGACGCGGTGTTCAGGCGAGTTGGAAAACACTACGGAACGTCGCCACTCTCATCGGGGTCGAAGAAAAAGTTGGAAGCGCTGACAGCTGCGGCCCACTCCATCGACCGGTTCAGCAGCCTCGTTCTGACGACAACCGAGGCGCTGGCATACGTCTATGAAAATACGCTGATATCGAAGAAGACGCGATCTGCCCTCGGAACCCACAGCACGCCGTCGTTTCTTGTTGACTATGTGGTTGGTAACTTGGCCGAGTGGGTGAACGAGATTCCCGTGAACGAGCGGAGCGTATTTGAGCCCGCTTGCGGGCACGCCGCTTTTCTTGTTTCCGCGATGAGGCTGCTGACAGACTTCCTCCCCGCCGACAAAGCGATTCCGAGTCGCCGCGGGCCGTACTTGCGTAGTCGTCTTCACGGAACGGATATTGATCCATTTGCCCTGGAATTGGCACGCCTGTCGCTGACGCTTACTGATATCCCCAATCCTGACGGGTGGGACTTGAAAGTGGAGAACATGTTCCTCGGCGAGAGGCTCGCCGACCAAGCGAAGAAGAACACTATATTGCTGGCGAATCCGCCTTTCGACAACTTCACGCCCCAGGACAAGTTGGGCTACTCGGAGAGCGCCGTCGAGTTGAGCTTCACCAACAAAGCAGCCGAGATGCTATGGCGGACATTGCCCCAACTTCCCGAGGGCGGCGTCTTTGGCGTAGTGGTCCCAAAATCGATTCTTCACAGCGACGACGCTGCTGGCCTTCGAAAAGTACTTGTGGAAGATTTCGAACTGAAAGAGATCTGCCTTTTTCCAGACAAGGTTTTTTCCTTCTCGGATGCCGAGTCGGCCGTTGTGATTGGGAGGCGAAAGAAAGCCGGGCGAAGTCGGAGCGTGGTCTATTGTCGCGTTCGGGAACGCCAACTTCCATCGTTTCGACGCGAATCCTCTAGCGTGGCGAAGAACTCTGTACTCCAGGCCCGGTTTGCGGATGACGCTGGGTTCTCTCTCAACCTTCCTGATCTTGACGACGTCTGGACCGCACTTCGCAAATATCCAACTCTCGAGGCCATCTCGTCGGTTGGTCAGGGTTTGAGCTATCGCAGCAGCGACCTGCCTCAAGGGACTAAGACCTATGAAGCGGAGCGGTTTAGTGGCGGACGACCCGGATTTGTCGTATTCGACCGCGGCCTCTACATACATCAGTTGCCGACCCGGTACTGGATGAACTTAGATCGGGATGCAGTTCTCTATCCCAGGTCAGGAGGACGTACCGGTGTCGCACAGATACTCCTCAACTATGCGCCAGCGAGCCGCGGACCTTGGCGGCTGAAGGCTCTTCTCGATAAGCACGGACATCCAGTCACGAGTCGCTTCATCGCAGTGCGTCCGACGGAGGATTCCATTTCCCTTGAAACTCTCTGGGCCTTACTGAATGGGCCGATTGCAAATGCCTTTGCGTATTCTCACCTGGGGAAACGAGACAATATTGTGGGCGACATCCGGAGAATCCCCCTTCCCCAGCAATTCTCAGCCGCCGCGCTTGATCGAGCGGTTGCCGCTTATTGGGATGCGGCATCCAATCAGGCTCAGCCAGCGGACCTGGAGCGGTTGCTGCTGCGCGTAGATGCCGAAGGTCTGAAGTTGTACGATTTGCCTCTGGCGCTCGAACACCAGGTTCTCAGCCTCTTTACCGATTGGAATCGCGTAGGAGGCCCGTTCGCGCAAAACAAGTACTTGCCAGCCACGATGGAGGGCAGGCTGAGCCTCTGGCAGTTCCTTGAAATAGAGGGTGCATGGTCAGCAACGAACCGAGAGCGCGGGCGACTCATCGACAAGAACATCGCGGGTAACATAACCGGTGCGGAGCGAGCCCGCCTCGATGTCTTGCAAGCGTACGCCGACTATCACCTTCAAAAGGTTTCGCCTCGCCCCACCCATCTACTTGACGAGTTAGAGCGACGGCTGGGAGACCAAGGGAGGCGTTCCTGATGATCGGGTTCGAGTACCCGGCGCACCCCCACCAAAGGAGGCATGGCCCGGCTGGTTACAAGGACTACGGCAGCTTTCGAGATTGGTTGCGAGACGAGTTCATGTTCCGGTGCGTCTATTGCCTTCATCGCGAGCAATGGTATTCCCGCAGCGGCACCTTTCACATCGACCATTTTGTTCCTGTCAGCGCCGATCCACAAGGGGCATTGCAATATACGAACCTGCTGTACGCATGCACGACCTGCAACGAGGCCAAGGCAGACATCCTCGGCCTGCCTGATCCGTGCTCGGTTCCTTTTCAGGAATGCATTGAAATCGAAGCGGCTGGTCGCGCAACGGCGAAGAATGTAGTTGGGCAAAGATTGTGCGATGTGTTGCGATTGAACAGCGCCGCCAATTTGGCGTTTCGGTCCCGCATGATCCGAATCTTGGAGGCTCTTTTGCGGTCCGGTGAAGTCGCGCTGTACCAGGAACTGATGGGCTTTCCCGCTGAGTTGCCCGATCTTAGAACTAAGCGGATTCCTAGAAACGACAAGCCTGAAGGAGCGGCCAAGTGCTACTTTGCGCTCAGGGAGCGCGGTGAACTGCCCGCCACCTACTAGCTCGCCACCAAGGCCGCCAGTATGGATTCGAACTGTCAACCCCAATAGAATCAGCTAGTCGCTAAACGTGACGTATTATATCCTTTGTTTTCAACGCGAAATTGTTTGGCTCCCCGACATGGATTCGAACCACGATTGACGGAGTCAAAGTCCGCTGTCCTACCATTAGACGATCAGGGAGTGGGTTGCTTTTACAACTATTCAAAGTCTAGCAAATCATTTGCCGGCAAGTGTCTTCAGCCTGTCAATTTCCAGCTCTTCTTCGGGCTTCAATCCTGCCAGGCGTCCATAAGAACTCCACAATCCAACCGCCTCTTCAAAGGACTCCTTGGCGACAATTGGTTTCTTCTGCGCTTTTGCCAATTCGCCCTTTATCGTCAAGGCTTGTGCGAGCTGCTTGCGGAACTCAGGCTTGGTTCCCGGTTTCTCCACAAGTCTTCTCAAAATTCCCACTGCGCGTTCTGTCTCTTGCACTGCCAACAGAGTGCCCGAGGTTTCTTTCTCAATCCGCGCCGTACGCATTAGATTGTCGGCCAGGCCTTCAGCAGCATCCTCATTGTCGACTTCCTTCTTGGCGGCCTGCTCAAGAAGTTGCCGCGCTTCCCGGTAGCTTTCCAGAGCCTGATCATTCTGCTTCGACTTTTCGAGCGTCTCGCCCAGCCCGTTCATGGTTCTCGCCAAATCCAGAATCGGCCCTACCTCGCTGTCTGGTTTGCTCGCCACAGGACGAATCGTTTTTTCAGCCGTCCTGAAGACGCTCAATGCTTCACTCAGCATGTTCATCTTCAAAGCTTTGTCCCCAACATTATTGGCAGATTGAGCGTATTCGCGGGCCTTGGACGGATTGCCCTTGTCTGATTCGAAAATGGAACCGAACTGCCGCATCGCTGACCGCGCAAAGGGCATCGAAGCTTGCTGATCTCCAGCTGCGAACATCAAATCCGCCAGCGCTGCATCTGCAGCCGCTTTGGCTTTCAATACTTGAGGATTTGTTGAAGAAGAGGCGAGCAGCTTGTTCTTCCAGTCCTGTGTGACCTTCACCGCTTCTTTGTAATCTCGCGCTTCATTCAGTAGTTCAGAAAGCATCTTTGCTGATCTCGAATATTCGAGCAGTTCCAGATCCGTCGCGCCTCCACTGCTCGCCAGTTGCAAGGTCAATTCATACGCCTTTCGTGCCGACTGGATGGCCGCCCCACGATCTCCCTTCAACAATCCTGTCCCCTTCAACTCCACCTCTGCCAAGCGCAGATAAGCCTTAGCCAATTCGCTGACGACTTCCGGCTTGCCCGCATTTTTCTCGAGCATGTCATCCAGATACTTCTTGGCGCTCTGGACCGTCGACAGGCCCTCTGTCCCCTTCTTTCCACCTTTGCCGCCGGCCAGAATCGAGCCAGCAATGTTCTGAATTTGAGCGGCTTTTGATTGCGCGCGAGTTTGTTGAAACATTGCGATCCCCGCCACCGCAAGCACTGCGACCACCAACGCAGCAGTAATCCAGTTCTGCCGCACAGTCCGGATCAGAAATTGAAGCATGGCTTCCTGGCGTGGGACAACTCCTCGTCCCTCAAGGAAGGCCTCTATATCGCGTCCCAGTGAGATGACGCTTGGGTATCTGCCTTCAAGGTTTTTCTCGAGGGCTTTGGCGACGACGTAATTTACGTCCTCATCCACTCCTTCGATCTTGCCCGGAATCTTCTCGCAAATTGCCCGTCCCCGTTCCATGATGGTGTCTCGCGGACTTCCATAAGGCATTTTGCCGGAGAGCATTTCGTAGAGGATCACGCCCAGTGAATAGACATCCGACGCTTCGGTAATTTCTTTGCCGCGAATCTGTTCCGGCGAAAAATACGCCAGGCTCTCGGCATCAATTTCGGTTTGCGCCGCAATCGCGTCGCCTCCCTTTGCAAATGCCCGCGCCAAGCCGAAATCAACGAGTCTCGGGGTACGTTCAAGGGTAAGGAGTACGTTAGCGGGCCGCAAATCACCATGAATGATCTGCCTCTGGTGCGCATACCCGACAGCAGTTAACAAGCGCAGAAACACCGTCAGGTTTTCACGCAGGTCCATGCTCAGTGCAGCTTCTGTGATTGGAAGCCCACCTTCGAATTCACTCACTACGAAGGGGCGTCCCTGCGATACCCAGCCCGTGTCCAGAATGCGTCCGATGTTGGCGTCATACAACATCGTCAAGGTCCGCATTTCCTGAATGAAATCCTGCTGACCAGCGGCCTCTTCAATACGAGTTCTGGCCACCTTGAAGTTCATCAACTGGTCCATGGTGCCGTCGGCGCGTTCGGCCAGATAGTCCATCCCCAGTCCGTCTGAGCCCAGAGGCAGTAAAATCTTCCAACCGGAGACTGAACTTGGGACTTCTTCGTTTTCTGCCGTCCGTTCGACGAGACAATTGATGCGCTGCGCATAAGCGAGCAGCTCTTCGTCTTTCTCCAGTTGTTCGGCGAGAAAAAATGCACGTCCTCTGGCTGGCTGTTTCAGCGCTTCAAGGAGGATCGGCTCAATCGTATTCCACTGCGTAATCGTCACGAAATTATTACTTAGTATGACGAACTCTAGCCGTCCGCGCCATACGTACAAACACTGAGTGGGCTAAGAAAGAACCGAGGGTGCTTCTGGCAGCATCGCGTAGCCATGAATTTTGGCGAGGTCTACGACAACCATCGAAGAATGAGGAATGTACATGTCGTCGAATTTTGCCCCCCAAACAATTTCATGCCGCTGGTAACTGGTGCGGGAATGAACTGTCACGGCAAAGGTGTCCTCGTCTGCACTGAGGAGTATGAAAATCTCAGGTTCGGCTTCGGACATTTGTTCCTTCGTCATGCCGTAGAGAGGGCTCTTTTCATCAATCGGGTGCACGAGCACCCATTGCAGCGGCATGAACACCACGCGATCTCGTTCGAGTTCCAGCGAGTCGAATTTTCGCTTACGTTCACCGTTCGCAACTTTCACCCAACGGGCGATCGTTAGTGTGGCGCGGGCTTCTGTCAGATTACTTCTGCGCTGATTGGCGAGCCTGGTCATCAATGCCCAGCCACCTTCATATGGGGCGATGAGGGCGCGGTTGGAGAATACGATTTCTGCCTCGGGCCGTGTGAGGCGTGCATAGATGAGTGCGCTTAGCACCGCGAAACCGACCAGCCCGAAAAGAGCTTCGACAGCAACGAGGAGATTTGCTGCGCGCGAAACGGGAACCATCTTGCCGTAGCCGATAGTGCCAATCGTCTGCACGCTGAAATAGAAACAGCTTTCCAACCGCGACATATGCCCGTTGCCTTGTAAATCGAGCGCTCCTTCACCGCAGGCAAAGTAGAGCAGCGCGAAAAAGCAGTTGACCAACAGATAACCGAGCAGACTGAGTGCGATCAGTCTGCTCGGTTTCAGTTCAATGAGCGTGTGATAGGCGTTGACCGGATGCCAGCGGCTGTGGCCCAATCGCCTGGCGTTGAAGCTGCCATCCTGATTGAGAAGGCGCACCGACGCTTCGCGCGCCAGTTTGCCGCCAAGCCCGAGATCTCGATTGAGTTCGCTCACACTTCCAGTTGCGGCCGAGGGGATTCTGGCCAGTCGAGGTGAAAGAACTTGCCGCGCGGCATGTCTGTCCGCTCATAGGTGTGCGCGCCAAAGTAGTCGCGCTGCGCCTGTAACAGATTGGCCGGAAGCGTTTCGCTGCGATAGCCATCGTAATAGCTGAGGGCAGAGTAGAAGGTTGGGGCAGGGATGCCATTGGTCGCAGCAGCAGCGACCACTTTACGCCAGTTGGTCTGGCAACGGGCAATTTCGCTGTTGAAGAACGGGTCGAGCAGTAAGTTGACGAGATCGGCGTTGCGCAGATAAGCTTCGGTGATTTTCTGGAGGAATCGAGCGCGGATGATACAGCCGCCGCGGAAAATGCGGGCGATGTCGGCAAAGGGCAACTGCCATTTGTATTCCACTTGAGCGGCGCGCATCAATTGAAAGCCTTGTGCGTAGGCGCAAACCTTAGAGCAATAGAGCGCGTCATGAATCGCATCGATCATTGCCTGCTTGTCGCCGGTGTATGCAGGTGAGGGGCCGGAAAGTGTTTTTGAGGCATTGACACGCTCATCCTTGACGGCACTCAGAAAGCGCGCAAAGACGGCCTCGGCAACCGTTGGCGCTGGCGTGCCCATGTCGAGTGCACTGGCGCTGGTCCATTTACCTGTACCTTTTTGGCCGGCAGTGTCGAGAACAATATCGACGAAAGCTTTGCCAGTCATCGGATCTTTTTGCGCCAGGATGTCTGCCGTGATTTCAACCAGGAAACTATCGAGCACGCCGCCATTCCATTGCTTGAATACGGCTGCGCATTCCTGGGCGCTCATACCGAGCAGGTGTTTCATGAGTGCGTAGGCTTCGCAGATCATCTGCATGTCGCCATACTCAATGCCATTGTGAACCATCTTGACGTAGTGCCCGGCTCCGTTTGGCCCAATGAGAGTGGTGCAGGGGACGCCACCTTGAATGGGTTTGCCTGGGGCTGCGCCTTCGAGTGGCTTGCCCGTCAGGTCGTCGACCTTGGCGGCTATGGCTTCCCAGATCGGCTTGATTTCGGCGAAGGCTGCTTCGTCTCCGCCAGGCATGAGTGATGGGCCGAATCGAGCGCCTTCTTCTCCGCCGGATACGCCGGAGCCCACAAAGCGGAGACCCTTTGCCTTGAGAACATTTTCGCGGCGGATTGTGTCCGTCCAGAGGGCGTTGCCGCCATCGATGATGATGTCGCCAGCCTCAAGCAGAGGCACCAGGGAATCAATGACGGCGTCGGTCCCAGCGCCAGCCTTGACAAGGATGATCATCTTGCGGGGACGCTTTAGTGAAGCGACAAAACCTTCGAGCGTAGGCTGCCCGTCGACTCCTCCCGGAGTGGAGGGGTTCTCGGCGACGAATTTTTCCATCGTTGCTGTTGTGCGGTTATAAACCGAAATTCGGAAGCCGTGATCGGCGATGTTGAGGGCGAGATTCTGGCCCATTACTGCGAGGCCTATGAGGCCAATGTCGGATTGAGGTGCGGACATAATTGGTGAGTTGAAGCTACTAGGCTACCACTCGGCATAGGGTGTGCCTTCGAGGCTTTTTTGCTCGGAACCGGACTTCACGTCGTAGATGCCGGGTTCGGTCTGGTTGACGCTGGCGAGGGAGTCTTCCATTACAACGCGCCATGTATCTGGCCGGCCTGTCATCGGGTCGACTGGAATGGTGCGCAAATAGCCGGCATCGACCAGATCCCGCAAATCCTGCGGTGCTTTTTGCTTGTCGTAGGTATATTCGTCGATGACCGTGCGCATGGTGAAGAGGTTGTTCTTGAGCACGCTCTCGCGGGCTCGCACCAATGACTTCTGGTAGATCGGGATCGCCAGCGAGAGGATGATCGAAATGATCGTCATTACGATGATCATTTCGACGATCGTAAAGCCACGCCGGAACTTATTCCCACTCGGAATATGCTGTGCCATCAGGCGCTTTCTCCATGGTCTTTGTGAAGACATCGAACACGTTCTGTCCACCCCAGCTCATTGACTTGGGGTCATCCTGTACGCTGCGTTTTCCCCATTCGGTGGAATTCGTATAAGGGTCTCGGGGCAGGCGGCGGAGGAAGCGAATTTTCTTTTCCTGTGCGCCGGGTACTTTCACTCCTTCTACCAGCATTTCGAGTGTCTCGGGGTAATTCTCGGAGCCGAGTTTCATTTGGCCTAGTTGGCCTTGTTCGGCCATATCTTTGTACTTGTCGATGGCAGTGCGGATCTCGCGCAAGGCATAGCGGAGGTCGCGTTCTTTTTCGCGGCGCACTTTGTAGCGCGCCATTGGCAGGGCCATGGCGCTCAAGGTGATGAGAATCGTAAAGGCCACAACGAGCTCCACGAGGGTTAAACCTCGTTGTTTCCTGCGGCGCTGTTCCGATACGGCAAACATAGGATTCCTACTGGATCCTGACTGTCAGTTCGGGCAATTTTGAGGCCGGCAACTGCTCATTGTTCGAGTTTGCCATTTTGGCAGCCGCAATGCGTACAGAGGCTTCGCCTTTGGCGAGACTGATGAAGTTGAGCTTCAGGAGTGCGCCGCTGCCTGAGACTCCAACGACTCCGGCATCGCGTGAAAGGTCGAATTCCCCGGTGCCGAAATCCATCGTGAGATTTTCTTTCTGCCCGTCTGCGCCCATCATTCCGCCAGAACTGACGCTGATCAGCTTGAGCATTTGACGATCGTAATCGACGGTGATTGGAGCTTTGGCCAGATCGATTGCCGACTCCACATTCAGGGTCACTTCGACAGGCGCGCTAAGGTAAAGCGGCCCCTTTTGCGGAGTGAGAACCAGTTTGTTGATCGCAAGACGGGGCAATTTCATAGCTCCCTGTCTTGCGACGTCGAGTACTGGAGGAGCAGCCTGCGGGATGGCCGACAAGGTTTGTGGGGCCGACGGCGTAGTAGGAGGGCTAGGCGGTAGATTCATCGGCGGTAGCGTTTGCGGTGTCGTCAGAGGTATCGCTTGCGGTGTTGTCGGTGCTGTTGTCAGCGGTGTCGTTTGGGGGATCGCAAGTGGCAGCACGGGTATTGGCGTCTGAAGCGGTGGTGGCGGTAGGGCTGCCACAGGTTTTTCTTCACGTGGTGAGAGGCTGACTCGAACCTGCTGATCGGTGCCCGTGCTAACGCCTCTCAGATTGAGGTCGGTTAACTCCGGAGCACGCACGAGATGGGGAACCAGGATGACCAGCAACTCGCTGTCGCTCTTGTCATCCCCCTGGCTGCCGAATAGCCAGCCAAGTCCCGGGAGCGAAGCCATCCACGGGAGGCCGCTGACATTTCTGGACCTGCTGTTGGATTTCAAGCCACCCATGACGTTTACCTCGCCCTCGCGGATGCGGATGTCTTCTCCTATTTTGCGCTGGCCGATTACCGGTTGACGGACACCGCCGATGTCGACCTGGTCGCGAATGTTTGAAACTTCAACTTCCACGCGGAGGGAGATTTCTTCGTTGCCGTGAATTTTTGGGGTGATGTCGACGTTGACGCCGACTTCGGCAAATTGGAACTGTGTGGATGCGATGGGGCTTACGCCGCCCACACCGCCTCCAACGCCGACGTTGAAACTGCCAGTGGCGTAGGGGTAACGGTCTCCAATGCGGAGGGTGGCCTTTTTGTTATCGACTGTCCGAATCTGCGGGTTCTGCAGGACGCGGGTGGTTCGGTCATCGAGAAGAGCTTTCAGGAAAATATTGGGCACATTGAACGAAAAATCGTTGGAGAAAAACTTGCCGAGCTTTGAGAGAGAAATTAACGAACTAGCGGCTGTTGCGCCTGCCGCTGGCGTTGTTGATGTAGTTGCCGGTGTCGAGCCTTTTGGAGTGACGATGATCGAGCTGTTCAATCCGGGGATCAGGCCAGTGATGGCGTTGGTTGCGAGGGTTCTGGTGACAGTCCTGTTTGCTTCGAGGATGTAGACGTCGAGCATGATTTCTGCCCGGGGCTTGTCCATGTCGTTGATGATCTTCTGGACGAGTGAAACCTGGTCGGCAGTGCAGCGCACCATGAGGGCCATCTGCGCGACATAAGGGACTACTTTTCGGCATTCACCCACTACACGAACTGCATTAGCGATTTCCTGCAATTCCTGCGGTTCGAGGGCGTGTTGGAGGTAGAAGACCTTGACAATGTAATCCTCATAGTCGCGGCGCTTTTGCGGGTTGTCGAGAGTGACGTAAATGGCGTTGGTCGAGATCGGCTTCCAGTAGGCTTTGGTGAGAATCGAGAGGTAATCGAGTGCTTCTTCGAGCGTGGTGTTGGTGAAGTCTATCGGATAATTCTTGCCGGAGTTCTGACTGACAAAATCGGGATCAAACATGACGTTGATGCCCGCCATTTTAGCGAGAGTCTCAAAGAGAACCTTGACGGGCTGGTTGTTCATCTTGAGGTTGACGATTTCGCGCTTGATCGGCTTGAGAACAGGCGCATCCATCATGGAGTCGAGCTTCTTTTCGCCTTCTTTGCGGACCCGTTCGGAGGCTGTCATTCCGCGCTCTTCGGGTGGAGCGGGCGCGGGAGACTGCTTATCCTTGCGGATCATTTCGAAGGTCTGGCGCATGCGCTGTTCGGCGATTGAACTTGCAGGGTCGAGGGCGAAGGCACGTTGAAACAAGGCCAAGGCTTCTTCGAGTTTGCCCTCGGAGCGAAGTTTCTCGCCGCGGTCGACAATTTTCTGGGCGGCCTGGAAGCGGACACGGTCGAGACCGAGCTTATAAGCGGTGTCTCGCGGATCGATGCCAAGAGCCTGCTCGAAAAGCTCGAGGGCTTTTTCGAAGTCGCCTTTGACCTCAGCGAGTTGGGCATCCTTCATGAGGGATTCGCTCTTTTTGTTTTTTGCTGCCAGCGGCATGGGCGCAAAAGCGCCCTGAAATGCCAAAATAAAGGCAAGGGCAAGGCTGTTAAATCTAGCTAAACCTTTGTAAAAAGGCATCTTATTCGGTTTCTCGTGGTAAACTTTGGACTTTGGGGACCGATTTGCATGGCACCTATCTGTACTGACGTATCGCTCCCCGGATTCGTGCAATGAAGCCGGAAAATGACGGGAATAAGCTGATTGCGGACAACCGCCAAGCCCACTACGAGTATTTTGTGCTCGAGACGGTGGAGGCTGGCCTGGTTTTGACTGGCACGGAAGTGAAAGCGGCCAAGAACGGCAAAGTGCAACTGAAGGACGGGTGGGCCGAAGTGCGGGGCGGGGAAGCGTGGCTTGAAAATGTACACATCAGTGAGTACAGCCATGGCAATCAGCAAAACCATAAACCGGTTCATGCTCGGAAGCTGTTGTTGCATAAACGCGAGATCGAAAAGCTGCACAGCAAGACACGGGAGAAGGGTTTGGCCCTGATTCCACTGAAGATGTATCTCAAGGCGGGGCGGATCAAGTGTGAACTGGCGCTCGCCAAAGGAAAGAAAATACACGACAAGCGCGAAACCATCAAGGTGCGCGAGCAGGAAGCGGAAGCGCGGGTCGCAATGAAAGCAAGAAAATATCAATGAAAACCAGTATTCAATTCCAGGCATATTCAACGATTTCGAGTGACGCGGTTGTGTTTGCGGCGGCGGAGGGTGTTGCTGCTCAGACGGGGAATGCGGCTGTGGACCAATGGGCCGCTGATCTTTACGCAAGTGGAGAGTTTACAGGCAAGGCGTTTGAGCTGGCGGTGTTGCACAAGCCGGCGGGAATGAGTGCGCGACGGGCTGTGCTGGTGGGGATTGGCAAGGCCGATAAGCTCGATGCAGCGATGATGCGCAAGGTGGGTGGCGCGGTGGTGCGGGGCCTCAAGGCGAAGTCGATTTCTGACATCGCTTTTGTGCTGGATACTTCGTTGCAACAGGCAGCGCTGGTGCAAGCCGTGACCGAAGGGGCGATTGTTGGGGATTATGAGCCGGACGAACATAAGAGCAAGAAGGATTCGAAACACGTCGAGAACTTTTTGCTGGTTGCTGCCGGGGGATCAACGGAATTGGCTGAGGCGACACGGGCTGGTGCTGTGATCGGTGAGGCTCAGAACTTTGCGCGGGCGCTGGTGAATGAGCCGGGCAACTTACTGACTCCCATGAAGCTGGCGGAGCGCGCCCGCAAGATGGCGGAGCAGCAGGGACTTGGCTGCGATGTGCTTGATGAAGACCGGATGAAGCAACTTGGTATGGGGAGTCTGCTTTGCGTTTCGCAGGGAAGTGCGGAGCCGGGGGCGTTGATTGTGTTGCGTTATAAACCGGCAGAGGCTAAGCCGAATGTGCATCTGGGGCTGATTGGCAAGGGCGTGACATTTGACACGGGCGGGATTTCGATCAAGCCAAGCGAGAGCATGGAAAAGATGAAGTACGACATGGCTGGCGGAGCGGCGGTGATCGGGGCGATGCTGGCAATTGCGCAGTTGAAGCCGAATGTGG
>JANXLY010000322.1 GCA_025354885.1 Acidobacteriota bacterium | reverse complement strand
CACTTGGAAATCGCCGGGCGATTCCCACATTTCCACAGGCACGAACCCGATATGATGACAAATAGGCCATAAGATCCAAACCCAATAGAGTGTTACCCATGTCCTCGGACTAAATTGTTACCTATGTCCATGAACGAACCTTTCGGCAAGGTAGGCGCATTCCAGCGGTCGTGGAACTAGGCGAAAATCTCTCGCATTCGCCGGGCCACCGTTTTTTCTTCTCCAGGGTCGTTCATGAGAAAGGTAAGTTCAATTCCCTTCCCGTCCGGCCCTGATAACGCCGCGATGCGCGGCTCTCCGTCGAGCAACTTCTTCACTACGGTGGAAGAGGTCAAACCCTTTTTCGCTTCGTCCCAATTGGCAATCACGCGATGCACTTTGCGCCCTCGCTCGAAGCGCGCCTTTTCCACTTGCAGCCCGGATTTTTTCAACTCCGCCATCACGTAATTCGACTGCCGTTCATACTCGCGATCCAGCGCCGCGAAGTCGAGTTTTGAATACTTTTCCATAGCCGCCAGGAGCCCGATCATTTCTTCTTTGTTTACCTTCATCGCCCGGCCGTTGGAATCGGAATGAGGACTGGAGTTCAGCCATGCGGCGCGCAGCAAATCTTTCCTTCCGGCCAGCACCCCGGTGCTCTGCGGCCCGCGAATATGCTTGCCACCGGAGAACGCAATTAAATCGACACCGGTAGCGGCCAAGCGCGGAATGTTGTCCCAGGAGGGCAGCAGGTTCGCCGCATCCATCAAGACCGGCACACCGGCTTTTTTCGCAATCGCGATGCACTCGGCGAGTGGCACTGGCGTCTCCCAAGCCCAATCTCCGCGCGTGCCGCCGAGGTAGTAAATCATCGCCGTCTGCGGCCCGAGCGCGTTGGCGAAAGAATCACGAGAATCGACATCCACAATCTTCACGCCCGCGCTGCGGACCGCGTGGTCGTAACCGTTGCGGTGCGGTTTCTGAATCACGACTTCCGTTTTCATTCCGGTCAGGTCCGGCAGGCGTCGCACCTTGGAAGTGTCGTCGCCGGTAAGGCAGGCATAGGTGCCTAACGAAATGGAGCCGCAGGTTCCCGATGTTACCAGCGCTGCCTCGGTTCCGCAGAGCTTGGCGAGGCGTTCGCCAACGGCGTCCTTCACCTCTTCGAGCACGGCAAAATCGCGGGCTGCTTCGGCCATGATCGCTTGAATTTCAGGCCACATTTTTGAGGCGCCCACTGTCGTCACCGGCCCTTGAAAATTCAGCACGGGCCGCAATCCCAGGTCCGCATAGACGCCACGGGGCTTCGCTGTCGCGATGCCCATTGCGGATAGAGCCGAAAAGAACCAACGCCGGTTGATCATGTGGGCATGATATACGATGCGGGAAGCAGGAGCGGGCGGCTGGGTCGGATTGTGTTTGGGTTTGCTTCGAAGGGGATGTCTTTGTAAATTCTTTGGCCAGGCCTGCGGCATCTGACTGTGCATTGAAATAAAATTGCCCTCCCCTTGACTTGCACCAAATAAAAAAATAGTATCGGGACGTTCAAAGCGCCACTTGCCCGAGAGGCCTTGGTGGTCACAGGAGAATCCATGTACAGCTTGAGGATGATCGCCTTGCTTGCTGTGACGTTGACCGCCGCTTACGCCCAGACGACAGGATCGGCGACCATCGTCGGTACCGTCTCAGATAACACTGGGGCGGTTATCCCCGGTGTCAAGATTAGTATCGTCAGCCCCACAATGGGGTTCAACTTTACGGCGGAGACGAACGCTGAAGGCTACTATCTCGTACCCTACCTTCGCCCTGGTGCTTATAACATGACCGTCGAATCGAAGGGTTTCAAAAAAATATCTTCGTTCGGGAATTGAGTTGCGCACGAATGAACAGCCGCGTATCGATGT
The DNA here is from genome assembly GCA_025354885.1 of Acidobacteriota bacterium. GTDB lineage: Bacteria > Acidobacteriota > Terriglobia > Bryobacterales > Bryobacteraceae > Bryobacter. The sequence goes on along the minus strand of JANXLY010000322.1, from coordinate 6,463 downwards.
CGTACTCGAGGTCGGCAATGTCGCTGATTCTGTTGAAGTGCAGGCATCGACGCCTTTGCTAGAAACCGAAACGACCATCACGGGCGGCATCATGGAGGGCAAGACCATTATTAAAATTCCGGTCATGCAGAAGCTGACGTTTCGGGTATTGGCGTATCTGCCAAATACACAGATTGTCAACGGACAGCACCTCAATGGTCAGCGGGAACGGGCCATGGGCTATAGCCTGGACGGCTTAGGGGCCAAGGAACCTGTGACGGGTGCCGTCGGCTCGAGTAACCGCGTTATCACCTCGAGTCTCGACGCCGTATCAGAAGTAAAAGCCTACACGACGGGCATGCCGGCCGAGTTCGGCCACACAGCTGGAGGTGGCCTTTCGGTCGTTTTTAAAAGCGGAACGAACCAATTCCATGGAAGTCTGGAAGACCGCTACATCAATAACACGCTCCTGCACCGAGACTATTTCGATGTCCTTCGGCCCCCGACTGTTAATTATCACGAAATCTCTGCGGTGCTGAGCGGGCCGGTAGTGATACCAAAAATCTATAACGGCAAGGACCGGACCTTCTGGCTGGTTGGCTGGGCTCGCCACCACGAGAACGCCTCGGAAACATTCATCGGCGATGTTCCAAGCCCCGGCATGCTGGACGGCAACTTTAACTTCCTCAATGCGGCTGGGACGCAAATCGGAAACACAATCTACGACCCTTCGACAATTCGTCAAAATGCGGCTGGTGTCTGGATCAGCGATCCGTTTGCGGGAAATATCGTACCCAAGACACGTTTTGATCCGGTATCTGCTAACTTCCTGGGCCGGAATCCTTTCACGCCCGCGAATCAGGCACCAGGCTTTCTGGATCGATTGGGGCCCCACCAGAATCTGCTGGCAGCCACCACCTACCGATCTTTTCGTACACGTTGGGATGTCAAGATCGATCACTCGTTCAACTCGAATCACAAAATTTTTGGACGTTATTCCCAAGGCCATCACACGTCCTTGCGTGATCGACTCACGAATGAAGCTGCCTGGAGCCTAATCGACCCCAACGCAATTCCATTCCCGATCGACCAACCCAACATCGTGATCTCTGACATTTATACAATTTCACCGACTCTGATTAGTGAGTTCCGGCTTGGGTGGAATCGTCGCAAAACTACAAGGAATCCGGAAGCGGCCGGTGGAGATTGGGCCAAGCAATTGGGCATTCCCGGCGTGAGCAATGCGAGTTTTCCGTTCTTCGCCACTTCGGGCAACGCGGCGTACTACCGCACGGGGCCTGGCGGCGTATCTTCCGAAGTGTGGGAGGACATGCGATTACAGGAGAACCTCACCAAAGTGTGGGGCAAACACACGATTAAATTTGGCGTAGAAATCATGAAGACCCGTTACAATATTCTGTCGGAAGCGCTGCCTTCGGGGCGCTATCTTATGGGCGGCACGGCTCTTCCGTTCTCTCCCGCCGGCACATCGGGCAATGACTTTGCCGACTTCCTTCTCGGAAACGTCAGTCAGGCCCAGTTCACGCAGGCACTCGCCACCTGGCTTCCCCGCTGGTGGAGCAACTCGGCGTATATTCAGGACGACTTCAAGCCGATGCGCAATCTGACGATCAACTACGGCGTGCGCTGGTCTTACGAATCACCATTCACGACCAAATACGGGCAACAGTCTCAATTTGATCCTAACGTCACTGACGCGCTCACCGGGCGCAAGGGCGCTATTGTTCACAAGCCTGGCCTGCTCTCGAACAGCAAGTGGGGGAATTTTCAACCGCGGATTGGCTTCGCCTATAATTTCCGCCCCAAGCTTGTCTTCCGCGGGAACTTCGGCCTCATCAGCCAAGACCTGTTCATGACGCAGCTCAGCCAGAATTTTGAAGAGTATCTGACCTCGGCGGCAGTGCAGTCGCCGGTCGGCGATCCACGTCCGGCGTTTAGGCTCTCGCAGGGCCCAGGGAACGTCAAATTCAACGTCGCCGGCGATGGCAGCGCGCCCTTCGTCGGAACGAACTACTCCAGCCGCAATGCGTCCTGGATCGATCCGAACATCCGCATGCCTTACATCATGAACTGGTCCTTCGGGCTCCAGTATGAACTCAAAAGCAATCTGCTGCTCGAGCTCATTTACCAAGGTGCCTCCGGAGTCGGGTTACTCAACAACTGGGACATCAATGCCATCCCGCTGAATATTGCCAGCGATTATGCCACGCTTGATAACATCCGCCGGAACGCCCAGAACTTCAAGCCATACCCGCAATTCGGCCAGGTCCAGTTGTACTCGAACTTCGGCCATAACAGTTTTCACAGCAGCACGGTTCGTATGGAACGGCGCTACCAGGGAGGGCTTTTCGTGAACGGCTTCTACACCTGGTCGAAGAACCTGACGGATGCTGATACCGATAATGCTGCGACCGGCATCACTTACTACAATCGCCGACTGGAAAAAGGACGATCCAACTTCGACATCTCTCACCGCTTCGTGGGTACATTCATTTATGAACTGCCTTACGGCAAAGGCCGCAAATGGGCCGCTGGCGGCCTGAAGAATGTCGTTCTTGGTGGCTGGGAAGTGATGTTCTCGCAAACGCTGCAAACCGGGCCGCCCATCACCGTCACCTTCGCCGGCGCTCCGCCGACTGCGGCAGGTGGCAACGCCTCCGTTTGGCTGCCGGGGCAGCAGCGCCCGAACCAGATCCTCCCCAACGACCAGGCAGTCGTGCAAAATTGGACCATAGGGACTAATCGCCTACCGACCGCCGCGCAGAACCCGTACTTGAATGCGGCGGCCTTCGCCTACCCGGCACCGTTCACTGCGGGAACTCTCGGCCGGAATACCCTTACCGGCCCCGGTATCGTCTGGGCGCAGGCGTCGCTTTCCAAAACCTGGGTTGTACGCGAACGGTTGCGATTTACTGCGCGCTGGGATTGCAACAATCCATACAAGCACATCAACCTTGGAGATCCGAACCGCTCTTACAATCTGTCAACACTCAACACCTTCGGTAAGTTCACCGGCGCACGTGGCAGCTTTAGCGACGTCGGCGGCAGGCTGAATAACCTGCTCGTCGGCCGCTTCGAGTGGTAGCGTTTCTATCGGAATCAGCAAAGCAGGCCCTTGTGGTTTTCGGCGGGAGACATTCGAGGTTGGTGTCCACCACATGCCCCGTGGATGCTGTGGATTGTCGAATTTAGCATGCATACACTAACAGATATGATTTCCCGTCGAACTCTTTTTGCGACGACGCTGGCGGGCACATTGGCAGCGAAGGAGCGGTTGATCATCGATACGCATCTGGAGGTGTGGACCGACGATCCGCGCTTTCCCTTTGCTCACCCGGAAAACCCGAATCTAAAACAGGTGGCGGTGCAGGGGCCGATTGAGAATCAGGTCGAGCAGATGAAGGAGTTCGGCTTGAAGTACGCGGTGTTGATCACGCCGCGGTACTACGGCTGGGACAATTCCTACACTTCGTATTCGCTCCACAAGTATCCCGGTCAATTTGTAGCACATGGGCTGATCCACCCGCTGGACCCGAAGGTGCATGAGAGGCTGCGGTATTGGGTGAAGGAGCATGGCTTTCAGGGTGTGCGATTCAGTCCGATCTATCACCCGAAAGACACGTGGCTGAATTCAAAGGAACACTATCCGCTGTGGCGCGAGGCGGAGAAACTTGGTGCGGTGTTCAATTACTACATCCTGCCGCAGCAGATGCCGATGCTGGAGGAGATGTGCGGTCGGTTCCCGGGCGTAAAAGTGGTGATTGATCATGCTGGCAAGCCGGATTTGAAAGTGGCCGATCCGTGGCCGGAGTTCAAGAAAATGTTTCGGTTGAAGAAGTTCAAGCAAGTATGGATCAGCAACTCCGAACCCTACGAAATGACTGAGTTGAAGAAGTATCCATATGAAGATACCTGGCCTTTCTATAAGGCGATCTATGAAGAGTTTGGTGGGCGGCAGATCATCTGGGGCACGGGTTATCCGCGGCCAAGATGGGAACTGCCCATGGATCAAGAGCTGGAGTTTGTGGACAAATATTGCTCGTTCTACAGCGCTGCCGACCGGGCGCTGATGCTGGGTGAAAACGCGCTGCGCATCTGGAGGTTTCCGAAATGAAAAGTCTGATTTCGTTGTTGCTGATCGGGATGAGCTGCATGGGGCAGCCGGCAGTGCGAATTGACAACGCGCAGTCTCCGCCGACATGGGCGCTGCTAGAACGAGAGCTACTGAAGCAGAGTTCGCTTGCCTGTGACCGCTTCGCGGGAAAGTATCTGGACTCGCGCGGGTACTTGCTCCACACGCCGCGTTGGGGCACGCTCGACGGTCCGGATGACGCCATAGAAACTTTCTACAACTGGACGCTGTTGCATGCGCTGGGTGGGACCGACTCGGTACTTGCGTCGTACAAAAAGGCGCTCGAAGGCCACTTGCTGCAGTACAAGGAAATGCGGACAGTAAAGACGAAGATTGCCGAGAACGGGGCTTATCACAAGGAGTTCGTAACGCAGTCGGACTGGTTCCATACGGGCGAAGGAATGCGCGGCTTCATGTTTCTGGGATTGTCGGACCCAAACGACCCGGTGTTCCGGACGCGGATGAAACGGTTTGCGGGGATGTACATGAACGAAGATCCGGAGGCGCCGAACTACGATCCGAAGCAGAAGATCATCAAGAGCATCTGGTCCGGATCGAAGGGCCCGATGATGCACAAGGCTACGACCTATGACTGGGTGGGCGACCCGGTAGCGGGCTCATTTCATCTTTTGCACGGCAAGCAGGGACGCGGTGGAATGGTGGACCTGATGTCGGTCTATGACAAGATGCTGGCGCATTGCGCGGAGTATCTGGACAGCGTGGGCGATCATCCGCTGAACCTGGCGGCGACGGGGCTGGCGACGAATGCGTATATGTTGACGGGGGAGAAGAAATACAAAGATTGGGTGCTCGAATACGTGGGCGCGTGGAAGCAGAGGACGGACGCGAACGGGGGGAATATTCCGACAAACATCGGCCTGAACGGGCAGGTGGGCGGGGAGTATGGCGGCAAGTGGTACAAGGGCACCTATGGCTGGAACTTCACGATCTACGATGGCGAGATTGAACAGATGGCGCACCGGAATACGTTTGATGCGGGATCCTGGCCGGGATTTGGAAATGCATACCTGCTGAGCCGTGGAGATGCGGGGTTTGTGGCGACGCTGCGGAAACAGATGGAGAATCTGTATGCGAATAAGAAAGTGGTGGATGGAAAGACGCTGATTCCGAATGGGTACGGCGATCCTCGCGGACACAAATATACGGGCGGAAAAGAGGAGTGGTACAACTGGACCTCGAACCTGTTCGCGAACCGGTTGACGGAGATTTATTTGTGGTCGATGGACGCGAAGGACCGCGAGAAGTTTGCGGGCGACGGGTGGGTCTCGTTCCTCGAGGGGAAGGACGCTGGATACCCGGAGCGGGCGCTACGTCAGGATTTGAAGTTCGTACGAGAGCAGGTGCAGGAAATTGAAGATGATGATACTTCTGCGGATACGCGCCTGGCCGATTATTTGATGGGTCAGAATCCGGCGGCAACGGATGCGTTGTCGAAGCTGACGCTGGGCTCGTATTTGACAGGGAACATCTGGACGCTGCATGCGCGCGTGCGTTACTTCGACCCGGTGCGGCGGCGCAGTGGATTGCCCGAAGATGTAGCAGCACTGGTGGAAAGCATGACGGCTGATTCGGTGGGACTCCGATTAGTGAACGTGAGCTCAGTGCAGCCGCGCGTGGTAGCGGTGCAGGCCGGTGCCTACGGAGAACATCAGATTATCTCGGCAACGGTAGGGGGGAAGACCGTGGCGGTAAATGGGCCTGTGCTGATGGTGAAATTGGCAGCTGGAGCGGGAGACAGAGTGGAGTTGCGTGTGAAACGCTACGCGAACGAGGCGACGCTACAACAACCTTGGGACCGGGAATAGGCGGATGAATTCGAAGCGGTGGTGGGTTGTCGCCTGGTTGAGCCTGGGCATGGTGATCGCGTATACAGATCGTGTGAACCTGACGGCGGCAATGCCGGAGATCGGGAAAGCACTGCACCTCGACGAGGAGCAGCAGGGCATGGCGATGTCGGCATTTTTCTGGAGCTATACGCTGGGTCAGATTCCTGCGGGAATGATGGTGGACCGGCGGGGCGTTCGACTGCTTTATACAGCGGGCATCCTGTTGTGGAGCCTCGCTTCTGCATTGACAGTGTTTGTAACGGGGCTTTGGGCACTGGTCGCAACGCGGCTGCTCGTTGGCCTCGGCGAGAGCGTAGTAGCGTCCTCTTCACTTCGTTATATCCGCGAGCACTTTGAAGAGAGGGAGCGCGGATTTGCAGTCGGAGTCTACATGACAGGTACAAAGGTTGGCCCGGCGGTGGGGCTTCCGCTGGCGGCCTACCTGGTGGCGACGCAAGGCTGGCAGGCGATGTTCCTGATGATG
>JANXLY010000307.1 GCA_025354885.1 Acidobacteriota bacterium | reverse complement strand
CTCGCCAGGCCGCCGATCTCAGACGCCCACACGGCCTCCCACTGTTTTACTCCAATATTGGCCGCACTGCGGAGGCTAATCCCCACAACCTGTACCCCTAGTTCAAGCCGCTCGGCACCCACCGTGTGCATAACTTAGGTGCAAAGGCAAGAACGAAGAGTATAATCACGTTGAGCCGGAATCCCAAACACAATTCCGTCCAAGGAGGGCCATCGTGAGACTTACTCTTTCCCTGCTTTGCTTAACCACTGGCGTCGTTTTCGCGCAGACGCCCGTCGTAAACGAAATCCTCAACAACTACAGTCTCATCAATCCTGGCAGCGCAGCCCAGGGTGCGATTGTAATCGTAAAGGGCAGCAATCTGTCCGATCAAACCACAGGCCTGCAGGGTGTGCCCCTGCTCACCACTTTGCAGGGAGTCACGATTCGCATCACTGTTGGCGGTGTTACCACGCTGGCCCCAATGTATTATGTGCTGCCGCAGCAATTGGCTGGAATCCTTCCGTCCAACACGCCAACCGGTGCAGGAACCCTGGTCGTTGTGAATAATGGCCGCACTAGCTCGCCCACGGCAATTACAGTCGTCAAAAGTGCATTCGGCGCACTTGCGCTCAACGGTGCAGGAACCGGCGGAGCAGCCGTTCACGATGCAAATTACAACCTGCTTAGCAGTACTAACTCGACAAACTCCGGCAAAATCGTGATCTTCTACGGAAGCGGTATCGGCCCTACCACTGGCAACGAAACGCTGCCGCAGGACGGCCCGAATGCATCTGGCGATCTCACAAGTATCCCCATGTCGGTTTTGATTGGCGGCAAGCCTGCCCAGGTTCTCTATCGCGGACGAACTATTTTCCCGGGTCTCGATCAGATCAATGTCCTGGTCCCGCCACTCGACGCGTCCTCGTATAGCTGCACAGTTCCCGTCGTCATCACTACAAATAACGTTCAGGCAAACCTTCTGACCATCCCCATCGCTTCGAGCGGCAGCACTTGCACTGCGCTGAGTACCGGAGGTGGAGGCGGGAACACCAGCACAACACCGACGCAGACCGAAATAGATGGCTGGATCGCAGCCGGCGCTTACAGAACAGGCAGCGTTGGATTGCTGCATTCTACCGGACACACAGTGAGAGAGAACAACGCGGGTGCAACTGTGACTACCGTCACCAAATCGGACGGATTCACCGCGAATTTCAATCGTCTCTCTGGCCCCGATCTGGCCCGCTCCCTTTCAACTGCCTCCAATGCACTTCTTATCCCTACGGCAGGGCGGTGTAGCGTAATTACAAATATCAATCAGTTTCCGAACATCACCACCGCCTATCTGGATGCAGGACCGTCCGTTACTTCGGTTGGACTCAATGGAACTCAGATCGCGAACAAACTCCTGCAGGGCTTCCAGCTTGTATATGCCGCCGGAAACATTCCTAATACTTACATTAGTTCAGGGCGCTACACTTTCAGCGGGCAAGGTGGACCCGACGTCGGAGCTTTCTCCGGACCTCTGGATCTGGCTCCGGAGCTACTCTGGCCCAACTTAGACGAGGCAAAAGTCGTCACGCGTGCCAATGGCCTGACGATCCAATGGTCCGGCGGAGATCCGTCTCAGTTGGTTACCATTACCGGCCAGAGCTTTACCAGTGCCGCAAATATTGCCGTATTCTTCTGCTGGGCAAATAACGCAGACCGCCAGTTCAACGTGCCTGCCTCGATCCTGAACCAACTCCCGGCAAGTACTGTGACTACAGCAGGTCCTGCCAGCATAATCACGCGCGGAAACGTCACCATATTTTCGATGAGCCAGACGCGGCTAAGTGCTCCCGGTGTGGATTACTTGGTAGGCAGCGGCGAATGGAGTATCACAGTCTCTGCTCAATACAAATAACCTGAATCTAGGCTTCTCGCCCCAGCGCAAAAACGAAGTAATGCGCCTGGGTGGTGCCGACATTCTTCCACCCGTGTTCTTCGTTCGGCGCAACATAAACCACAGATCCCGACCCGAGCACACTCACCTTGCCTTCAATCGTGACCTCAAGACTTCCTTCCCGCATCAGCACGATCTCGACATGCGCATGGTGATGCGCCGGATGCGGCATCTCACCAGGAGCCAATTCAGTCTCGTGCATGTCAATCGGAAAGCCCTTCACGGTCTTTCCATTCAGAACAGCACGAGACCGGTTCTTGCCACTGGGCCGAACTGTCAAATCTTCAAAACGCCAGGTCTTCGAGGGGAGTTGGCCGGATTGTGCAGCCGCCTGCCCAGCCAATAAGGCGGGCCAAAGTAGTGCGAGTTCACGTCGTGATTGGGGCAATTGAAATCTCCTTTAACCAACAGCTGGTCGCGACACTCGTCGTTCCAGTCCAAGTCTCAACGCATGCTATCAAACGAAACATAAGCTTCCAGCGCTTTCCGGATCATCTCCGGCGTCACCGCTTCCGGAGCAACCGTCCCTTCGAACTTGATATTGAATCGCGACCCGGCATCCAGCCTCTTATTGGCAATCCGCTGCGCCTTGGCTTCGGAAGCCTGCGCCGCATACGCCCGCTCCTGTTCATCGCGTCGTTCGCGCTCATGCCTTGCACTTCTCAGTTCGCTCTCAAGTCTTCACTTCCGGCTCGGATCCTTCTCGTTCCGAATCTGGCCTTCGAGGCTCTTCTCACGCGAAGATTTGTATCCGGTCGAAGCCGTCGAAGTTGCCTTCTCATCCCAGAACGTCCCATAACCGCCACCACCGAGATGAACCTCAATCGCCTTGTCCTTCAGCTTCACCTTGGTCACCATGATCGTGTCCCCGGACCGTACAGCGAGTCCAAATTCCTTCAAACGACGCTGCTAGCTGCTGAGCTCAAGCGGTTGTTCCCGATCTGGATAAAGATCCACGCCCTGTTGCGTTGCAGGCCTATCGATTTTCACCCGCACCATCTTCGCCTCAAGAGTCGAACCCATCTGCGCCATCAACGCTGCAGGCAGCACCGCGATCAAGATCAGTTCCCGAATCATCTCAAGACTCTAACAGATGCGTCAGGCAATCACACTGCTCAGTCCCGCAAGGGTTTCCGTGCAATCAACTGATGCATGCGGCTGTGCGCCACCAACACATCTGCGTCCTCATCGGCCACTCGCATCCCTTGCTCGAGTTCTCGCAACCTCGCATCCGTAAGCGTCCCCTCTAACACCAGCCTCTCCCCTGCAGTAACCAATGTCCAGTTCCAGAATCCTTTGTGCTTGTGCTCGACATAGTGCGGATGATACGCATCTACATGCACGATCTCGAAACCCGCTTCCTTGGCCCAAAGGTGCGCCCGCCGTCCACCGGTGTAGTCGACCCCCCGCTGTTTGCCGCCCTCCAGCGCCAGTTCGATCATTTCAAGATAGGCAGCATTGGGTGGCTCGGTGTAGACTGCGCTAACATCAGCCTCCTCACAAACCATCACCCCGCCGGGTTTCAATGCCGCATAGATACTCTTCATCGCCTCAACTGGCCGACTCAGATGCACCATCAGCCAGCGAGAATGGGAACAATCGATGCTCTCCGCTTCGAGACCATGTTCATGTATATTCGCGTGGAGAAACTTTGCATTCTTCAGCCCCTCCTCGTCAGCCAGTTCCTGCGCCACAGCCACCTGTTGCTCGTTCAAATCGATTCCGGTCGCCTCTGCCCCGATGCTTGCCGCCCAACGCGACACATACCCGAGCCCGCATCCAAATTCGACAAAACGATGCCCTGCCCGCAACCCTGCCTTGGTCAGCAGCTTCCGCGTCGCGCCGTCGTGAATCTCACTGATCACCCGCAAACGGTCATGATCGGATCGTCCCTGTCCAAGAATGTATTTATCCCCGATGGTTGACATAGCTATAGACAATAACACGACAGTCGAATGCAGGACAAACCCAATCGAGACATGCTGTATAGTAACGAAGAAACCTGCACCGCAAAGGGCTGGCGAGAAGTACAAGCGAGAGACGGAGGCCACATGACGAGTCAACAACTGCCCGGCACCGCACCGGATGCATCGGTAGTGGACGCAGTCGTGGTCGGTGCCGGCTTCGCGGGCCTCTACATGCTCCACAAGCTGCGCAGCATGGGTTATTCGACGATCGTATTGGAGAGTGCCGACGATGTCGGCGGCACCTGGTACTGGAACCGCTACCCAGGCGCTCGCTGCGACATCATGAACGTCGACTACTCCTATAGCTGGGACCCGGAACTTGAAGCCGAATGGCAGTGGACTGAGAAATTCGCGACACAACCCGAGATCCTTCGCTACTTACAACACGTTGCCGACAAGCACGACCTGCGCCGCGACATCCGCTTTTCAACCCGCGTCGAAAACGCAACCTGGCAGGAACAAACTTCGCGCTGGCAAGTACACACCAGTGCCGGCGAAATTTCATGCCGCTTTTTCATCATGGCGACCGGCTGCCTTTCCGTCCCCAAGTCGCAAGACATACCAGGCGTCGAAGACTTCAAGGGAGACATCTACTTCACCTCGAGTTGGCCGCATGAGGGCGTCGATTTCACCGCTAAACGCGTCGCCGTCATCGGCACCGGTTCTTCCGGCATTCAGTCGATTCCACTGATCGCCGAACAGGCATCGCAGCTCACAGTTTTTCAGCGAACGCCCAACTATTCACGCCCAGCCAAAAACGGGCCAGTGCCGCAGGAGCGCATGGACCGTTACCTCAGCGACCGTGTCGCCTACCGCGAAGCCACACGCTGGTCACGTCGAGGCGTTCCAGTCGAACCGATCAAGAAAGGCGCGATGCAGGTATCGGAACGAGAGCGCCTCGAAGTCTACGAGCAAATCTGGGAGTCTGGCGAGTTGATGCCGCCATTCTTTGTCGACCTGTTGATCAGCCCGGAATCCAACGAGTCGCTCTGCGATTTCCTGCGCGACAAAATCCGTTCCATTGTCGAAGATCCCGTCACTGCCGAGACGCTTTGCCCCAAGGATCACTTCTATGCGACGAAGCGCCCCTGCCTCGACACCAACTACTACGAGACCTTCAATCTGCCACAGGTCCGACTCGTAGATCTACGCACCACACCCATCACCACCATCACGACTACCGGCATCAACACAACGACCACCTCATCCGACTTTGACGCCATCGTGTTCGCAACAGGCTTCGATGCGATGACCGGCGCTATCGTGTCCGTCGATGTGCGCGGTCGTGACGGAATCACGCTCGCAGCAAAGTGGGCAGACGGCCCCAAAACCTATCTGGGTCTGATGACCGCAGGCTTCCCGAATTTTTTTACAATCACTGGCCCAGGCAGTCCGTCGGTCCTCTCGAACATGGCTGTTTCCATCGAACAGCATGTGGACTGGATCAGCGATTGCCTCACCCACATGTGCGAGCAAAATCTGAACTGGATCGTCCCCACTGCAACCGCAGAAGCAGGCTGGGGCTTCCACGCTAGCGACTGCGCCAACCTGACTCTCTACCCGCGAGCGAAATCCTGGTACATGGGTGCCAATGTCCCAGGCAAGCCAAGCGTGTTTCTGCCTTACATCGGAGGCGTCGATTTCTATCGCAAGACCTGCAACGCCGTCGCGCAACGAGACTATCTCGGGTTTGCCTTCGAAGGTCCTCAAGGCACCCGCTGCAACGACGGCGTCATCTACCGCTTGCAGCCCGATGTGCAGATGTGGCTTGACACGATTGCCAAACTCAAACTGCCAACGCTCGATTCGCTCGATGCTGTTCAAGCTCGCGAACTTTCGCGTTCCATGGCTGCCAACAGGCCACCCGGTCCAGAGGTGGCCGAGGTCTTTGATCGAACAATACCAGGCGCAGTAAGCGACCTCGCCTGCCGTATCTACAGGCCCTTTGGCGAAGGCCCACATCCAATCGCAGTTTATTTCCACGGCGGCGGGTGGGTCATTGGCAGCCTGGATTCGAACGATCCATTCTGCCGCCATCTCTGCGTAAAGTCCGGCGCGATCATCGTCTCAGTGGACTATCGTCATGCTCCCGAAGCTCGCTTCCCCGCAGCCGTCGACGATGCATTCGCCGCCGTCCAGTGGATCGCAGGCAACACAGAACTTCTAGGCGGAACACCAGGTCGCCTTGCAGTCTGCGGTTGGAGCGCAGGGGCGAATCTCGCAACCGTCGTCTGCCAGATCGCACGCGATAAGGGCGGCCCTCACATTGACGGGCAAATCCTTGTAACGCCTGTGACTGGCTCCGATTTCACACTGCCCTCTTATAAGAACAACGGAGAGGGCTACACACTCACTCTGTCCTTGATGCACTGGTTCTGGAACCACTACTGCGATCCCGTAGATCGCAAAAACCCGAAGGCCTCTCCGCTCTACGCGAGCGATCTTTCCAACTTGCCGCAAGCCCTGATCGTTACCAGCGAATTCGACCCGCTCCATGACGAAGGCGTCGCATATGCAGACGCGCTAAAGGCCGCCGGCGTCAGCGTGCGCCACATCGATTGTCGCGGTCAAATCCACACATCGATCCTCGCCGTCGACGTGATCAACTCCTCCGCAGGCGTTCGCGATGAGATCGCTGCAGCCCTCAGGGAGATGTGCGGGCCAGAAGCCGGTGGCACGCAACTACCTCGAGAGTGCTAGGCGATCCAGCCATAGCGCGGACTCGCAGAAGAATCTCAAAATGACAAGGGGGACCACCGGGGTCAATGTCATGTGCACGCAGTGTACGCGCAACTTCGGTCGCGTTGGTTACGAACTGCCCCGCAGCCTCGGTACCCTCAGCATTGGTCCCGGCGATCAGCAACACCTTGCCCGCCTGATTCGGATTCCCCACCAGCGCGACGATCGCAAAAGCGTCGCCGGTGTCCCACCCCCCGGCCGTCGGAACGTAACGCGCCAACTCTCCTGCCTGGACGCGCTTGTTCCTGACAATTTCCCTGTTGAGCTCCGGATCACGGACAAAATCAAAGTCCAGTTGGTCCTGATACAACATGCCCCAGGGATTGGAACGATAGCTGCCGAGGACGACAAAATCATCATCAGTCCTGAAGGCACTCAACTGCATGCTCCGCGCAGTGTTGATCTTCATCCGCGCCGAACTGGAACCTGCCAGTCGGGATACGGATACCGCAATTCCAACATCCGCAGCCGCCACGTTGGCACCTCGCAAGAGTCGAAATGCCTTTCGCATGTCAGTGCTCAAGGTCTCAGGATCAGCTAGATAGCGCCGGTTAGCGTAGTCGGGTAAAGAGATCTGAGTTCCAGTAAGTTCCTGCATCGCCGACACATCAGGATCCGCCAGAACAAGCTGGAGCTGGCGGTCATCCTTTAAGAGAACAGACCAGGGCAGAACCTGCCGGGGAGAAAGACTTGCTGTGCCCCGCTGGCGATTCCAAAGCAAAATTCCGAGTACTGAAAGCGCGGCAACAAGCGCCGCCGGAAGCGCCACGCTCCTCCACCACCCGCCACCTTTCCCTCCCGGAGCCGAGGCAGGAGGAGGCAAGAGTTCCGGAACACGGCTCGGCACGTAGCGAAACTCCGGAGTATAAGACCCTGCAAGAAGTTCAACCCGAATGGGGGTCTCCGTTTCAGAGTAAAACTGATGCAGCCGCTTGCGCACGTCAGAAGCTGTCACCCGCACCACAGCGTCCTCTCCAGTGTCATAGGATGGAACTCGTCCAAAAAGCGCTACGCCCAGGCTGCGTTCTTTCAGTTCGTCCGCTTGCCCCGCTAGCGCTTTCTCGACGATGTGCTGGAGAAACTGCTGACTTCTTCGACTGCCCTTGAAGGAGGAGCTTTCAAAAAGCTTGCGAAGATGCTCGCGCAACTCCGGCTCTTTTGCGGCAATCTCCGGAGGCATCCCCGCCTTATTGGACATTCAGATTTTACTCCGAACTCAGATTATCACGACGTATCTACTGTTAGAAAAGAATTCGGCAGCAGACGCGTTCTATTTCAATTACTTGGCCGCACGTTACGACTCCGCCCTAACGTTGAATTGCCGCTCGTTCCGGGCTAAGCTCGATCATCGCATGATCGAGGGCCACGACTGGCCCCGTTCGATAGAAAGTAAGGTTGGCCATGTCGCTTCGATTTCGAAAGTTGATTTCCCTAGCAGCCCTTGTAATGGTTGGTGCTCTAATGTGCTACGCCCAGGCGGAGCGAGGTGGCATTTCCGGGGCCGTCACAGACTCCAGCGGTGCCCAGATGGCGAAGGTGCGTATTTCTGCCACCAACCAGGCCACTGGTACTGTCGCCCGCGTTGAAAGCAGCGACGATGGATTCTACAAAATCCCCTACCTCGCCGCTGGCACGTACAACATGGCGATGGAGGCAAACGGCTTTGCAACAGCCAAGATATCCGACGTTCCGGTCCTCGTGGGTCAGATCACTACGATTGATTCTGTGCTTCGGCCTGGCAGTATAAGCGAAGTAATAACGGTAACGGCCAACGCCCTCGGCGTCGAACAAGTCAGTTCCTCTCTCGGCTATGTTGCCAGCGCAAGGCAGATCATTGAGCTTCCCACGGGCCGCAGCCCCTATTCGCTGCTCACTCTCTCGCCCGGCGTAATCGCCGTTGGCAACGCCGGCACAGGGCCAATCGTCAGCGGTGGCCGCTCCAACACTACTGCCATCCTTTTCGATGGTCAGGAAACCAGAAACAACTCGACCCTCGACAACGCCTACACGCCTCCCCAAGAAGCGGTCGCCGAAGTGCGCTTTATTACCAACAGCTTTTCGGCTGAATATGGCCGCTCCGCAGGTGGAGTTGTAGTGGCTGCAGGAAGGTCAGGCAGCAACGCTTTCCACGGCAGCGTCTATGACTATCTTCGAAACGACAAGCTGAACGCCAACAGTTGGGCCAACAACCGCGCCAATTTGCCAAAGGGCAGACAGCGCCGCAATGACTACGGGTTCTCGCTGTCAGGGCCACTCTTGCTCCCACACATTTACAATGGCCGAAACAAGACTTTTTTCTTCTTTAATTGGGATGTGACCAACGATCACGGGGTAAGCACACCAACCGCCAACGTCCCCACGGCAAGGCAGTTGGGCGGCGACTTCTCCCAGACCCTGACCACTGCAGGAGCGCTCATCCGAGTCTATGATCCGCTCACTACCGTTGCTGACCCGACGAGAGCAAGCGGCTTCGGCCGCCAGCCATTCCCTGACAACCGGGTGCCGCTTTCCCGCTTTGATCCGATCATGCAGAAGGTGCTGGCGTACTACCCCAAGCCAACTCTCGAGATCTCTCCCACCATTCAGACCAACTGGTCTGATAACTTCGCCAACATCGTCAAGACCGACCGATGGTTCGGCCGCGCTGATCAAAATTTAGGCGAGCGCAACAAGCTCTTCTTTCGCTATGGCTATCAGGTCACTCCCCGCGTTAGCCCCTTCACGAACATCGCCTTCCCGGGAGAAGGCACCAACGGCGGCGGTAACCAGAACAACCTGGCTCACACTATGGCCATCAGTGACACTCATACCTTCCGGCCCAACCTCATCGGCGAATTCCGGGCAGGCTATACGCGCTCGGTCGTTAAGCTCACTCCCCTCAGCCGTGGCTTCGACATCACGACGCTCGGTCTCCCGAAGTACCTCAAGGACGCCTCGGGCGACTCGCTTTTCCCGCGCTTCAACATTACGGACTTCACAGCCATCGGCCCTGACCGCGCGTCGCTCAACGTCAGTGCTGAAACCACCCCCGAATTCCAGGCGCACCTCACCTGGATCAAGGGTTCCCACGCAGTCAAAACAGGCTTCGATTACCTGATCTGCAGCTTCAACACCTTCCGCCCCGATTGGCCCTCCGGCAACTTCGGCTACGGCAGGGCATTCACTCAGGGTCCTGACCCGGCCACTCCCTCTGCTACTGGTGGCTATGGCCTCGCCAGCGCCTTGCTCGGTGTGCCCGATAGCGGCAACTTCACCGTAGGGCCATCGCTCGCTCTCTTGCAGCCAAGCTACAACTGGTATCTGCAAGACGACTATAAGATCTTTCGCAACCTCACCATCAACCTCGGCCTTCGCTTTGAATACCAAACCCCCTTCAAAGAGCGTTACAACCAGCTCGCCTACTTTGATCCCAACGGCATCGAACCAGTCACCGGCCGCACCGGAGTGCTGACCAACACCACCGCCAGCAAACGTTATCCAAGCAATCCGAATTACAACTGGGCACCCCGAGTTGGCCTCGCCTGGACATTCCTGCCTCAAACAGTTTTTCGCGCCGGCTATGGAATCTTCTACGCCCCCGGCAGCGGCGGCGTGGGTCAAAGCCCTGGCGATCTCGGCAGCGGTTCCTCAGTCAGTACCGCCGTATTCTTCGGCCAACCTCCAGCTGCACCCAATACTCCAGTCCCTGGGTCTTCGCTCTCCAATCCTTTCGTAAATGGTCTCAGGCCATACCCGAACTCGCTGGTCGGAGCCGGCATCAGCGCCATTTGGCCCGATTGGCAAACACCCACCAATCACATGTGGAACGCGAATCTGCAACGCAGCATCGGCAAGAATTTCCTGGTCGAAGCAGCCTACATCGGCAGCCGCGGCATGCGTATCTGGAATAACTACAACCGCAACGCTACCTACCCAAGCGAACTCTCTCGAGGTTCGCAACTCAACAGCCTGGTGCCCAACCCCTTCTTCGGCAAGATCACCATCGGAACGATGAGCACTGCCACGGTGCGGCAGGGCATCCTGCTAGTGCCCTACCAGCAATACGCTGGAAGCATCAATCAAATCCGAGCCGCCATTGGCGATTCGATCTATCACGGCTTCACACTGCGGGCAGAACGCTCTTTCTCAAAGGGCCTAATGTTCCAGGTCTCCTTCACAGGCGCAAAACTAATCGACAACGTCAATGAGCGCTTCGTCGGCGGGGCTAACTTCATCAACCCTTATGACCTCGGCCTTTCGCGTTCTATCTCAGCCGCCGATATCAACAGGCGCCTGGTCACCAACTGGGTCTACGAACTTCCCTTCGGTCGCGGCAAGCAATACCTTTCAAAAGGCATCGGTGGCATGATCCTTGGCAACTGGCAGGTCAGCGGTATTCTCGCCGCACAGACAGGCACCCCAATCGCCATCGGAGCCGCCTGTACTATGCCAGGCGTCTCTGGTCTGGGCTGCTATGCCGATCGTTCCAGGAGCGGGGTCCTCCAGGAAGGTAGATCCCTGGATCGTTGGTTTGATACCACTGCCTTCACCAATCCGGCCGCTTACTCCTTCGGTTCCGGCTCGCGTACCGAACCGAGCCTTCGCAATCCGGGAACCTTCAGTTTCGATAGTGTGTTGAGCCGCTGGCAGCCCATCAAGGAACGGATGCGTCTTCAGTTCCGCGCCGAGTTCTACAACATGCTCAACCATCCCAATCCCGCTGGCCCCGCTACTGCCATCACCTCTTCCACCTTCGGCGTCATCACAGCCAAGAACGGCAATCGAACCATGGTCATGGGGCTCCGGCTCGAATTCTAAGGGAGCATGCGATGACTAGCTATCTTGTTGCTCTCGCTCTCTTCCTGAGCGTCGATCCATCTACGCTCGACAACAAAGTTCTCGTCGGATACCAGGGTTGGTTCACCTGCCCTGGCGACGGCACCGGCCGCTGGACTCACTGGTCGAATGGGGTTCCCACCCCCGAAACTCTTACCATTGAGATGTATCCCAACACGACTGAATTCGACCAGGACGAACTCTGCGAAATCCCCCGGATGACGGTTGGCGACAAGCCAGCATATCTCTTCTCTTCGCGAAACCCCAAAACGGTAAACCGCCACTTCCTGTGGATGAGAGAATACGGCCTCGACGGTGTGCTGGTGCAGCGCTTTGTTACCGAGATCAACAGCAAGCGCACCGGTGGCGAGGTCGTCCTAAGAAACATCATGGCCGCATCTCTCGAATCTGGCCGCACCTTCGCCATTGAATACGACGTCTCCGGTGCCAATCCCGCCACCTTCGCCAAGACGATCCTCGACGACTGGGCTTATCTCGTAAGCCAGCTGAAGATCACCGATCATCCCAACTACCAGCATCACCAGGGCAAGCCTCTGGTCTCAGTCTGGGGCATGGGCCTCGATACCACCAACCATCCGCCTGCAAGAGCCCAGGAGGCAAAGGATTTCATTAGCGCTTTCAAGACGAGCCACAATGTCACGTACATGGGTGGCACTCCAGCCCGCTGGAGAACACTGTCAAACGACGCAAGGAAAGAACCGGAATGGGCTGAAGTCTACGCCATGATGGACGTTGTCCAGCCCTGGAATGTGGGCCGCTACGAAACGCTTGCGGCCGCAGATAGCTGGAAGGATATTGTTGTGATCCCCGACGTGAAACGGGCTGCAGCCAATGGCCAACTCTACATGCCCGTTGTATTCCCGGGCTTCTCCTGGCAGAACCTGAAGAAGAACAACCGGCCCAACCAGATCCCTCGCCTGAGCGGTGATTTCCTCTGGCGTCAGGCCTACAACGCCAAGCTCGCCGGTGCCACGATGTTGAAGATCGCCATGTTCGACGAGGTGGATGAGGCGACAGCCATCATGAAGGTAGTTGGACGCCACGACGAGGCCCCCGCCCAGGGTTTCTGGCTCACCCTCGATGCCGATGGCACAACGATTCCCAGCGACTGGTACCTGCTTCTGTCCGGCGAAATCACGCGCATCTTCCACGGCGAGATCGAGCCGGATGCAAAGCTGCCATCAGATCCACGCGCACGCGCCAAATCTGCAAGCCACGACTAACTCGGATTTCTCACCAGCCCTTCAGAAAACACCCTTAGCCGGAAAAGCGAACGGATAGCGAAGCTTCAAAAAACGCAAAAATCGACTTTTGCTTGTTTTCATTTATTTACGGACATGGGCTCC